>JAAYTL010000070.1 GCA_012518035.1 Tissierellia bacterium | reverse complement strand
AGGCCCCACTCATACCCATGGTTGCAACCATAGCCGGCATACCACCCTTGGTTACTAATAGGCCATTGACTGTGCCAATTAAGAATCCAAAGGCACAACAAAAAAGTAGCATTACTATTGGACTTTGTGTCATGTTGAGAATTAGTATTCCAAATCCTCCAATTATAGCTACTTGTGAACCTACGGAAATATCTATCTGTCCAGCTGAAATGACCATACTCATACCCATGGCAAGTAATCCTATCATGGAGCTCTGAACGAAAATATTGGAAATGTTAGTCCATGAGAAGAAGTTCTTGTTTACAGTAGCGGCAATTATAAGTAATATAAAAAACGACAAGATAAAGCTATATTCCGATACTAGTTTTTTGAATAATCCTTTTATAGTTATATTTTCCTTTTTTATGTTCTTAATCATTGATCGCACCCTCCGTATTTGCACCTGTAGAATAATACATGATATTTTTTTCTGTAAGGTTGTCTCTATCTAGGATTGCATTTATTTCGCCCTTATATAAAACCATACAGGAATCCGCTACCTTATATATTTCAGGGAATTCAGCACTAAAGACAATAATGCCCTTTCCTTCTTGGGCTAGTCTTAGTATAAGATGATATATTTCGAATTTAGTCCCCACATCTATTCCCTGGGTGGGATTATCAAATATCAAAATGTCTGAGTCGGTCTCCAACCATCTGCCTAATATAACTTTTTGTTGATTACCACCTGACATGGAGGTGATAACACCCTTTGGATTAGCAGCCCTAATATCCAAAGCTTTTTTCTGTCGATTATACCTTTCTTCTATATCCTTACTTGATATTAATTTCTTCTTAAATTTGGTGTTAAGATATCCCATATTAAGATTATCATAAATAGAAAGGTCGTTGTGGATTCCTCTTTCCTTCCTCATCCGGGGTACCAGGCCTATTCCTCTTTTCATAAAATTTCGTACAGAGGCGCCAGATTTTATTTCCTTTCCATTAACTTCTATGCTTCCGCTAAATTGCTCTATCCCAAACAAGGCGTCTGCAAGTTGTTCTTTACCACTTCCCTGGAGCCCTGTTATTGCCAATACTTCTCCCCTATGGAGGTCAAAGTTTATATTGTTGAAACCCCTCCCACTTAGGTTCTTCAAAGATAGTATTACTTGTTCCTTGGTCTGGTTACCATATTCAGAAAAGCTATCCTCAAGAAGATACCTTCCAATCATCATCTCCGTTAGCTTGTCTTCATTAATATCCTTGAAATAACCCTTAGCAACAAACTTACCATCTCGAAGAACAAAATACTTCTCACAGATTTCAAAAAGCTCAGGCATCTTATGTGAGATATAAATAAAACTTACATCTTCCTTTTCCAGCTGCCTAATTATATTAAATAAGTTCTCTACTTCATTTGTTGATAAGGCCGTTGTTGGTTCATCCATTATTATTAGTTCAGATTCAAAGAGAAGGGCTTTTGCAATCTCAACCAATTGCTTATCTGCTGCCTGTAAATCCATAACTATGGCATTTGGATCAATATCCACATTCATACGTTTGAATACTTCCCTACATCTCTTTATCATGGCTTTTTTATCCAAGAAACCAAATCTAGTGCTAATCTCTTCAGATAAAAACATATTTTCATAGACCCTTAGGTCATTACAGAGGTTAAGCTCTTGATGTATAAAACGTATGCCATATTGGTTTGCTATCTTAATATTGCTAATATTTACTTTTTCGCCATTAATATAGATTTCCCCTTTTGTAGGAGGAAAGGTACCTGCTAATATATTCATAAGTGTTGATTTTCCAGCTCCATTTTCACCTACTAATCCAATTATTTCTCCTGTATCTATACTGAAATCTACGTCGTCTAAAGCACGCATAGGCCCAAATTCTTTTACGATTCCTTTCATCTCTACGAGCATATGCAACTCCCCTTTCTGATACTAAATGAACCGACCGACCAGCGATCGGTTCATTTAGTTTTTTCTGTTCTTAACTTAGAAGTTCTTAATTTAGAAGTTACCTATAGAATATCTTTCTTCGTAAATATCACTATTCCTATAGGAGTCAAAGTCATGGTCAGCATTTCCAGCATTACTTATTGAGAAGGATGGAATCAAGTATTGACCATCTTTTAATACAGCGCCATCATATGGTTCATCATATAGATGAGCAACTGAAAGCCTTAATGCTTCCCTAATAAAGGCAGGTGCAAAATAGAAGGTGGTAAATTTAATGTCTGTTTTTGTAGTTTCAAATTTAACTAGTGTATCTTCACGTCCTCCAACGGATGTGATTAATTTGACGTTAAGGTCTGCTTCACCTGTATATGCTTCCAGTGCATTAATAACACCATCAACTACCTCATCATCATGGGTTACGATTAAATCAAGGTCTTCAATCTCAGCAACAGATCTTGCATTTAACCAGTTTTCCATTTGCTCCTGGGCAGTTTCTGTTGACCAATTTGTTACAAAGGTATTTGCTACCTGCTCAAATTTGTCATCTATAACTGCGTCCATACCTTCACTACGTTGTGAAGTAACAGTTGAGCTATCACCTACGAAACGTAAATATTGAACTTCTGTTTCATCCTTAAAGTAATCGTTAATATACTCACCCATTAAGGTGGCAATACCATAATTGTCACCCATGATCTCTCCTACTATCCCGTCAAAGTTCTCAATTAGTCTATCGTATATTACCAGCTCTATACCAGCATCTAATATACTTTGTGCAGCACTACGAAGAGCTTCCCCCTCCATTGGCCATAACATGATAAGGTCTACATCTCCACCAGATATAAGGTTCTCAATTGATGTTATTTGGTCTGAAGCCTCAAGGCCATCTCTTACTGATATTTCAAGACCATCATATTTTTCCATAAGAGCTTCAGCTTCCATCTTAGCATGGGCAACACTCTCTCCTGTAAAACCATGGTCTCCAGAAGGTATGACAACTCCTATCTTGAACTCTTTCTTTGGCTCACCATTTCCATCATCATTACCACCATTTCCACCTGGTCCAGCAGGTTCTTCTGTTTTTCCACAGGCAGCTAGAGATAATACCATCGCCAGTACCAAAACCAATGCTAATATTTTTTTCACAATTGACCCTCCTTTAAATATAATCTTATAATAAACGGCTTAGCCCGTTTATCCATTATTATTGAGTAAAGCAATAACTTCCTCTAGTGTTGCGGAACCAGTCCTTCCAATTTTTCTTATTACTATTGAAGAAGCTGCATTACCCACTAGTCCTGCCTGCTTATAATCTGCACCTTTTGTTAAGGCAAAGACTATACCTGCATTGTTGGCATCTCCTGCCCCTACTATGTCAATCTCACCGGTAACCGGAAATGCTGGTATTTTATAGCCCTCTCCATCATAGACAACTGAACCATCTGCTCCAAGGGTCACGTAGACGGGTTTACCGTTTTCTTCAAAGAGTAGTTTGGAAAAATATAAGGCCTTATCTGAATCCATAAGACTGTCATCTATATTAAATACTTGAGCCAACTCTATATGATTGCACTTCAATATTATATTTTTAAATTTATTTATATTTTTACGAGAATCTACATACCAAATAGTTTCACTGAATTCTGACGCGAGTTTTGAAAGACTAGCCTTCATGTAGTCTGTTATTGCAGCACAATTCATTTCATTGTATTGATCACATATAATAATTGCATCACTTATAGCTAATACCTTCTTTAGGTTATCTATTAGTTCTTCTTGAATTTCAATTGGTGTATAAGTAAAATTCTTGATATCAAAACGATTCATTTCCTTCAGTTTATCATTTTCTGAACGCATAGGTTTCATATAGGTCCCAGTATTTCTATCATGGGAATATACCATGTAGGATACATCGGCGCCTATATCCTTAAGACAGTTGATAAGATCAAATCCTTCTCCATCATCTCCAACTATCCCTATGGTGTAAACCTTGGCTCCCATGGCACGAAGATTGTTAGCGATGGTGCCCCCTGCTCCTGCAAACACCTTTTTATGAGAGACCTGATAGGCTGTTAGATTGGTCTCTAAGGACAGTTCATCTTTACTAGCATCAACGTAGAGATATTTATCTAGGCTAAAGTCACCAAACACTGTTATAGTAGGCTGAATATCGTTAGTTAAAATATCCACTATCTCCTTATAATTCATAGACTTTCACATCCTCAACTTAGGTTAAATCTAGCTTTATGGCAGATTTAGCAAGACTTGGAAGGGTATGTTTATGATCTCCTTGAATATAGTAGCTCTTCCCACCATCTGCTACTGTCCTAGCCAGTATTGTCTTCCATGGACGAAAATAATATCTGGGATCTGTTTTAGGAGGCGTTATATTATATCCTTCATCTGGAATAGGTTGGATATCAAATACTGCCGTTGTAAAATCTACTATCCGCTCTCCCTTTTGATGAGCGACATTCCTTGCCATGGCAAGGGCCTTTAAATAGATTTCTGGGCCAGTTACTGCAGATCCAAAATTGAGAAATACACCACCTTCAAGATTGGTTATAGTTTCAGCATATATGAGAAAATCCCTATAGGAAGCCTCTCCTAATACAGCACCATCTGCATTGTCATGCTCATGGATTATATCGCTACCTATACTAATATGGATTGTACAAGGTATTCCAAGATGATAAGCGTTTGCTAGGACGCTATATTCCCTGTATGGTAGCTTCTTGTCCCAAATATACCTTCCAATTGCTTCTCCTGCACCAAGCCCATCTTTAACGCCTTCTTTAAGGATACCATTGATTAGTCCTGTTTCCCTCCATAATCCAAACTGCCCCTCACTGACATATCTTGCGACGGATTCGCAGGTCTCACCTATTAGGGAGAACTCAAAGTCATGAATTCCTCCAGAACCATTGGTGGCTAGATGGGTGATTAGTCCCCTTTTCATGAGTTCTATCATATATAGTGAACATCCCTGTCTGATAACATGCCCACCATACATAAGGAGTGCTGCTGAACCTATATCCTTGGCTTTGACCATAGATGATGCTATAGCATCTATGTTTTTATTTTTTAGAGCTGGCGGTGAATCATCTACAGGTATTATTACCTTCAATAAGTCCACATCATGGATACGCTCATGGAGTGGTTTTAATACTAACTTACTGGTATCAAACATTTTATATGACATCTTTCTACCTCCAAATAAAGTCATATATACGGGTACTATTCTTAAAGTCAGGAATTACACAATCCGCTCCTGCCTTAATTAACCTATCTCGCTTCCACTCATTAATAGAAGTATCCTTGTTTTCCTCATCTGTAGCCACAGCTACTGTGTAACTATTCAACCTGTGACCGAGCTCTATCTCAACATAGCCATCCCCAAATACTACTAAATCTGAACCAGCAAGGTTTTTCTTTTGAATCAGGTCGTCTAAGACCTGTTCTTTGGAGCAAAGGGTACTGTTGAGGTCTGTTGCCCCATGGATTTCTTCAAAAAAACCATCCAGCCCAAGTAGTTTAGCTTCCTCGATTACATCCTCCTCATCTGTCCCACTGGTCAGATAGCAAGTTACTCCATTGTCCCTTAGTTTAGTGAGAAAATCCCTAGCACCAGGAACTATGAATGGTGTTGGATCCCCACCATTTTTCAGGCTATTAATCCTATCCCTTGTATGAGCTTCCAGTCTTCTAAGATATTCTGCTTTGTAATCTAATGGGGGATTGGGACTTCCTCCATATTTTCTTATCTCTTCAGCAAGTCGCATACATTGAAAGATGGTTTGTTTACCCGTTAGGTAGTCTACAAAATCAACAACTATCTTCCTTACATCTTCCCTTTCAGGTAAGTCAGGGCACTTTAGCAGCTCTTCTGTGAAGTAATCATACATGATTGGCTGCCACCCTTCCCTAATCAAGCTAACTGTTCCATCAAAATCAAAAATAGCATACTTGGGTCTACTGGGTTTTGGATAATTAATGATTTCCATGTCCCAAATATGCTTCAACTTCTTTCTCAAACTACTTATTATTGCATGATTATAAACCATATGAATATCCTCTATCTGTTCCATACTGTTTGTAGGAGCTATAAGAGTATAGTCTGCTAAGTCTTTCATCTTGCCTCCATCTCGCCCACCAAAGGCTATAACCGTCATGCCTATATTCCTAGCCATCTCACATGCCCTTAAGATGTTGGGGGAATTACCGCTCCCACTAAAAACAATGAGGAGGTCTCCAGGTCTGGCAAACGTTTTCAACATGATACTATAAATATCTTCATAGCTAAAATCATTGGCAAGACATGTGATAAGGGCTGTGGGGTCGCTAAGACTAAATGCCCTAAAACCTTCTCTTCCATAAATTCTACAACCTTTTACGAGATCGTTTATCAAATGACTTGCAGTAGCAGAACTACCACCATTACCAGCTGTGAAGATTGTACAATAAAAATCTTTTCGCAAAAGAATTTCATCTATCATTTTATCTAAAAGCTCATAATCCGTTTCCGAGAGTGCATCACTTACTTCTTTAAAATACTCTTCAGGCTTATGTGAGCCATCATAACCACACATTGTCATGATATATATACCCCCTTATTAAATTATCTACCCTCCTAAAACATTTAATGTAAGTTTTTAATCCGTCTACTATTAAGTAAGATAATTTTATCACAGCTTGATATTATTGTCAATTTATTGTTTGAATATTTAGAACATAGTAAAGTAGCCTTTTCTAAGTAAATGAAAAACCTCCTGGTAGATGCCTTAGTTCTATTTAACTAGACTGTCTACTTGGAGGTATCATATCATTAAACATTCTTCTCTGTATTAGAAAGAATCAATGTCTTATTAACAATTATTTATGTAATTATATGGTATTTATAACAGACCTCTTCCATTTCTTCTTCCTATATATGAAATATCCGTATACACACACTAGAAGATTGCTAAGGCTCATGGAGAACCAAATCCCTTCTGCTCCTATTGTAGTCAAGTATTTAAAGAAGAGAATCATGGGTATCCTTACACCCCATAACCTACCTATTTCCATCCCCATGGAGAACTTAGTGTTACCTGAACCTTGGAAGAGCCCTTGAAAGACACTAAATATTCCTAGGAAGGGCATGGATAATGAACTATATCTAAGGAAACTTATGCCCTGGCTAATAACTAGAGGGTCATCCTTGGATTGGATGAAGAAGTCAATTAATTCCTTATCAAGGGAAACTAGGATTATGCATCCTATGACACCTATACCTATAGCTATTTTAATTGCCTTATGGAAGGCTGTAGTCACCCTATCATATTGGTTTGCACCAATATTCTGACCTACTACAGAGGTTAATGCTGCTCCTATGGCCTGGGTAAATTGCATGACCATGGATGTTATCCTGTTTACCATTCCAAAGGCTGCCAGTGTAGCTGTCCCATAGGATACTACAAAGCCATTAAGAACCATAAAGCCTATAGCTGAACCAGACTGTCCAACTGTGGAAGGAAAGCCTACACGTATAAGGTCACCGAGTATATCCTTATTGAATCTAAAATTCTTGAAGTTGGGTTTAATCCTATTGTTTTCTCCAAATATGAAGAATAGGCCTACTATGGCCAAGAGGGCTCTAGAAAGTAAAGTTGCTAGTGCTGCTCCTGCTATGCCCCAATTAAAGGTAAATATGAATATGGGGTCTAAAACCATATTAAGGACTGCCGAGATACCACTTAGGATTGTAGGGGTAACCGTATTTCCTTGGGCGCTCATAATTGAATTGATATTAAAGTATAAAAACATAAATACCAGGTCTAATAAGGTTATCCTTAGGTAAAGATTACTTAACTTAGCTAATTCAAGATCTGCACCCATTGCCTTAATTATGTGTGGACTCATTATAAAACCGACCATTGTAAATCCAAGGGCAGCTATTACAGATACTGCTATAATTTGACTGGCGTACTCTTGGGCTTCTTTTATCTTATTGGCTCCCACAAGCTGTGACAAGAGGGATGTTCCTGCTATAGATATGCCTATCCCTAGGGATATAAATAAGAAGTTAACTGGCCAAACAAAAGATGTTGCTGCGAAATGTACCGAGGATATCTTGCCAACCCAGAAGGCGTCTACTAGATTAAAGAGGGTCTGGATAAGGTTGTTAATTATTATTGGTATTGATAGGGTAAGTAATGCCTTAAGTATGTCACCATTTAGAATTAACTGTGTTTTATCATTCTTTTCCATAATATCACCTGCTAATTTATTTCGAGCCGCTTAATAAGTATAACAGGTTGAATTTAATTATACAATTATTATTTGGTCAACTTAGGATCTATAAATGACCCTGAATTTTATAACAAATAAGTAAGACAGAGGAGTCTCAACCCCTCTGTCCTTACTAGCTTTATTACAATACTCTTGCCTCACCCTTATAAATTTGTCCTGTTTCACTATCTACAGTTACTATGTCTCCATCTTTCAAGAGTTTGGTCGCATCCTTGACTCCAACTATGGTTGGTTTACCAAGGTTAAGTCCAACAATTGCTCCGTGGGAGGTTAAGCCACCATGTTCAGTTACAATTGCACTTGCCCTCTTCATAAAGTTAATCATATCCTTATCGGTGTTTACACAGACCAGGATATCGCCATCATTAAACTTTGCTAGGAGTTCAGCTTGATTGCTTGCTACACATACCTTTCCTGATATGGATTTATTTCCTATACCGGTTCCAGTTAATAATACCTTGCCTATTGTGTGTACCTTAATTAGGTTGGTTGTACCTGATAGGCCTACTGGCACTCCTGCAGTTATTACTACTAGATCTCCCTCTTCTACATAACCACTTTCTATAGCTGCCTTGACGGAATTAGAAATTACTTCATCTGTGGTCTTGCTTTCAGGTGCCAATACAGGGTATACTCCCCACTCTAAAACTAGCTTTCTCATGACTTCTTCACTTGTTGTAACAGCTATTATCGGAGCCTTAGGTCTGAATTTTGATATAGCCCTTGATGTATGACCTGAGGATGTTGCTGTTATTATAGCTGCTGCATCTAAGTCTTGGGCTGTGTAGCATGTGGACCTTCCGATGGCGTTTGTGGTTGTAATACCGGATTTAATGGATTTGGACTTTAATATACCTGGATAGTCCAAAGAGCTTTCTGTTGTTACTGCTATCTTATACATGGTCTTTACTGATTCTACTGGATATTTACCTGCAGCAGTTTCGCCTGACAACATGATTGCACTTGTACCATCTAGGATGGCATTGGCTACGTCTGTTACCTCTGCCCTGGTTGGACGAGGATTCCTGATCATTGAGTCTAACATTTGTGTTGCAGTTATTACAGCCTTACCTGCTTCGTTACATTTCCTAATCATTTCCTTTTGAACTAAAGGCATAGTTTCAGCTTCAATTTCGACTCCTAGGTCTCCTCTTGCTACCATGATGCCATCTGAAAAAGCTATGATTTCATCTAAATTGTCTACTCCTTGCTGGTTTTCTATCTTGGATATTATGCTTATATGGTTACCATTGTTCTCCTCAAGTATCTTTCTTATCTCTATTAGGTCTTCTTTTTTCCTAATAAAGGAGGCTGCTATAAAGTCTACTCCGTTTTCTATCCCAAACAAAATATCTTGAACATCTTTTTCTACAATTGCTGGTAGGTTGATTTCTACATTAGGTACATTTACTCCCTTGTGGTTCTTAAGCTCTCCGCCATTTAATGCCCTACATTTGATATCGGTATTGTCGATGATTTCAAGCACTTCTAACTCTACCAAGCCATCATCTATAAGGATAATGGAACCCTCAGAAACATCTTGAGCTAATCCTTTGTAGGATATACTGACTATGGTATTATCACCTAGGATATCCCTACTTGTTAAGGTAAATATATCACCTTTCTTTAACTCTATAACCCCATCTTTAAAATTACCCAACCTGATTTCTGGTCCCTTTGTGTCTAGCATAATAGCAATAGGAAGGCCTAGTTCTTCCCTTACTTTTTTTATAGTGTCTATACGTTTCTTATGTTCCTCATGGCTACCATGGGAAAAGTTCAACCTACATACGTTCAACCCATTTTCAAATAATTGTTTTAATACCTCTTCTGATTCTGATGCAGGTCCAATGGTTGCGACTATTTTTGTCTTCTTCATATGTTTTCCTCCTAAATTGACAATATTTGTGCTGTTTCATACATATTGGTGTTAAATTCTTTTTTAATTAATAATGCTTCTTTAAAATCTGGATTTATAATTTTATTACATTTGATACCCAAAGCCTTGCCTGACTTACCATCTAACAATAATTCTACAGCCTTTCTTCCCATTTCGCTGGCTATTATTCTATCGAAGGTGGTAGGTGTCCCACCCCTCTGTAAATGTCCCAGTATGGTTACTCTAGTATCTAGACCTGTGTTTTCTTCGATTTGCTTACCCACTTCATAAGGATTACCTACTCCTTCTGCAAGTACAATTATATGGTGTAGTTTACCCCTGTTTCTACCATTTATTATCTTCTTAAAGATACCATCCATATCTAAGTCTACTTCTGGTACTATAATACTCTCTCCACCACCGGCTAATCCTGAATATAGGGCTATATCACCACAATGTCTTCCCATAACTTCTATTATATTTGCCCTACCATGGGAACTGGAAGTATCCCTTATTTTGCTTATCGCTTCAACTACCGTTTCAACTGCAGTTAAAAAGCCAACAGTAAAGTCCGTATAACCCAAATCATTGTCGATGGTACATGGAATCCCAATAGTGGGTATTCCTGCATCATATAGGGAGTTTGCCCCCTTAAAGCTACCATCTCCCCCCAAAACAACTAATCCATCTATACCGAAAATCTTTAGTACCTTTATAGCCTTTTTTAACCCTTCTTCTGTTTTAAATTCATCAGACCTACTACTTCTTAACATGGTTCCACCCCTGTGGATGATATCTGCTACAGAAGAAAGGTTCATTTCATATATATCACCTTCAAGCAGGCCAGCAAAACCCTGTTTAATACCCATAACTCTGGCTCCATGGTAAATACTGGTCCTAACAACTGCCCTGATGGCAGCATTCATCCCTGGTGCGTCTCCTCCACTCGTTAGAATTCCAATGGTTTTCATTCTATCCCCCCAATTAAGATTGCTGGTTACATTATACCTAGCTCTGTCAACATACTCTGTATATCTTCTGCTTCGAAGGATGGAGCCAATATCTCATATAACTCCTTATTACCTTCCATGGCAAAGAACCTAGTCTTCACAATAAATCCCTCATAGGATAGTCTATTTTCTACTTCCTCAGCCCAATCCTTACCTGAAGCAATATATACTGTAGTCCACATATGATATCCCCCTTATTACCTTTATACTTTGGTAAGAACAACATTGTCCTTGCCTAATAAGTCCTCTAAGTCCCTAATAGTTTCTTCTTTATTTATATCTATCCATAGTGAATGGTCTGCTATAAAGGTTTTTTTATTCTTCTCAAAGTATATATAGATTGGTGTGTCACCAGGGCTCTTCTTTAAGATAGTATTAATTTTATTAATCACATCCTTGCTTTTATCCTGAGCTATCTTTATATATAATTTATCCAGTTTGTAATTATTTAAAGGAGCAATTTTCTCACAGATTATTTTAGGCTCATCTACCTCTGAAATGCTAAGTCTACCCTCGATTATGATTAATGAATCTTCATCGATTAAGTCCTTGTGGTTTTCATAAATCTTGGGAAATACAATACATTCAATGGAACCTACAAAATCCTCAATGGTAATAAAGGCCATCATGTTGTTGTTCTTAGTTATCTGATTCTTTCTATTAACTACTATACCGCCAATTTTAACCCTTTGCCCATCCCTTATGTTTCTGATCTCATTGGAGTCCTTTTCTACTTCTGAATGAATCTCCGATGTTGTTATATTGGAAATCCTCTTTAACTCTTTTTCATAAGGAGCAAGGGGATGGCCAGATATATATATACCCAAAACTTCCTTTTCCATGTTCAATAAGATTTTTTGTGGAAATTCTTTTAAGTCAGGTAGTTCATCCTGGCTTACTTTATCATCTAGTGTGTCAAACAAGGAAAACTGACCTTGGAGATTTCTCTTTCTATCTGCATGGATGGCATCTATGGTCTTTTCAAATATAGCTAGTAACTGGGCCCTATTTGCTCCCAAACTGTCCATAGCCCCACATCTTATTAGACTTTCTATTCCCCTTTTGTTCATAGCTGTGGAGTCAATCTTTTCAACTCTTTCAATTAAATCTGTAAAGCTCACAAAGGGACCAGCCTGCCTTGCCTTAACTATAGCTGATATTAGGTTTTCACCTACATTTTTAACTGCAGTTAATCCAAATCGTATCTTACCATTGGCAACAGTAAACTTATGGGATGACTCGTTAACATCTGGAGGTAATACCTCTATTCCTAACCTCTTACATTCTTGAATATAGAGTGATACGGTACTGGTTACAGTCATCACGGAAGATATCTGGGCTGCCATAAATTCTACTGGATAATAATGCTTTAAATATGCTGTTCTATAGGCTATTACCGCATAGGCAACTGAGTGGGATTTATTAAAGGCATAGTTGGCAAAATCAATCATCAAATCATAGATTTGGTTGGCTGATTTTTCATCCACTCCATTTCTTATAGCCCCACTTATTATGACCTCTCCGTCCTCATCTACTTGCCCAAAGATGAAGTTCTTTCTTTCCTCTTCCATAATCTCCATCTTCTTCTTGCCCATAGCCCGACGGACCAGGTCTGCACGACCCATTGAGTATCCTCCAATTTCCTGAACAATCTGCATTACCTGTTCTTGATAGACAATACAACCATAGGTTACATCAAGAATGTCTTCCAGCTTAGGGTGTATATAGCTTATCTTACTTGGGTCATGCTTACGTTCCACAAATGTAGGAATTTGGTTCATGGGTCCCGGCCTATACAAGGAATTGGCAGCTATAAGGTCTTCAAATACATTAGGTTTTAATTCCTTAAGGAAGCTCCTCATGCCTGTACTTTCAAATTGGAAGATTCCTAAGGTTTCACCCCTAGCAAACATTTCAAATATTGCAGGGTCCTTAAAATCTATCTGATTAAAGTCCACCTTTACTCCGTGGTTTTCTTCTATTAGCTTGATTGCATCCCTTATGACGGTTAAGGTCCTTAATCCCAGGAAGTCCATCTTAAGTAGGCCCAACTCTTCCAATTCCAGCATATTAAATTGTGTAGATAGGATATCACCATTCCTCAAGAGGGGGACATAATTTGTTATGGGCTCCCTAGAAATAACTACACCTGCTGCATGGGTGGAGGTGTGTCTAGGAAGACCTTCCACCTGCCTAGCATAGTCTATTAAGGTACGGATTTGCTCGTTGTTTTCATATTGTTCCCTAAGTTCCCTATTCTCATTGAGGGCCTTATCTATGGTCATACCTATATCCGTAGGAATGTTTTTTGCTACATAGTCCACATCCCTATAGGGCATATCTATAGCCCTGCCCACATCCCTAATGGATGCCCTGGCAGCCATGGTCCCAAAGGTAACTATTTGGGCTACCCTATCATGGCCGTATTTGTTTATAACATAGTCTATTACCTCTTCTCGTCTTTCATAACAAAAATCTATATCTATATCTGGCATGGTTACCCTTTCCGGATTTAGAAATCTCTCAAAGAGTAAACCGTATTCCAGTGGGTCCACATCTGTTATACCTAAGCCATAGGAAACTAGACTTCCTGCAGCTGAGCCCCTACCAGGTCCTACCATAATCTCATTATCCTTGGCATACTTTATAAAATCCCATACTATGAGGAAATAATCCACGTACCCCATATCTACAATGGTTTGGAATTCATAATCAAATCTTTCCCTGATTTCAGGGGTTATTTCTCCAAATCTATACTTTAGACCCTCTAGGGTAATTTCTTTTAAGTAGGATTCATTGGTATAACCAGCAGGGACCTTATATTCTGGGAGATGGAGGGTTGAAAAGTCCAATTCCACATTACAGCGTTTACCTATGAGGACTGTATTATCGATAGCCTGCCTTTGATTTGCGAAAAGCTCAATCATCTCCTCTGGTGACTTTAGGTAGAATTGGTTTGTGGGAAACTTCATCCTATCATCATCATTTATGGTTTTACCTGTCTGGATGCAGAGGAGGACATCATGGACTCCTGCATCTTCCTTCCTTAGATAATGTACATCATTAGTAGCTACTAAGGGTATACCAGTTTCCTTGCTTAACCTTATCAATTGATTATTGACTTGAACTTGCTCATTCATTCCATGGTCCTGAAGCTCAAGGAAGAAGTTGCCTTCACCAAAAATATCCCTATGCTCCAGGGCAGATTGTTTGGCCCTTTCATAGTTATTGTCTAGGAGGAACTGTTGAATTTCTCCGCCTAGACAAGCAGATAAGGCTATTATACCCTTATTATATTTTCTCAATATATCCTTGTCCACCCTTGGCTTATAGTAAAATCCATTAACATAGGCTTCAGATACAATCTTCATAAGGTTTTGGTATCCTTGATTATCCTCTGCTAAAAGTACTAGATGGTATTGGTTCTTATCCTTGGGTTCTTTTTCGGTATACTTATTGATGGCAGTATATATTTCAGAGCCAAGTATGGGCTTGATATTCTGCCTCATGGCTTCCTTATAAAACTCAATAACTCCAAACATGGAACCGTGGTCGGTAATAGCAATGGTATCCATCCCCAACTCCTTGGTCCTAGAAATTAAGTCCTTTATTTTAATTGAGCCATCTAATAAGCTAAAGCCAGTATGGACATGTAGATGGACAAATTCTTTCTTCATCATTTATACTATCCTCTCTAGTAAGTATGATTGTAGTTGTCATATTATACAAAAATATAGACTCTATGGAGAGTCTAAAATATTTTCTATTAAGGACAAGTCAATTATCCTAAAGTCCTCCAATACCCTTTCCGTCCACATGGGAGTAGTTTTTTGTCTCAAAAATTTCTTAGTAGTCTCTATACTAGCTTCTATAATATTTAAGCTATTATGGTCTAAGCTGGATCTTTCTTTTGATATTATTATGGACTTAAAAGGGGTCTCATTGGGTTTAAGGCTGCCAGACAAAGGATGAGTAAGCAATTCATGACCCTGGTAGATTTTGTCCCTAGCTAGCTCCAAGACTTCTAAATAAGAACATTCTCCCCTATAAACGATATCCATATTATCCTTGAATTTGTCATATACCTTTACATTATTGGTAATTAGTATAGCCCTCATAAGTACTTAATTGTCCTATAGTTCTTGAAACTCATTAGTTATTAATTTTTCCAAGGTCCTAATAGCCTCTTCTTCATCCCGGCCTCGGGCTGTAATGGTTATGTCTTCACCATAAAAAGCTCCTAGTGACATGATACCTATGATGCTTTTTCCATTTACCTTCATACCTTGGAATTCAATTTCAATTTCACTATCAAATTTATTGGCTTCCTGTACAAATACTGCTGCTGGCCTAGCATGTAAACCCTCTTTGTTTTTTAATTTTAAAGTTATTCTCTCCATACTCATACTCCTTTCAAGTCATTTGATATTTCCTCTAGCTTTCTAAACCTGTGATTAACCCCTGATTTCCCAACAGGTGGGTCTAGCATTTGACCTATCTCCTTGAGGGTAGCCTCTGGATAGTTTAATCGAATCTCAGCTACTTCCCTCAACTTAGGTGGAAGCTTGTCTAACCCCATGTGGTCTCTTATTCTTTCAATATGGGCTACTTGCCTAATAGAAGCATCAATGGTTTTATTAAGGTTGGCTGTCTCACAGTTTACCAGCCTATTAATGTTATTTCTAACATCTTTTAAAACTCTAATGTCCTCAAACTTTAATAGGGCTTGATGGGCTCCCATGATATTAAGCAGATCAACTATTTGGCTACCTTCCTTGAGATAAACAACATAGTTACTCTTCCTTAAGACCACCTTGGAATTGAGATCAAAAGAGTTAATAATACTGGAAAGGTCATCACTATGCTCTTGATTATTGGTAACGAATTCTAAATGATAGGCTTTTTCAGGATTACTGATGGAGCCTCCGCCTAGAAATGCACCACGTAAATAGGCCCTCTTGGCCATCCTATCATTTAGGATTTGCTCTCCTATTCTATATTGGACATTGAAGATATCATAGTTGTCTCCACCATTTATAAATCCAACATCAATTAGTAATTTCTTAGAAATATCAGTATCCTTAATTGTTATCAAGTAATTATTGTTCTTCTTCAACTGCCTAGTGCGCTTTACTACTACTTCAATCTCACCTTCATACAATTCCTTTAAGAAGGTGAAGACCCTTCTGGCAATTGCTGCATTCTCTGTAGTGAACCTAATATTGATACTGTTTAGGCCAGAAATCTGTATGGTTCCACACATTCTTACTAAAGCAGCTAATTCTGCTAGCATGTATAGGTTATCAGTAACAGGTATTCTAGCTAGTTCATTCTTGGTTGCTAAAGAAAAAGACATACCATCACCCCAAGTCATTGCCTATAATCTTTAAGCTTTTCTTTATAATCCGTCTCTCATCTTCGTATCTCACTATATCCATAACCCTATCGATATGGATAAATTTTGCATCTATAAATCCCTCTTTCCTTTCAGGCTTGCAATTCATATTGGGGGATTTCATCAGGTACCAATGAACCGTCTTGGATACCATCTTATCTTCCTTTATATTCCTATAGTGATAATTTATCCTACCTATATATTGGGTTATTTCTGCCTTGACTCCTGACTCCTCATAGACCTCCCTCAGGGCAGCTGTATGGAGTTTTTCGCCTTCTTCTACCCTACCTTTTGGTAGTACCCAGTCCCCATTATATTTCCTAAGCAATAATAGGGCATTTCCAAATATCACCACACCTCCGGAGCTTATTTCAGTTATCATGTTACCAACTCCTGATAAATATTTCCTATCTTCTGATGTTATATCAATTATACTATATAATTGTGGGAATTGTTAATATTATTCTTGGCTATTCTCATCAACAATTGACTTAAGTAGTCATTATCGTGCCTAATGTAGTTATTCTTAACTTCTATGAGATTATCTTCAATTAGTTTAATATTCAATTCAGCTAACTTTTCCCTATCATAATCATCAAATTTTACAGGTCTGGATCCATCAGTTATATAATCAGATAGCCTATCCTGAGGTATTTCACCAATATTGGCTATAACATAATCCAATAAATCCTCCCTGCTGTGCTTTAAGATGGCTTCCACATGGTCAAAGACACTAAAACCATCTGTTTCTCCTGGTTGGGTCATGATATTTGATATATATACCTTTGGAGCTGTTGCTTCAAATATTTTCTCCACTATGTTGTTTACCAAGAGGTTGGGGATAACTGAGGTATAGAGGCTACCAGGTCCTAGGACTATTAAGTCTGCATCCTTGATGGCCGATACTGCCTCTTTTAAGGGGTTGGATTTTTGTGGATTGATGTAGATTCTATCAATCTTACTTTTTGACTTCAGCACTTCCTTGGGTATTTGGGATTCGCCCTTGACAATCATTCCATTATCCAATCTTGCGTAAAGATGAACATCATCCAAGGTCATTGGATATACCTTACCGGTAATCGCCAATACGTTGCTAGCTTCCTGAATAGCCTTTTCAAAACTCCCATGTATACCCACCATGGCTGCTAAAAACAGGTTCCCGAAGCTCTGGTTCTTCAAGATTCCGTTATCAAACCTATATTGGAGTAATTTTTCCATAGTGGGCTCGGTATTGGCAAGGGCTAGTAGGCAGGCCCTAATATCTCCTGGGGCCAACATGCCTAAATCCTCCCTAAGGACTCCTGAACTTCCTCCATCATCTGCCACAGTAATTATGGCTGTTATATTGGGTGTATATTTCTTAAGCCCACTGAGAAGAATAGATGAGCCTGTTCCTCCACCTATAACCACGACCTTGGGCTCGTTAGAATATACTTGAACACAATTAATATTTCTATCCATAAGATTACTCCTATCTATTAATATCCCTATGATGAATTGTTGTTCTATGTCCATTTTCAGTAAGGATTTCACCAATCCTGTTAGAAATAGCTACAGACCTATGATATCCACCAGTACAACCTATACCTACCACTAGTTGGGTTTTACCCTCTTCTATATAATATGGTATTAAAAACTCCAACATATCTATTACCTTTGAAATAAAGATATTAGTTTGAGGCTTTTTAAATACATAGTCTTTAACATCATCATTGAATCCTGACTTCTCCCTTAGTTCAGGTATATAGTATGGATTAGGTAAAAACCTGACATCAAAGATCAAGTCTCCATCCATTAACATTCCGTTTTTAAATCCAAAGGAGGTTATAGAAATGGTCAGTTTTCTACTTTCACCACCCTCTAAAAAGATCTTATAGATCTCTTCTTTTAACATTCCTATAGTTAACTTTGAGGTATCTATAATATAAAAGGCCCTGTCCTTCAACTCCTTCAACATCTGTCTCTCTTGGTCGATTCCATCTAGAATACTTCCCTCTGGGTTTAAGGGGTGGGGTCTTCTTAGTTCCTTATACCTCTTTATTAAAACATTGTCTGCCGCATCAAGGAAGAGGATCTTATATCCAATCCCCTTTTCAGTCAGGTCATCTAGGGAATTAAACAAGCTTTTAAAAAACTCTCCACCCCTTATATCTACAACAACGGCCACCTTTTTAATGATTTTCTTGGATTCAGCGCATAGTTCTGCAAATTTAGGCAGAAGTTGAGGGGGGAGATTGTCCATACAATAGTAACCCATATCCTCCATTACCTTCATAGCCTGTGATTTTCCTGCTCCTGACATCCCAGTAATAACTAGAAATTCCAAACCATCACCTCCTAGACTCTTACATTCTTGATCCTATGCAAGGGCAATCCTGCTAGCTCTACCCTTTTTAAAGCCTCATCAATATTTCCAACATCTTCTGGACTATGGGCATCACTATTGATAATAAATTCCACATCTTCACTTGCTGCAATCCTTATACTTTCAACTGATAATTGGCTGTGTTTTGAGTTAATTTCCAAGGCTGTACCTACCTTAGCCGCTTCTCTGGCCAAGGTCTTTATATCTACCTTAGCCTTAGAGCCTGGATGACTGATAAAGTCGATGGGAAATTGATTTATGGCCTTAATAAAAGCCCTTGTATTTAATTCTAACATACTTTCCCTTCCAAGGGGCAGAACCTTTGATAGGGGGTTTCGGATATACATGCCAATCCCATCGTAAAGGGAGTTTGGGGTAACTCCATAATGGTAACCCATGATAAGAATATCTGTTAATTCAATCAGCTTATCAACCATATCTATGGAACCATCATACCCTGTCAGATTAGCTTCCACACCTAGAAGAATCCTTAGTCCCTTGGGTCCAAACTCTTCATTTAATCTATCTATTTCTTCCCTCATCCTGGGGATGTTTTCCTTCTTAACTCCATATAGATAGTGACCAGGTCCATGGTCACAGATTGCTATTTCCTTAAGTCCTTTTTTTAAGGCTGCTTCAGCATTTTGTCTTATGGTTCCCTTACCATGACTAAAAACTGTGTGTGTATGATAATCTCCTATTAAATACATTAAGCAATCTCTCCAATAATCCTTATCTCCGGTTCGAGTTCTACATTAAACTTATCCCTTACGGTCTTTTGAATAATTGAAATTAAATCTAATACATCCTTACAGGTAGCATTGTCTATATTTACCACAAAGCCACAGTGCTTATCTGAAACCTGAGCGCCACCCTTAATGAGACCCTTGAGTCCTGAATCCTCTATAAGCTTTCCAGCATAATGTCCCACTGGCCTTTTAAAGGTGCTTCCGCCACTGGGGAGTTCCAAGGGTTGCTTGGAAGTTCTCCTGTGGGTCAAGTCCCTCATGGTTTCTTTAATCTTCTCATAGTTTCCTTCTTCTAATCCTATTTCAACTGACAAGATAATAAGGCCTTCATCCATGACCCTACTTCCCCTATATCTGAAATTCATTTCTTCATTAGTATATTCTAGAATATTGTTATCCTTGTCTAATACACGGACTTTCTTGATAATATCCTTCATTTCACCGCCATAGGCACCAGCATTCATTGTTACTCCACCACCTATGGTGCCTGGTATACCATTAGCAAATTCCATGCCTGTTAGTGATTGCTCTGCGGCCCTTCTACTTACTGCTGTTAACAAGGCTCCTGCCTGGCAAACTATCTTGGTACCCTGAAAGTCTATCTTGTTTAATCCTTCGCTGATTTTTATAACTACGCCCCTGATTCCACCATCTCCTACCAACAGATTAGAGCCATTTCCCATGATGAAAAAATCTAAATCGTGTTCTCTACACAGACTTATAGCATCTATCAATTGCCCTTCATTTTGGGGAATAATCATAAGGTCTACAGGGCCTCCTATTTTAAAAGAAGTATGGTTCTTCATAGGTTCATCATATAATAATTGTCCTAAATCCTTATCCTTGAATAATAGGACTGAATCCTGTCTGTCCAATCTACCACTCCTAACTTTAAGTTATTAATCTATTTTATCATATACTATTGGCAGATGCTATATTCATATTATAACTGAAATAGGGATAAAAAAAGGGCTATCAGTTTACCTGATAACCCTTTAAATCTAATTATTCTTCATCCCATGCTGCAGCCATTCTCTTGTATGCTTCATATCTTGCCTTAGCATTCTTTTCAGCAGCTGTGAATAATTCTTCAGCTAGCTCTGGGAATTTCTTTTGTAGTGAAGTATATCTTACTTCTGAAGTTATGAACTCCCTGAAGGATGCCTTTGGCTCTTTTGAATCTAATTGGAATGGATTCTTGCCTTGTTCTGCAAGTCTTGGGTCGAATCTGAATAGGTGCCAGTATCCAGCATCTACTGCTTTTTGTTCTTGCCTTACACTAGTACCCATACCAGTTCTAATTCCATGGTTGATACATGGTGCATAAGCTATTACTAGTGATGGACCGTCATAGGATTCAGCTTCATTTATAGCCTTGATTGTATGGTTCATGTTTGCACCCATAGCAATTTGAGCTACGTAAACATATCCATAGGATGCCATCATTAATCCTAGGTCTTTCTTTCTGATTTCTTTACCAGATGCAGCGAATTTAGCAACTGCTGCTGTAGGAGTAGCCTTGGATGATTGACCACCTGTATTTGAGTATACTTCAGTATCAAATACAAATACGTTTATGTCTTCTCCTGAAGCTAGTACATGGTCTAAACCACCGAATCCGATGTCATAAGCCCATCCGTCTCCACCGAAGATCCAGATTGATTTCTTGATTAGATAATCTTTTCTATCCTTGATCTCAGCTAATATCTTATCAGCCTCATCATTTCCAGTGCTTTGATCTAATCTTGGGATAATCATTCCTGCAGCAGCCTTTGATTCAACTGGATCCTTCATACCAGCTATCCATTGGTTGAAGTACTCATTTAATTCTGAATCAAGGTTTAATGCTAGGAATTCTTCCATTAATGATTTGATCTTGCCTCTGATTTGTCTATTAGCTAGTGCCATACCATATCCAAATTCAGCATTGTCTTCGAATAATGAATTCGCCCAAGCAGGTCCTTTGCCTTCTGAATTCTTGCAGTATGGTGTTGTAGGTGCTGAACCACCCCAGATTGATGAACAACCTGTAGCATTAGCTATATACATTCTATCTCCAAATAATTGAGTAACTAATTTAGCATATGCTGTCTCTCCACAACCAGCACAAGCTCCGTGGAATTCAAGCAATGGTTGTCTAAATTGACTACCCTTGATAGTATTAACATTCATTAGGTCGCCCTTGTCTTTTACAGTCATAGCAAAATCCCAGTTTGGTGTTTGCTCTTCGAATTCTTCTTCGAATGGCTTCATTACTAAGGCCTTATTCTTAGCAGGGCAAACCTCAGCACAGTTACCGCAGCCTGTACAGTCTAGTACTGATACTTGGATACGATATTGTAAGTTTTCTAGACCTTTACCCATAGCCTTAAGAGTTACGAAGTCTTCTGGTGCATTAGCCTTTTCTTCTTCGTCAAGCAGGATTGGTCTAATTACAGCGTGTGGACATACAAATGAACATTGGTTACATTGGATACAGTTTTCTGGAATCCAACGAGGAGCTTCTACTGCTATAGCACGTTTCTCATATGCTGCAGTTCCTTGTGGGAATGTACCATCTTCCCTACCAGTAAATGCACTTACAGGTAAGTTGTCTCCTTCTTGTCTGTTCATAGGTACAAGAACATTTTCTATGAACTCTGGAAGTTCCTTAGTTTCCTCTTCCTCATCAACAGCATCTTTCCAAGATTCTGGAACATTAACCTTAACTAATGCTTCTATACCTTGGTCTACTGCTTGATAGTTCATATTAACTATGTGCTCACCTTTATTACCATAAGCTTCAACTATAGATCTCTTTAGGTGTTCTACTGCTTCATCTAATGGTAATACTTCAGCTAATTTGAAGAAGGCTGATTGCATGATCATGTTAGTTCTTCCACCAAGTCCAATGTCTGCAGCTATCTTAGTAGCATTGATTGTGTAGAAGTCAATATCATTTTCAGCAATGTATCTCTTTAGACTTGCTGGTAGGTTTTTCTCTAATTCTTCTTCATCCCAGATGCAGTTCAGTAAGAATGTACCGCCCTTCTTCAAGCCTTTTAGTAAATCATATTGATATACATAGGATTGCTTTGAGCAGGAAATAAAGTCTGCGTCTGTGATTAAATAAGTTGATGTGATTGGTTCATTACCAAATCTTAAGTGGGATATTGTTACACCACCAGATTTTTTACTGTCATAGGAGAAATATCCTTGAGCATACATATCAGTGTCATCACCGATAATCTTGATAGCTTGTTTATTTGCTCCAACAGTACCGTCTGAACCGAATCCCCAGAATTTACACTTGATTGTACCTTTTGGTTCTGTATTTATAACTTCCTTGATTTCTAAGGATGTATTAGTTACATCATCAATAATACCTATAGTGAATCTGTCTTTTGGTTCATCTTGTTTTAGGTTTTCATATACTGCTAATATTTGTGAAGGAGTAGTATCTTTTGAACCTAGACCGTATCTTCCACCAACTATAACTGGTTTTTGGTCTTGGTCGTAGAATACACTCTTAACATCAAGATGTAGTGGTTCAGCTATAGCGCCTTTTTCTTTTGTTCTATCTAGGACAGCGATTTTCTTAACTGTCTTTGGAAGAACATCTAATAGATATTCAGCTACGAATGGTCTATAAAGACGAACTTTTACTAGACCTACTTTTTCACCCTTATCTAGTAGATAATCTACAGTCTCTTCTATGGTTTGAGTTACTGAACCCATCGCAATAATTACGTTTTCAGCTTCTGGATGACCATAGTAGTTAAATGGTTTGTAGTCTCTACCAGTTAACTTTGATATTTCCTTCATGTAGTCGTAAACAACTCCACCGATTTTGTCATAGAATGGGTTGGAAGCTTCTGCTGCTTGGAAGTAAATATCAGGGTTTTGAGCTGTACCCCTTGTAACAGGATTCTCAGGGTTTAATGCTCTTTCTCTGAATTCTTGTAGTGCTTCATAATCAACTAATTTTGCTAGATCTTCATATTCTAAAACTTCTATCTTTTGGATTTCATGACTTGTCCTAAATCCATCGAAGAAGTGTAGGAACGGAACTCTACCCTTGATAGCTGATAAGTGAGCTACCCCACCTAAATCCATTACTTCTTGTACACTGCCTGAAGCTAATAGGGCAAAACCAGTTTGTCTTGCAGCCATAACGTCTTGATGATCACCAAAGATACTTAAAGCATGTGATGCTAATGCTCTAGCTGAAACATGGAATACTCCTGGTAATAGTTCCCCAGCTATTTTATACATATTTGGGATCATAAGTAATAGACCTTGAGAAGCTGTATATGTAGTCGTTAGCGCACCTGCTTGCAATGAGCCATGAACTGCTCCTGCTGCTCCAGCTTCTGATTGCATTTCTTTAACTAGTACTTCTTGACCAAAGATGTTTTTCTTTCCATTTGCCGCCCATTCATCGACATGTTCTGCCATGTCTGAAGAAGGAGTAATTGGATAAATAGCTGCAACATCTGTAAAGGCATACGAAATATATGAAGCAGCCGTATTACCATCCATGGTCTTCATAACTTTTGCCATAGTATAAGAACCTCCTCTTTTTATAACCTATAATAATTAAAGATCTGTAGCCATATTTTTACAAATCTCTATATCTTATAATATAAGTTATTTATATTACTATTTAAGTATATAAAATAATAAAAATAAAGTCAACCAAGATAAATAAAATGTGTCAAATATTTGACATGTTTTATTTATCTCCCATTTCTCTTTCTTTTTTACTCATATTTAACTCTATTTGCTTCTTAACTCTTTCATTTAATTTGTCAGCTGCGTTGTAACCTAGAATTTTTTGTCTAAAGTTCCTGGCAGCCACCTCTATAATCATGGCCACGTTTCTCCCAGGACGAACAGGTATGGTTAACTTAGTGACGGGGATTCCTAGAATATCTATAAAGGTTTCATCTAGTCCTATCCTATCATACTCTTTTTTATCATCCCACAATTCCAGCTCTATGTTCATCTCTATAAATTCATCATATTTTACCGAGCCAACACCATAAAGCCTTTCAATATCCAGTATCCCAACTCCCCTAATCTCCATAAAATGCCTGGTTACCTCGGGAGAGCGACCCTGTAGCATATCCTCGATTCTTTTTATAATAACCGTATCATCAGAAATGAGTCTGTGACCCCGAATTACCAGGTCCAAGGCTGTCTCTGATTTACCAACTCCTGATTTGCCAGTAATAAGTACTCCTACACCATAGACTTCAACCAGAACCCCATGTACTCTCGTCTCGGGAGATAACTGTATATCTATGAATGAGATAAGTTGGTTGAATAATTTAGAAGTGATTTCCCCAGACCTTAGAACTGTCCTATTGTGTTTTTGGGCTAACTCCAAGAGTTCAGGAAATATTGGCAGACTCCTTGATATTATTAAGGCTGGAATAGGATAGGATAGAAATTTATCCAAACTTGAATATCTTTCCTCATAGGGCAATTGGTTAAAATAATGCCATTCAGCACTTCCTATTACCTGGATCCTTTCTGGAACAAACTTTTCATAATAACCCATAATTTGTAGTCCTGGCCTGCTAATATCACTGGAATAGATTCTAATATCATTTAGATCTGTCGACTGGTGGACTATTTCCAAATCCATTTCTTCAATTAACTTTTTTAAATAGACATATTTCAACATCAACACCTACCATTCAGATGGAATTATTATTGCTGCAATTATATAGGCAAATAATCCGCCAAAAAAAGCTGTAGGGATACTAACAAGTACCCATGCCAATCTTATGAGGGTAGGATCTATATTAAAATATTCACCTATGCCACCGCATACACCGGCTATCATCTTGTTACTATTGGACCTATATAGTCTTTTCATTATTCCCTTCCTCCTTATACCTTCTAAAATGGTTATATAAATTTTCAGCAGTGGACCTATTCATTCCCTTTACTGCTACCAGTTCTTCAAGGCTGGCATTTTTAATTCTTTCAATACTTTTAAAATGTTGCATTAGAGACATTTTTCTTTTTTCTCCTATGCCCTTGATTCCATCTAGTTCTGATTTAAACATATCCTTAGACCTAAGACTCCTATGATAGCTTATGGCAAACCTATGAGCCTCCTCTTGTATTCTATAGATCATCCTAAAGCCCAATGAGTTCTCAGATAAATGATATTCTTTGTTTCTATAGATAATACCCCTAGTTTTGTGGAAATCATCTTTAACAAGACCGCATACCGGTATATCAATACCCAAATCACTTAATACCTCTAAGGCTATGTTTACCTGTCCCTTACCGCCATCTACCATGATTAAATCCGGAAAGCTTGAAAACCCTTTTAAATCTAAACTCTTATCCAACAACTTCTTCTCTTGTAAACCCCTAGTGAATCTCCTCTCCAATACCTCCTTCATGCTGCCATAATCATCGGGTGTATCTAAGGTCTTGATCCTAAACCTCCTATAATCGGATTTTTTAGGCTCACCATGCTCAAAAACAACCATGGAGGCTACTGACTGGACTCCACTGATATTGGATATATCATAGGCTTCGATTCTTTTGGGCAAGTCTTCTAAATCAAGGATGTCTTGAATCTCTTCTAGGGCCTTAAGGTTCATCCTATGTTTCTTTAAGAATTTATCTCCATATTTATTTAGCATATCTAAGGCATTCTTCTTAACCATTTCAATGAGTTTTGCCTTCTCCCCTCTTTTGGGTACAGTGATAGTTACCTTATTCCCTCTTTTACTTTCCAGCCATTTTTCAACTACAGCTAAATCATCAATCTCATTTTCAATGATAATTTCCTTTGGTACATAGGCTGAACCTATGTAGAATTGTTTTATAAAGGAACTTAGGATTTCTCCCCTATCTTCCCTGAAATTATCCTCCATTATGAAATGTTCCCTACCAATAATCTTACCAGACCTGACAAAGAAAACCTGTACGCACACTTCTTCTATGCCCCTGGCCATAGCTATGATATCCTGGTCTATTTCATTGGCTGTGACTATCTTCTGCTCCTCCTGTAGGGTTTTTAAGGAATTAAGCTGGTCCCTGTATACACTAGCCTTTTCAAATTCCATTTTACTGGAGGCTTCTATCATCTTTTCTTCAATACTATCCATCAGGCTTAAGTTCTTTCCATCTAAGAATTGGATGATCTCTTTAATCATTTCCATGTACTCATCCTCATCCACCTTCCCCAGGCATGGAGCATTGCATTTACCTATATAATAGTTCAAACATGGCCTAAAGTTGCCAAGATTTTTTTCTAAGTTTAACTTGCAGGTCCTAATGGGATATATATCATGCAAGACATCTATAGACTCATTAACGGCAGTGGCACTGGGATAAGGACCAAAGTACTTACCCCCATCCTTCTTTACCTGCCTAGTCTTAATAACCCTAGGGTATTTCTCATTAAGGGTAACCTTTATATAGGGATATTGTTTGTCATCCCTAAGGAGGATATTATACTTAGGTCGATGCTTTTTAATCAAATTGGCTTCCAAAACCAGAGCTTCTACTTCATTATCTACCATAATATATTCAAATTCCTTTATATGGCTTACCATGCTTCTGACCTTGAGCCCTTGGTTTCTGGCTGATTGAAAATATTGCCTCACCCTATTCCTTAAGGATATGGCCTTGCCTATATATATAATCTCATCAGACTTATCCTTCATTATATATACACCTGGTTTGTCAGGTAATTTCTTTAATTCTTCTTGTATGTTAAACATAGCTTCACCCTTCATCTAGTATAGGGTTATTATACCATAAAAGCTAAAGTAAAAATGCAACAAGATTACTCGTTGCATTTATGCTCTGCCTATATTTTCCCCCCGCATGATTTGCAAAACTTTGCATCTTCATCATTTAGTTGACCACAGGACTGACATTTTACCTTTATTATATGTACTATTTCCTTTTCACCCTCAGAAAGTCCTCTCTCTTTGACTAAATCAATATTTTCTATTACATCACTTATCATACCACCTGCGGCTGAGCTATATGGTTTTAAGTCATCCCTAGCCTTTTCTGGATCTAATATCACTCCAGACCCAGCAGCACCCCTTGCGCCAATTGTCATCAAAATCTTGCCTACAATAATACAAATCATACCTATTAGAGCTCTTTTAAAAAATGGTGGAATACCTAAATCAAAAAACGGATCATATGAAGTATCATTAAAAACAGTAAAGAAACTAGAGAAAAATAGTATAACTCCCAGCACCATTAAAGCCATACCTAAATAATACAAGACCTTTCGTTCAGGTGTTATTTGTTTTGACAAGATAACCATCTCCTTAGAATTAATTTATAACCGATACAATATCAACTTCACCCTTCTATAGTTATTGTATCATAAAGCTTTCATACAATTAATAGAATATCCTTAAATAATAAAGTAGGCCTGACCCACTATTTTCTACGGGACTTTAGATGTAGCTGGCGGATTTCTTCTGCTAATTCGGGAACTGGTCCATCTACTTGGGTGTCACGAATAACCTCTTGAATTGGCAGGTTTCGTACCCTTGTTGGTTTTGCTCCAATCTCTTTCATCCATTCTACCAATTGTTGAGATGAACTGGCATAAACTATCCTACCTAAACCTACCCAACCATGGGCAGCTGCACACATGGGACAATGCTCTCCAGAAGTGTATACTGTGGCCTTACTCCTTTCCTCTTGTGTCATATTCTCAGCTGCCCATCTGGCAATGGCAAACTCCGGATGTTGGGTATGATCTCCTGAGGCAACATGGTTGTGGTCTTCAAAGAGCACCTCCCCCTCACCTGATACCAGTACCGAGCCAAAGGGCTCATCACCCTTCTCCAGGGCTATCCTTGCTAATTCAACACATCGCCTTAGATGTTTCATGTCTATATCGCTAATCACCTTAATCCTCCCTTTCCCTTTAATATCTAATAATATATTGATACCCATTTGGGTAAGATATGAACTAGACTTATGCTAGGTTTCAAAGAATCAGGCTTATTACCCTTAGCGCAGAAAAAAGAAGGCGTTTCCGCCTTCTATATACTTCTAGTCTTCACTTTTAACCACATCTTCTCTTCCTCATTTAAATATGGTGATAGCTTTTCATATACAGCCTTGTGGTAGTTGTTCAGCCACTCTTTCTCATCGACAGTTAGTAGGTCTACATCTATGGCTTCTAAATCGATAGGCACATAGGATAGGACTTCAAATCTCATGAATTGACCAAACTCCGTTTCCCTATCCTCATCCACCACTACTATATTTTCAATCCTGATTCCATGTTTTCCTGCCTTATATACTCCTGGCTCTATGGATACAACCATTCCCTTTTCTAGGTCCACATCATTAGGAACCGAAGCAATTCTATGGGGACCTTCATGAACATTTAGGAAATAGCCTATACCATGGCCTGTACCATGCTTGAAGTCAATGCCTTCTTTCCATAAGGGATATCTACAGAGGATGTCTAGCTGGTATCCTGTTGTGCCCTCTAGGAATTTAGCACTAATCAGCTTGATGTGTCCCTTAAGAGTAAGGGTATAGTCCCTCTTTTCTTCCTCTGTCAAGGAACCAAGGGCTATGGTTCTAGTTATGTCCGTTGTGCCATCAAGATACTGCCCGCCTGAATCCACCAGATAGAAGCCTTTTCCCTCCAAAACAGCATATGAATCCTCAGTAGCCTTATAATGGGCCATGGCTGCATTTGGTCCATAGGCTGAGATGGTATCAAAACTTGGCTCAATAAAAAGCTCCTGCTCTTTTCTAAAGTCTAATAATTTTTCAGCCGCTGATAGTTCGGTAATCTCGATTTTACCAATATTAGTATCCAACCAATATAGGAACTTAGTTAGGGCTACCCCATCCTTTATATAGGCATTTCTTTGATTCTCTATTTCTGTCTCATTCTTCCTAGCCTTTAATATAGTAGTATAGTTTGTTTCATCTATTATGCCACAACCATCTGGGATGGCCTTATATATCCATCTATTTATCCTTGTCTTCTCAAGGCCTACTATAGATCCACTTTCTATCTCTTTTAGATAATCCACTATGCCTTCATATGGATGAACCAAAACTTCATTTTCATTTAGGAATTTTTCTACTGTCTTGTTTATCTTGGTCTGATCAACAAAGAGGTAGGCCTTTTCCATACTGATTAGTGCATAGGAGATAATAACTGGATTACACTCTATATCCCTTCCCCTAATATTGTATAACCAGGCGATGTCATCTAGGCTGGCAATTAGGTAGTAGTCAAGTCCTTCATCCTCCATATAGCTTCTTAGCCCAGCAATCTTTTCCCTTGTCGTAATTCCCGTATACTTAAGCTCATGGATAAATGCTTCTCCTTGAGGTAGTCCGGGTCTATCTTCCCAAATCTCCCCTATCAAGTCATATTCATCCTCAAACTCTACATCCTTGCCCTCAAATTCTTCCTCCAATCTTTCTACATCAGACTGGGAAAAAACCTTACCGTCAAATCCGATGCTAGCTCCAGCCTCTAAATTGTCCTTTAACCATTCTATATAGTTAGGGACACCTGGTACCCCCATTTTGAATAACTTATATTCTGAACCCTGCAATTGGTTTTCAGCTTGTATAAAATACCTACCATCAGTCCATAGGTTTGCATCATCCTGTGTAATTACTACAGTACCTGCTGAACCAGTAAAGCCTGATATCCATGCCCGTCCCTTATAATAATCAGCTAGGTATTCAGATTGATGTGGGTCTGATGTAGGGACTATATATGCAGTAATTCTCTTAGCCTTCATCAGTTCCCTAAGCCTTTTAACCCTATTATTGATATCCAATAATAATTCCCCCATTCTGTAAGAAACTATTCATAATAATGATAAAGGTCTTCTTGCTATCCTGAATAAGCTTAGATTTTCGTGCTAATCTTCTTCAATGTCAATCTAAAGGACAGCAAATCTGCAATTAATTAGTATTCTTCTAGTCAAATATATACTAGGCATAGACCTTAATTATCTCCAATACAAGTCTTGCTGAATTCTCTAAGTCCTTAATATAGATATGCTCATCTACAGTATGTGGCAGTCTCATACCTACAGCAAGATTTACTGTTGAAATCCCATTAACATTGATTATATTTGTATCGCTTCCGCCACCTGTTGTGGTAGTTGCTGGCTCTAAGCCAAGGTTCTTACAAGCCTCTTTAGCCTTGACTACTATTTCAGCATCCTCTTCAACCTTAAAAGCCCCATAGGATTTTTCAACTTGGACCTCAACCTTGCCTCCAAATTTTTCAGCAGCATCTTGGCAGCATTTGACCATATGGTCGGTTTGTGCCTGCAATTTTTCCTCATTGAGGCTCCTGGCTTCTCCGTGGATTTCTACTTCCTTGGTGACAATATTTGTTGCTTCACCACCTGATATAAAGCCAATATTGGCTGTAGTCTCTTCATCAATTCTCAATAACTTCATCTTACTTATGGCCTCAGCTGCCATTTGAATGGCACTGATTCCATTCTCCGGCTCAGCTCCGGCATGGGCTTCCTTACCTATGAACTTTGCATTTATCTGATTCTGGGCTGGCCCTTGAATGACTATGAAGCCTGGATCTCCACCGCTATCCAAAACAAAAGCAGTTTTAGCATTTAGCCTATCATATTCTAAGTTCTTGGCCCCGTATAGGCCTCCTTCTTCGTTTATGGTAAAGACAAGCTCTAAATCTCCATGGTCTATATCATTCTCAATAACAGTCTCAACAGCCTCCAATATAGCGGCTATACCAGCCTTGTCATCTCCACCTAAAACGGTAGTACCATCACTAAAGACAATTCCATCCTTGATAACTGGATTAATTCCTCTTCCTGGAGATACGGTATCCATATGGGCACAAAAAAGAAGGGTCTCTCCTTCAGTATTTCCCTTTAATTTAGCAATTACATTGCCTGAATTACTCCCAACACTATCTCCAGCCTTATCCATATATACTTCAAATCCAAGTCTCTTCAACTCATCCATTAGAAATTCAGCGAATTCCCTCTCATGTTTTGTAGGACTATCGATTTGAATATAGCTTAAAAATCTGTCCAGTACTCTTTTTTCATTTATCATTAGGTTACCTCCTGTCTTTATAAAAATATGAGGCTATTAAGCCTCATATTTATTAGATATATTATACATTTATTTTGTCATTTATACAAATAATGGTGCTCCTGGTCCTACAGGTATTCCAAGTAGATACCATAGAACCATCAGTGCCGTCCAACCTAGGATAAAGGTTATTGAATAAGGTAACATTGTTGATATTAGTGTACCTAGACCAGCCTCCTCATCATATCTTTGGGCAAAAACTACTATCATGGCAAAGTATGCCATAAGGGGTGTGATTATATTTGTTGTTGAATCCCCAATTCTATATGCGATTTGAGTTAGCTCTGGACTAAGTCCTACCCTGAACATCAAGGGTACGAATACAGGTGCCATAATAGCCCACTTAGCTGATGCTGATGACATAAATAGGTTTAATAGCCCAGTTATGAATATGAATGATATTATAAGTGGTAAACCTGTAAAACCAATGGTTTGTAGGAATTCTGCCCCCTTGACTGATATGATGGTACCGATATTGGTATAGCCAAAGTAGTTTACAAACTGGGCAGAGAAGAAAGCCAAAACTAGATAACTACCCATGGTACTCATGGCTTCAGTCATAGCTGTTACTAAATCATTACTTGATTTAATCTTACCTGTGGTTTTCCCATAGGCATAACCAGGTATCAAGAACAAGAGCAACATGGCAGGTATTAAACCATTGCCCATGAATTCATCTATTGTTAATTCACCCTGGGCATTTGGTGTCTTAAATACTCCATTTGGCAAGAACATTAATAATCCCATAACCACAAGGAATACAAGTAAGGCTATACCTGCATTTCTTAGCCCCCTATTTTCAATCTCTGTAATAGGCTTTTCATCTACTACATGCTTACCAGTGTAGGGTCCTAAATTCTTTTCAACGATTCTTTCAGTCACCCAGGTACCTAGAATCACTAATAGGAAGGTTGACACAAACATAAAGTAAAAGTTAGCTGAAGCATTGATTTGGTAATCAATACCTGCCCCCCTTAGGGCTTCATTAGTTATTCCTGCAAGTAGTGGATCCGTAGTACCTAATACTAGGTTTGCTGAGAATCCTCCAGATACTCCTGCAAAGGCTGCTGCTAAACCTGCTATAGGATGGCGGCCTGCTCCTGCAAATACCAAGGCCCCCAAAGGAATCACTACTACATAACCCGCATCAGAGGCTATATTAGACATAACGCCCGTGAAAACAACTATAGCAGTCAATAGCTTAGGATTAACACCTAATAAGATTTTCCTTAAAGATGTGTTAAATAATCCTGTCCATTCAGCAACTCCAACCCCCAGCATAGCAACCAATACAGTTCCTAGTGGTGCAAAGCTGGTAAAGTTAGTAGTGGCACTATTGAAAATATATCTTAACCCTTCAGCATTGAATAAGGAAACTACGCTTTTGGTTACTTCTTCTCCAGCCCTAGCATCATAGTAGGTAATGGGTTCTACAACCTCAGCTAAAACTGCAGATAATAGAATTACTGCAACACTTAATATGACGAAAATCATTGCTGGATGCGGTAGTCTATTACCGATTAATTCAACACTCTTCAAGAAACCCTTAACTTCATGACTGTTTTCTTGATTATTCTTTTTGCTCATTTCTATGTCCTCCTTTTGTTAACAATTTAATATAATACAACATTATCATGATTATTGCAAGATTAATTTCATTTGTGTTGAAATGATAGTTAATTTAGACCTTATAAACTTCAAATCCTTAATTCGTCTTCTATAAATGTAAAGATTGTGCAAGATACCTTGCATTTATTTTCCATAACTTCCTATTATTTCCTAGTTCCACTAAACATAATTCTTACTTAAAAACCTCCTTCTACTAGGATTAGTAGAAGGAGGTTCTTTTATACTAAATAATTCCAAGAGGACACAAAATAGATATATTTGTGTGCTTTGATACATATAAAGTGTTGTTTTGGTGTTTAGGCTTATTTAATTATCCTTTACAAAAACATAATTATTATCATCAGATAAATCTGCCCTATACTTATAACCAAGTCTATCAAATTCCTTAATATCCTTAGGCTTGCTTAGATGGTTCTCTGCCATAAACCTTACCATTTCCCCCCTTGCCATCTTGGCTAGGGTTCCTTTTTGTATGACCTTCCCATCTATCAACTCCCCAAATACACAAGTTATCATAAGCCTATCATTAGGTATGTATTGGGAAACCGTCCTACTATACTCCGTGGATGCTAGATTAATAAGGTACTGGCATTCAGAAAAAAGATGGTCAGCTAGCTTCCTATCCCAGAATTCATATAGGTTCTTATAGTCCCAATCTAGAAGTTTTGCCTGCATTTCCAGCCTATAGGGTACTACACCATCAAAGGGTCTTAAAAGCCCGTAGAATCCAGATATGATACGTAGATGGTCTTCAATATAATCCAGCTCCTCATAAGTAAATACCCCAGGTCCCATGTATTGATATTGCAGACCTTCAAAACTAAAGATTGCAGGAGACAGGTTGTCATATAGGTCCATATTCTTGATTCTAGCATAATTCAACTCTGCTATCCTGTCATTGCATTGCCAAATATGTTTTAGTTCTTCATAGCTTAATTTTTTCATGTAGCCCAAAAGTTTTTCTGTTTCCCTGATATATATAGGCATATTTTTATGTGTAAAATCATCATTGTTTATCTTCATTTTCTTGGCAGGTGAAATAATAATCTTGATGCTATCACTTCCTCTAGACTTGGTAAATAAGTTTTTATCTTGGTGTCAAATTAAATAATACCATACATTATAAGGCCCACTGTATTGATAGCAAAATTTGCAAACATATGGACCAACCAGGAGTTATATATGTTTTGGTTTTTCTCATTCAAATAATTAAATATCAAGGCACCTACAAATAATCCTACCATCGCAAGGGCAAATAAGGCCATATTAAACCAATTAAACATCATTGCCACATGGTATATGGCGAAGGCTAGAGCGCTTATTGAATATGCCTTAAACCTATTAGCTGTTCTCAACAAGCTCAAAAATATGAATCCCCTGAAGAAAAACTCCTCTAATAGGGAATTAAAAAAAGAAATATATAGGGCTACAAGAATAAAATTGCCCTTATCTACATTTAGGCTTTCTGATAGGATGGTCTGAATATTATCTAGATTGATAAAGCTCCTCAAGACAAAATATGCCCCGATTATAATAACGTAGATACCAAGCCCCAGGCCTATAGACATGAGTAGTTGTTTTTTTGAGTTTATCTTAAAGTAGTCACCTATGAATATGCCCTTCTCCAAACTTATAAAGACAAGAGGAACTATCAAAAACAAGATAATCTTTATAAAAGATTTAATCAGATATCCCGGTTGTATAAAATAATCTACTATGGACATGCCAAGTATAGACAATATAGTTATAGTCATAACCCCTTGGTATACCTTGCTCCTACGAAAGTCTTCCATCAGAATACCCCCATATAATATGCTATATTGTTTTGCTATATACTAAGTACTTCTTCTACCTATAATATCCAAAATAGATTTGGAATTCAATAACATCATAAGTTTTACAGAATCTTTTCAGATTGGGTAATGGAATTGTTGGACTACATCTCAGTCAACTAAAAGAGTGCCACAAGGGTATCATCCCTATCGCACTCACTAGCCATTTCTTAACTGAAAGGTCATCTATTCAATATAAATTTATCCTTACATTTATAATACTACATTTTGTGGGCTACCTTCCATCCACTTGTCTACATTAGTAAAGGCTATATGGGCCCTTCTCACCATGGCCTCTTCTGTAGCAAAGCCAATATGGGGTGTTAGTACTGCATTTTTTGCCCCTAATAGGGGATAGTCACTTGGTAAAGGTGGCTCCATATCGAATACGTCTATACCAGCTCCTGCTATCCAGCCTTCATTTAGGGCTTTTGCTAAGGCTTCATTATCTACAACTGGACCTCTAGCTGTATTTATTAGTAGGGCATCCTTCTTCATCAGCTTAAACTTATCCTCGCTTATCAGGCCCCTGGTTTCATCTGTCAAAGGAAGATGTACAGTCACTATGTCACTTTCCTTGAGGACATTATCCAAATCCATATATTCTACACCTTGGGCTACAAGCTCATCATCATGGCTCCTGTTATAGGCTAGGACCTTACAACCAAAAGCTAGACCTAGGCTTGCCACCTTTTTACCTATAGCTCCAGTACCTACTACCCCTAAAGTTCTGCCATAGAGGTCATTTTGCCTGTAACCTGCCATAGTTCCACCATCTCTAGTCACCTTATCTAGGGGTACTACCTTCCTTAATAGGGCAACCATCAAGCCATAGGCAAGCTCAGCTACAGAATGGGTGCTATAGCCAGCAGCATTACATACAGCAATCCCTCTTTCCTTACAAACCTCTAAATCTACATGATCATAGCCTGTAAAGGCCACTGATATCATCTTAAGATTCTTGGCAGCCTCTATGATTTCCCTTCTTAGTGGTGAGTTAGCAATTACCAACACATCGCAATCCCTCACCCTTTCTTTTAGAACTTGACTATCAGATGATTTATCGTTATATATGACTAAATCGTGTCCCTTATCTATAATGGGCTTGGCGATCTCCCTAAGCTCCTCTTCACCAACTGCCAAGGGCTCCAACACAACTATTTTCATTAGTTTTCTCTCCTCTCTAATTTAAAATACGTTTCAAGAACTGCCCAGTATAGGAATCTGGACATCTACTTACTTCTTCTGGGGTTCCAGTTGTCACTATTGTACCTCCATTGTCCCCACCTTCTGGGCCTAGATCTATTATATAGTCGGCTGTTTTAATTACATCCAGATTGTGCTCGATGACTATTACAGTGTTACCATCCCCAACTAGCTTGTTCAGAACCTTAACTAGTTTGTGAATATCCGCAGAATGTAGGCCGGTAGTTGGTTCATCCAAGATATAGATGGTCTTACCGGTGGACCTTTTAGACAGCTCTGTAGCCAACTTTACCCTCTGGGCTTCTCCACCTGACAACTCAGTAGATGGCTGGCCTATCTTTATATAACCCAGACCTACATCATAAAGGGTTTGTAGCTTACGGCTTATGCTGGGGTGGTTCTCAAAGAACTTAACTCCCTCTTCCACAGTCATCTCCAATACATCTGCTATGGTCTTGCCCCTATATTTTACTTGGAGGGTTTCCCTATTATACCTCTTACCCTTACAAACCTCACAAGGAACATAGACATCTGGCAAGAAGTGCATCTCTACCTTTAAGATACCATCACCACGGCAAGCTTCACACCTACCACCTTTTACATTGAAACTAAACCTACCCTTTGAATAACCCCTTAGCTTGGCTTCATTAGTCATAGCGAATACATCCCGAATGTTATCAAATACACCTGTATAGGTGGCGGGGTTTGATCTAGGTGTTCTGCCTATAGGGCTTTGATCTATGGCTATTATCTTGTCTAAGTGTTCTAACCCTCTAATCTCCTTATGTTTGCCTGGACGTGTCTTGGCATGATTTAATTTTGCCTGCAAGGACTTATAAATAATCTCATTGACCAAGGTAGACTTACCTGAGCCTGATACACCTGTAACAACTGTGAAGACACCTAGGGGTATTTTAACATCTATATTCTTTAGATTATTCTCCCTAGCTCCTATGACCTCTATCCATTTACCGTTGGGCTTTCTCCTTGTTTTGGGAATCTCTATCTGTAATTTGTGGGACAGGTACTGGCCTGTTATGGAATTTGGGTTATTCTTTATATCTTCCACTGTACCCTGGGCTACGATATATCCGCCATGGATACCAGCCCCTGGTCCAATATCTACAATGTGGTCAGCCACATACATGGTATCCTCATCATGCTCCACAACTATTAGGGTATTTCCTAAATCGGTCAAGTCCCTAAGGGCCTTTAATAATCTTTCATTGTCCCTTTGATGAAGTCCTATACTAGGCTCGTCTAAGACATAGACCACGCCAACAAGACTAGAGCCTATCTGGGTAGCCAGCCTAATTCTTTGAGACTCTCCCCCAGACAAGGTCCCCGCGGTACGGGATAGGGTTAGATAGTCCAAACCAACTTGTTCCAAAAACCTTAGCCTCTCATTGATCTCAATCAATATCTGTTCTGCAATTGTCTTTTGCTTCTCCGTTAACTGAATCTTATCGAAAAATTCTATAGCCTTGGTTATGGATAGGTCCGTTAGTTGGATTATATTTAAGCCATTTATTCTAACAGATAGAACATCCTCCCTAAGCCTACTACCCTTACAACTTGGGCAGGGATTCTCTGCCATAAATTGGTCTATTCTTTCCCTCATCCCATTGGATGCTGTAGACCTATATCTTCTTTCTAAATTATTCACTATTCCTTCAAAAGTACCCTTATAATTACGTAAGCCTTCTTGGAAATGACTCTCGAATTCAAAGCTTATCTCCCTCTCTGTTCCATAGAGGATTTCATCCAGTAGGGCTTGGGGAGCATTTCTCAAGGGTTCTTTTACAGAAAACCCATGGTCCTCTGCCAAGGTCTTAAATATTTGAAAGTAATATGTTCCCTCACCAGTGTTACTGTAGGGGGCTAAGCCTCCCTCTTCAATACTTAAGTCCTTATTAGGTATAACTAGTTCAGGGTCTATAGATTTATGGTATCCCAAACCATCACAGGTTGGACACATGCCGAAGGGACTATTGAATGAAAACATTCTTGGCTCTAATTCTTCCATGGATATATTGCAATCTGGGCAAGCAAGTTTTTGACTAAATGTTAGCCTTTCACTACCCATAATATCCACTACAACTAAATCATCCACTAAACTAAAGGCGGTCTCTAAAGAATCCACCAATCTGGCTTCAGTTCCTTCCTTGATAATTATTCTATCCACTACCACCTCTATGGTATGACTTTTGTTTTTATCTAGTTTAATATCCTCGGAAATATCATACATCTCTCCATCTATGATTACTCTGACATAACCCTCTTTTCTTATATTTTCTAACACTTTGGCATGAGTCCCTTTTTTCCCCCTTATTATCGGGGCAAGTATTTGAATCCTGGTCCTTTCTTCCAAACCCATAAGTTTGTCTACCATCTGGTCAATTGTCTGACTGGTAATCTCCTTACCACATTTAGGACAATAGGGTGTCCCAATCCTAGCATATAGGAGTCTCAAATAATCATAGATCTCCGTCACAGTACCTACTGTGGAGCGGGGGTTCCTGCTTGTTGTTTTTTGGTCTATGGAGATTGATGGGGATAGCCCTTCTATATATTCAACATCGGGTTTGTCCATCTGACCCAAGAATTGCCTTGCATAACTGGACAAGGATTCTACATACCTTCTCTGTCCTTCAGCATATATGGTATCAAAGGCCAAGGAGGATTTTCCAGAGCCACTTAAGCCCGTAAAAACTATAAATTTATTTCTTGGAATTTCCAAGCTAATATTCTTAAGATTGTTCTCCTTGGCCCCTCTTATTATTATCTTGTCTTTTGACATTCTATTTCCACCTCAATATGTTATAACATCTTCTTTAGCTCAATTATCTTGTCTCTTAATTCTGCTGCTTTTTCAAAATTTAGTTCTTCTGCTGCTAGTAACATGGCCTGTTCTAAGCCTACTATCATGGATTCTATCTCATCTTTACTAAAGCTATCTTCAAACTTAGGCTCATCTTCTGCTACAATAGTGGCCTCTATGATATCCCTAATACCCTTGCTTATGCTCCTTGGAGTAATACCATGCTCCTCATTGTATTTAGCCTGGATTTCACGTCTTCTATTGGTTTCCTTAATGGCCCTTTCCATGGAGCCTGTAATGGTATCAGCGTACATGATTACCTTACCTTGAAGATTCCTAGCTGCCCTACCTGTGGTTTGAATCAGGGATGTTTCAGACCTTAAAAAACCTTCCTTATCAGCATCAAGTATTGCTACCAGTGAAACCTCTGGTAGGTCCAATCCTTCCCTAAGGAGGTTTATGCCCACAAGGACATCATATTTACCTATTCTAAGATCCCTGATAATCTCCATCCTTTCTATGGTTTCCACATCAGAATGGAGATAGGTAACCTTAATGCCGATCTCTTTGAAATACTTGGTTAAATCCTCAGCCATCTTCTTGGTCAAGGTGGTTACAAGGACCCTTTCCTTCCTTTCAACAACCTGATTTATTTCATTTACTAAATCATCTATCTGGTATTGGGTTGGTCTAACCTCAATAACTGGGTCTAGGAGACCCGTCGGTCTGATGATTTGCTCAACTATATTACTGGAGTGCTCCTTTTCATAGGGTCCAGGAGTGGCTGAGACATAAATAGCCTGATTGACTAAGGATTCAAACTCCTCAAACCTTAAGGGTCTGTTATGAAGGGCAGATGGCAATCTAAATCCATATTCTACAAGGGTAGTCTTTCTAGATCTGTCACCATTATACATACCACCTATTTGAGGTATGGTAACATGGGACTCATCTATAATTACTAGAAAGTCTTCAGGAAAATAATCTATCAAAGTAAAGGGTCTACTTCCCATAGGCCTGCTACTTAAATGGGCTGAATAGTTCTCTATACCTTGGCAAAATCCCATTTCACTTAACATCTCCATGTCATATCTGGTTCTTTGCTCTAATCTCTGGGCTTCTACTAGTTTATCCTGATCTCTTAACTCTTTTAGCCTTTGGTCTAACTCCTCTTCAATGGTCACCAAGGCCCTCTTTACAACTTCCTCACTAGTTGCATAGTGGGATGCTGGGAAGATAGATACATGCTTCCTAATACCTATTATTTCTCCTGTTAGATGGTTGACTTCAACAATTCTATCTATTTCATCTCCAAAAAATTCAACCCTAATTGTGTTTTCACTAGAGGCAGCCGGGAAGATCTCCAGGGTATCTCCTCTTACCCTAAAGGTACCCCTGATAAAGTTAATGTCGTTCCTAATATACTGTATGTCGACGAGTTTTTTCATTACCTCGTCCCTTTCAATTATCATGCCTGGTCTTAAGGATACAACCATACTCTCATAGTTTATAGGGTCACCTAAGCCATAAATGCAAGAAACCGATGCTACTATTATAACATCTCTTCTTTCAAAAAGGGCAGCCGTTGCAGAGTGGCGCAACTTATCTATCTCATCATTTATGGATGCATCTTTTTCTATATAAGTGTCTGAGCCTGGTACATAGGCCTCTGGTTGATAATAATCATAATATGATACGAAGTATTCTACTGCATTATTTGGAAAAAACTCCTTAAACTCACTAGCCAATTGATAGGCCAGGGTTTTATTATGGGCAATGACCAGGGTTGGCCTTTGGACCCTTTCTATTACATTAGCCATAGTAAAGGTTTTTCCAGAACCAGTTACACCTAGTAAGGTCTGGTGCTTGTATCCCTTCTTAAGGCCTTCAACTAGTTTATCTATAGCTTCTGGTTGGTCACCAGTGGGCTTGAAAGTTGATTCTATCTTAAATTTGTTCATTATACCACCTCATCTTGAACATTCGTTCTAGTTTATATTATATATTATATTATATATATGTCAAAACTTATTATATCAGTAATTTTGCTTGTAGAAAGGTATTTTCTATTGTAAAATATGATAGAAGGAGTGAGCTTGATGAAGCGAATGCTAATAGTATTAGCCTCTATATATCTGGCCCTAATCTTGGCTGCTTGTGCATCCAATAAAGTCAGTCCTTTAATTATAAAAGACAGCGGTCTAGAGCCAGAAATTTTAGAAGATGACAGTATAGTTTATAAAATAGAGCAAATAATTCTCACTAAAGGATTTCAGAATCTTGAACCCAAGGTTGAAATCCTTAAAAGAGATGATGGTTTTAGATTATTAGCTTCCTTAGGATTAGTTGAAACTTCGGGAGTTAATATTAAAGATATAAATAAAATCAATAATGAGATCAATATCCATGTAGAAAACCAACTCAATTCTTATGGAAATCAAATAGCAATACCCCAAATCCTAATTGAGTTACCAAATATAAATCTAAGGAGCATTGAGAATTATACCCTAAATATAATTAATGAAAACTATCAACCCATAAAGGTTAAGCTAAGTGCCAATGAAGCTATAAGCAAGGTAAATGCTGACTTCCAAATAGCTACAAATACTTCACCAGATATCGATATTATAAAGAAGGGCGATAGTCTCTTATGGAAGCTTAATTATAAGAATATCCTAGACAAACACAATCCTGAGACTCCAGTAGTGGACATGGCTGTTACAATAGATGCTAACACCGGTGAGCTAATTGAATCATCTAAGGAATTCCTTTCAGCCCTGATTGATGAAGGTAGTATCTTAGACTATATACCTAATGATTATATACTATACATGAAAGATGCTAAAGGAACATCCGATTCAAAGAAGTCTACGGACTTGTGGATTTATGATATCGAAAACAATACCCGAGAACTTATATACACTACAAATTCAAAGATTATTAGCGCACAGTTCAGTCCAAGCCTAGACTCAATAAGTGTCTTAGAGTCTATAGATGGAGCCAATAGGTTATATGTTATAATCAAGGATGAAATTAAGGTCTTCAGGGCAATGTTTGATAGTTCAATAAATCCCCTAATTGCTCGCTGGAAGGATGAAGAAAATATATATATCCTCAGCAAATCAAATACTACATCCTCAATTTATAATTATAATATTAAAGACGGAACTACTGATTTAGTTAATTACATGTATGCAGATATAACTGGAATGCAAATCCAGGATGAAGATGTTATTCTTACAATTAAGGATGAAGAAACTGAAGAAACATATATCCAGATGAGCTCCAATTGGATTAATTATAAAATGAAAAGTGAAGGATATTCCCCGAGTTTTATAAATGACAAGCTCATAGGCTTTTTAAAGTTTGATGAGGAAGCAGATATAAATAGGTTGTTTCTACTGAATATGGAAGATAGTAAACTCTATAGTAGCATAGATTTAAATGTAAGTAAGTATTTTGAAATAGACGAAAATACCCTGGGTATAGTCAGTGATAATAAGAATAACAATGATTATACCTTCCATAAATATGATATAGAGAATAAAAACCTAGAAGAAGTTGCAAATATATCTAGTAGCCAAGCCTACTATGATTCTGAAAGAGAAGTGCTCTATATAGATTTAAAAGTTCCTTTTGAAAGCAGTAAGCCTCAAATAATATATTCATTAAATTTAGATAAGAAAGTACTAGGGAACCCTCGGTAATGTAATCATACCCAGGGTTTTCTTTTTACCCTGATAGGTCTTATTTACTAGGCCCTTCCTGGTGCTAAAAAATCTAAGCTTATATTTGCTAGGTTTTGTAACTTCTATGTGGATTAAATCTTTAGGATCCTCAATTTTAGTATCATTTATTTCAAGTATTATATCCCCTTCTGATATACCTACTTCTTTTGCCACACTCTTATTCATTACATCAAGCACCCTCAGCCCTTCTTTCGGGTTGTCATATAAGGGAGCTCTAGTCTTTTCCTTATATTTATTGATTTGAATTATTAGCTCATGCCCTGCTATTGCTAATAGGGGAGGGAAATAAGGGCTAATCATGATTTTACATGTTACTAAAAGAATCAATCCATATATCAACAGGATTATTCCAGATTTTATGGTCTTCTTCCTTGGATAATTTGATATGGTGAAATCACCGTAAGTCAATAAAGCAATGATGGTAATTGGTTTTATCATGATGTCACCTACAAATAAGACTAAGGGTAGGGGCCAAATTCTGTTAAAAGTATAACCACCTATAGTCTCATATTCCTTAGTAAAATATCTTACCTGGCTTTGATGATTTCCATTTAATATAATCAATATCGCCTCTATTATATGTAGGACTGCTACTAAGAGCATCAAGTCATTGGTATCTACCCTTGGAAAACCAAATATTAGATTACTAAGTACTACCATGCCTCCCCCATAAGCAAAGCATACAAATCTGGTATCAATCAGAGCTAAGATAATAGTTACAACTAATATATAGAGAAAGTCCATAGGAACCAGATATACCTGGAGGTAGATAAAGGCAACTGTAGCAATGAGTCCTCCAAACATCCCATAGACGATGGAAGAAATTGTAGCTATATATGGGTTCTGGGTATTCTTTCGGTATTGTAGATAGAGGATAAAAATAAGCAAAATAAAAAAAGGGGATTTTAATATCCTTAATATATCAATAATTGTATAATACACAATTTGATATAATCCATACATAGAATATTGCCCCTTTTAGATTATATTCTTATATTTGTGACTTTATAACATCAATTGCCTTCTGTAGTTGTAAATCGCCATCGATGTTATCTACCCCAATAACATCCACATCATCAGGTAATTCAACAACTATGTCAGGCTCAATACCTATACCATGAATATTTATACCATTTGGAGTGAAATATTCAGAAATTGTTAGTTTAATACCTGAGCCATCGTCAAATGGTATAATCCGCTGAACCACACCTTTACCAAAAGTAGTTGTGCCTATTAAGACTCCCCTATTATGATCCCTAATTGCCCCAGCCAAGATTTCTGAGGCACTAGCGCTACCTTCATTTACAAGGATAACTAGGGGAATATCAATCATATCCTCATCAGACCTCAGGTATTCTCTATTACCATCCTTGGTTTCGGTGTAAACTATATCACCTTCCCCTAATAATTCATCTGCTATATCTTTGCATACATCCAATAGGCCACCTGGATTGTTTCTTAAATCTATTATCAAGCCTTCGATATTGCGCTTTTCCAATTCATTAAGGTCAGCTTTAAAATCCTCATAGGTTATTCCATCGAAGGATGTAATCTTGATGTAACCAATCTTATCATCTAATATATTGGATTTGACTGTCACGATTCTAATGATTTCCCTTACTATCTCGATATCCATTGTCTCACTATTGCCTTCACTATCGGTGCGCATTATAGTTAGGGTAACCTTGGTGTTGGGTTCGCCCTTCATCACTTTTACCGCTGCATCCATATTTTCAGCAGAATAATCCTTACCATCAACCTTAATAATCTTATCTCCGGTCTTTAAGCCAGCCCTTTCCCCTGGAGTATCTTCTATAGGGGAGACTACGGTAATATAATTGTCATCTCCTGGCGTTACTATGACTCCAATTCCACCATAGGTCCCCGACGTCTGCTCTGTTAGGGATTGGTACTCATCTGACGTTAAATACTGTGAATAAGGGTCTTCTAAGGATTGTAATAAGCCCTTTAACTGTCCTTCCAACAAGACTTCATCATCCACATCTTTTAAATAGTTTTCTTTTATAATATTCTCCACATATGAAACCTTGGAATAATTCTGATAAGTAGTATAAAGTTGCTCATATTCCACTGCAGGAATAATCACTTTATCATCAAATTTTAAGGTCAATACATTTGTTATTCCAAAAGTAATTGCATTTGTAAGTAGCAACAATATTATAAAAAATAGTATGTTTCTTTTTTTCCCCATCTCTCCACCTCTTAATTCTAGCCTATAAACTATATTATTATATGTACTCTTCTATTATACCATTCTACCCTAAAAAATGGATTTTTTATAGTATTGATCTAATAATTAAATTCTGAGTCAAAAATTGGTATTTTTTGTTAGATCATAAAAAAAAGGGGGTGATCCCCTTTTTATCTCAAGTATGTTAATGGGTCTTGGTAGGCTCCATTTACTCTTACTTCGAAATGTAAGTGAGGTCCTGTAGACATACCTGTACTACCTGCCCTTGATATGGAGTCCCCTCTTTTAACGTTGGCCCCATTTCCAACTAAAAGGCTAGAATTATGGGCATATAATGTGGTTATACCTCCACCATGGTCAATGATTATAGTATTTCCATATGAACCCAGATAGCCACTATAGATAACTGTCCCATCTGCTGCTGCAACTATATTACCACCCAAGGGTACACGGATATCTATACCCGTATGGAGTTTATTGACTTTTAAAATTGGATGTAATCTATACCCAAATGGTGATGTTATCCTATTAAAGCCTGGTGCAGGCCACCCCATTCGACCACCTGAATATGGTCCACTTACCCTTTGCAGCTTAATAATCTCTTTTTCAAGGGCCTTGGCTTCTTCATTTTGCTTGTCAATTTCTGCTTCCAGTTTCTTTTTATCTTCTGCTAGTCTGCTTATTAAACTCTCTTTTTCTCGACTGGCTTGTTCTAAGTCATTTTTCCTAGACTGAATCCTAGATTTGGTTACTTCAACTGAAGCTCTCTGACCCTCAAGCTCCACTTTCTTAGCATCTATTAAATCTCTTTGGTCCTTCATAAATTCTAGTAATTCCCTGTCATGTTCTGCAATAGATTCGACTATACTCTGTCTCGAAAGAAAGTCCTTAATACCTTCGGAGGATAAAAGCATCTCTAAGTAACCTATATTACCATTCATATACATGACTCGGATTCTCTTATTGAATAAATCCTTTTTATCTACAAGATTAGCTTCTGCCTCTTCTAACTCCTGTGTTGTAATCTCAATCTTGTTCTCAATATCCTTTAATTGCTTTTCGATACTGGCTAATTCAACAGATGTTTGGGTCATTTGCTTGTCCAATTCATCAATCTGCTTAGATACTTCCTTGGTTTGAGCCTCTATCTGTTTAATCTGATTCTTACCTTCTTTGATTTGCTCTTCAATTTCCTTTTTTTCCTCTTTAAGTTCATCTATATTCGAGGCATAAGCTGAAACAAAGTTTAAGGACAATATAATTATGACCAGTAGATATATAAATCCTTTTTTCCTAAGCATTTTTATTCCCCCTATACATTAAGAAACCTCTTCATAGAAACCAAGCTTCCTATAGAACCAATTCCTGTTCCAATAGCAATGAATATAATCGATAAATCAAGCAAGATTGCCTTAGGTTCTATTAAAATAATGGTAAACATGGAATATAGGTTATCGCCAACTGATTTGAAGAAATATCCATAACCATAGTAGACAAGTACAATGGATAAAAGAGCACCTATCAAACCAAACAAGACACCTTCTATGACAAAGGGTCCTTTTATATAGCCATTAGTTGCCCCAACATATTTCATAATCTGTATTTCTCGCTTTCTCGCAGCAACTGTTAGCTTAATTGTGTTGGAAATTATAAATATAGATACAGCAACTAAAGCTCCCATAACTACTAGGCCACCAATCCTTATATAATTGGCAAATAGTAAGAGCTTGTCTATAATCTCCTTGTGGTAGTTTATCTTTTCTACCCCATCCATGTACTTAATCTTTTTTACCACATTTTCAGCAAAGTCAATGTCCTTTAATTGGATTATATATGAATTAGGCAGGGGATTATCTGATTCAAGTCCTTCTAGTAGATAAGCTTGTTCAGCCCACTGCTCCTTATACTCTTCTAGCGCTTGGTCTTTGGATTTATATAAAACGGATAAGATACCTTCTTCGCCCCGTATAGTATCCTCAATTAAGGTCAGCTGTTCATCAGTAACTTCATCCTGTAAGAATATTTCAATCTCATCAAACTTGCCTTGAGTTTCTAGTACCAGTTCATTAATACTTAAGATTAGAATAAGTACAACACCCAATATCATTAGGACTGCTGAGATAGAAGATACGGAAGCTACTCCCATTCCACGGTTACGCCACATCCCCTGAAATCCCTGCTTGATGACATTCTTAAATAGTCTGAATCTCATGGTCATAACCACCCTTCTCATCGTCTCTTATCATTTTCCCATCTTCTATTACTATAACTCTTTTCTTCATCATGTTTACAATATCCTTTGCGTGGGTTGCCATAAGTATTGTAGTTCCCCCAGCATTAATATCAGATAAGACCTTCATGATCTCCCACGCTGTATCTGGGTCCAAATTACCAGTAGGCTCGTCCGCTATTAAAACTGGTGGATTATTGACTATAGCCCTTGCAATGGCGACCCTCTGATGTTCTCCGCCTGATAATTGATCAGGAAAATGTGAAGCCTTTCTACTTAAATCTACCATGCTTAGAACCATGGGTACCCTCCTACGAATCTCCTTGGGCCGAGTACCTATGATCTCCATAGCAAAAGCTATATTCTCATAGACAGTTTTATTATGTAATAACCTAAAATCTTGAAAAACTACCCCTATGTTTCGTCTAATTCGTGGGATTCTTCTATTTCTTACCCTAGTTATATCTATATCATTCAAATATATTGATCCAGTTGTAGCTTCTTCCTCTTTTAGGAGCAATTTTATTAAAGTGGATTTACCAGCCCCACTTGCTCCTACTAAAAATACAAATTCACCTTTTTTAATTTCTAAATTTATATTTGAAAGAGCTTCTACTCCATTAGGATACTCCTTTGATACATTAACAAATTTAATCAAAATTTCCACCTCGATATTCTAGCTGTCATTTTCTGTAAGTAAATGTAATAAAATTAGCCATTCCTTTGATTATATATTATAATATACCTTAGTAGATAAATAAACCCTTTGGAGTGATTTATTTTGGTAAAAAAAGTGATAAGAAACCAAATCTTTGAAGCTAAGTTAGAATTAGGCAAAGAAAGGCGTAAACTGCTAAATAATGCCATTATTGAGAAATTGTATAATTCATCCTTTTATAAGGAAGCTAACCATATCATGGTTTATGTAAGCTTTGGTAGTGAGATCAATACCCATGATTTTATCAAAGAGAGTCTTAAGAAGGGCAAAAGAATTTCGGTACCTGTTACCTTTCCAGACAGCAAGGAAATCAAACCTAGTGAATTGTTAGATTTTGATGAATTAGAGATTGGTTTTTACAATATATTAACTCCAAAGGACGAATCTATCAGGTTTATAGATCCCAATGAAATAGATTTAATTATTGTACCTGGAGTTGCCTTTGATCGAAAAGGGTATAGAATTGGTTATGGTGGAGGATATTATGATAGATTTTTATCCTCTTATCCTGATATAATTAAATTGAGTATAGCATATGATTTACAGTTGATTGATGAAGTTCCCAGAAAAGACCATGATATCCCTGTTGACTTTATCATCACCGAAAAGGAAGTCATTAAATGTAGTCACTAAAATTCTACATTTTATGGTAAATGGTCTATGTTATATTCTGAAAGTAGAAATTTTATTTAGGAGGCAGTTTTATGAGTAGATGTATAGGTACTACTGCAAGGGGAATAAGGACCCCTATAGTTAAAGAGGGAGACGATTTAGTTAGTATTGTTGTAGATTCTGTTTTAAAGGCTGCAAAAAGTGAAAATTTTGAACTTAGAGATAGGGATATAGTGGGAATTACTGAGTCTTTAATAGCTAGGGCCCAGGGTAATTATGCTACTGTGGAACATATAGCCAAGGATGTTAGTTCTAAGTTCCCAGGCGATATAGGGGTAGTTTTCCCAATTTTAAGTAGAAACAGGTTTTCTATTTTGCTAAAAGGTATTGCCATGAGCAATAGAAAAATTCATCTACTATTAAGCTATCCTGCTGATGAGGTTGGAAATCATTTGATGGATTTAGATAGAATGGATGAGCTTAAAATCAACCCCCATACTGACGTATTAACGGAGGAAGATTATAGAAGGATGTTTGGCCAAAAGGTCGCCCACCCCTTTACTGGCATTGATTATGTTAGCCTCTACAGAAAAGTATGCAATGACAATGTTGATATTTATTTTTCTAATGACCCGAGAATAATACTTAACTATACAAAGGATGTCCTAGTAGCAAACGTTCATGAAAATAAAAGAACCAAGAGGCTCCTTAAAGAAGCTGGAGCTAACATACTATATGGAATTGACGATATATTGGCCTCCCCCATTGACGGTAGTGGTTATAACCCAGAGTATGGGCTCTTTGGGTCAAATCTAGCCTCCGATAGTGAGGTTAAGTTATTCCCGCGTGACTCTCAAGACTATGTAGAAAAAATTCAAAAAGAATTATACGAAAAAACAGGAAAAAAGATTGAAGTCATGGTTTATGGCGATGGAGCCTTTAAGGATCCTGTAGGAAAAATTTGGGAACTAGCCGATCCTGTTGTGTCACCTGGTTATACTAAGGGATTAGAAGGTACCCCACATGAGATTAAGCTTAAGTACCTTGTGGATACTGAACTAGAAGATTTAGAAGGTGAAGAAATACTAACTGCTATCAAACAAAAAATCTATGCCAAGGATGTAGACCTACTAGACCAAGCTGAAGCACTGGGAACTACTCCAAGGCAAATTACTGATTTATTGGGAAGCCTATGCGATTTAATTAGTGGTAGTGGAGATAAAGGAACGCCAGTTGTCTTGGTTCAAGGATATTTTGACAATTATGCAAGTGAATAAATGCAAATACTAGATCTAAATTGGTTAAACTATAAAAGCTTAGGGTCAAGATCCTTCGTAGGTAAGGCTAATACTGTCCGTCTCAGGATGACAATTACGTCAACTATCTGAACCACGCATAAGAATAAATTTTCAAAATGAGACTCGACTTTGGAGAATTTGAGTAGAAGTATCCACTAAGTAAAAAATTTGGTAGAGCTCCACTGTTTGAGCGTAGCGAGTTTGGAGCTCTAATTTTTTATATGTGGTTATACTTCTTCAAATTCGTAACGGAGAGTCGGTTTTGAAATTTATTCTAGTATGATAAAGACTTAGACTCAAACCATGAGTGAATAAAGATTTAAATTCTATTCTCTACTAAAATTCTTCTACGATGTACATAAAAATACGCATTCTTTATCCATTGTGCCATAGGCCTAATCTAAATACTCTATATCCAGATGAATCTGCTCTGGCATCTCCTTTAGGTTGGTCTTTACTATAATTGTAGGATAATCATATTCTTGAGGTAGAACCTCATTTGGATTTGGATCTATGTACTTTGCGTAGACAACCAAATCAAACTTGTCATCAGAAATCTTTTCCTTTACAATTTTCTCTATATCTACAAAGAAGCCCAATGATTTCTTTTCTCCCCTAGTTACTATTACATAGACATCATCCCTGTATTTACACGTTAAGGCCCTTTCTTCCATCACATATTGGGGCAACATCTCCACTATCTTATCTGGTACTTCCTCCATTTCTAGGGGCTTAAACTTAACCAAGTCCTCCCCATCTCCCAACAGTTTTGCAACCAAGAAACTCCCTAAGAGAATAACTAACACTAGGCCGATAATTAAATATTTTTTCATATATATTCCCTCCATTTACAATATCAATATCAATATATTCATATTCTCTGAAGGGATATATTATGTGAATAAGTTACTTGACTACATCTTTATTGAAGATAATATTGAAGATAAACTTAGGTATGGCTAACTGTCTTTTTATCCTTGAAGGTTCTTTTAGCAACCTATAAAGCCATTCAAGACCAAGTTTTTGATATATTTCAGGGGCCCTTTTAGACTTGCCTGCAAGTATATCCATTACCCCGCCGTTACCTATGGCTATTCTCGTATTTAATCTATGGGCATTTCTATCTATCCAGATTTCTTGTCTAGGAAACCCAAGACCTACAAAAATGATATCAGGATTTTTCATATTTATTTCATGGATAATTTCATTCTCTTCCCTACTATCCTGAATTCCCAGGTGGCTGCCCTTAAAATAACCATGATGGTATCCTAAGATTTCTATATTAGGATATTCCTTGCTAATCTTCTCAGCTGCCATCTTTGCAATACCTACTTCACCCCCCAATAAAAATAGGCTATATTTATTCTGATTTGCAGTTTCTAATAACTTAATAGAAATATCATATCCTGTGACCCTTTCTTTCAATGGTTTCCCTTTAATTCTAGATCCATAGACCAAGCCAATGCCATCAGGTATAAGCAAATCACCTCGGTTTAATATCTCCTTTATCTGGCTATCATTCTTAGCAGCCATAACTATTTCGGTATTTGGTGTATAGATCTTATTCAATTTGTCCCCTTTTAGATATGCATTTAATAACTTAGTAGTATCTTGGAGATTGATATTAAATATTTTTACTCCAAAAATACTTACCCTCTCCATCTAACCACCTGCTTTTACTAATCTAAAAAGGACTAAAATTATGGACACTATTATCCAAAAAGTAAATATTATCTTGGGTAAATATAGGATGTTTTCAAAAAATCCATGGACCATGATACCAGCAAGGCTTGATAAGGCTCCTGTTGCCATCAGAACTATATATCTATCATCTTGCTTTATCAGGTACTTAATCCCATACTTAAACAAGACTAGCAAGAAAAGGAGGAGGACCAGTAGTCCAGGTACCCCCATCTCCGCAAGTGTTTGCAAGTATGTATTATGGGAGTGATAGGTAACTATGGTGTCTGAATAATTTTCAAAGGTTTCCTTATAGGGTAGATGACCAAACCCTACCCCTGCCATCCAATTGTCCCTTATGATTTCTAAGGTGATGAGCCACATATTTAACCTATAAGCATTGGATGTATCCCTTAGGTTTCCTATACTCATAATTCTATTAATAATAGGATCCGGTAAGATGAAGTAACCCAAGATACCTATAGGAATCAAACCTAGTAAGAAACCTCTTTTAAACAGGAGTATAAAGATAGTACAAGAGAAGGCAAATCCTAGCCAACCACCTCTGGAGGATGTTAGAATAAGGGTGATAAGCATAACAAGGCTTGCACCAAAAAATATTATTTTTTTATTGAGCATTCTGCTATAAATAAACATAGAAATTGACAAGGGTAAAATCATAACCAAATACTCAGCTAGAATATTGGGGTTATCAAATATTGAGTATACTCTAACAGATATGTCAGGATTCGTCCCCATATCTATCCATGTCTCATCTAGTTCTACTCCTACCAGGTACTGGTAGATACCATACAGGCTTATAAGGCTTGCTGTTACTATTAAGATAGTAATAATGACATATAGGCCATTTTTATCCTTGATCCAATTTACAAGTACAAAAAGGATGCTTAGGCCCCCAAGATGTAGGGCTAAGTCTCTTATGCTACCAAGGAAAGTTGTTGATGTTATTGTTGATATAGTTATTATTACTAGGAACAAGGCTATGGGGAAATCCATTTTAGTCTTAGTTAGCTGAGCATCCCCGGAATCACTACTAAAGGGGATTATTACAGGAAGAGAAAGCATTAATAATAAACCAAGCATATTGGGTAAAAAGGGATACAATAAAACCACTAGTGTTAGAATATATAGCATTATAATTCTCCCCATTCTTCCATGGTAAAGAGGTCCACAATAAATTTATAGGACAAAGATGTTGATACCATATTCCCCCAAAATCCTATAATGCTCCTTACAAGATTAGTTCTAAGCAGTTTCTCAAAACAATAGTGAATTATGCTAGAACTTCTGCTTGTTTTTATTAACTCATGAAAACGCCTTAATATTGAAGAGCCTAGATCGACTAGTCTTGCATATAGCTTATAAGAAAAACTATTTTCAATAAGTAAGGATTCCTTAATAAACATACTTAGGGAGAATGAGCTATCTATTGAAGATAAAGTTAGTCCAATTATTCTATCTATAATGCTTTTCAAGCTACTATTTTTATAAATGAAGGCCATCAAATCCTTAAGCCTGATAAATATCCCTAGAAAGAAGGAATTATACATATTATCACCTAGTCTGTTCTAATAATTCTACCTCTGTTACAGTTGCAAAAAAGGCTATTTTTTTGTTCTTTAATCTATATTGTACATCAGCCCTGATTTCTTCTCCTCCACCTATAATGGAATCAGGATTATCCACTACATCAGCCTTGACCACAAGAGTAAGAGTATATTTTTCTGGAACTACTGCATTTACCCATTCCCCTTCCCTTTCCAGGAGTTCAGAATATGGTTCATAGGTTGATTCTACTATTGTTCCCAATAATTCATCCTTATCATAAGTGTACAAGAGATCACCCTTCTTAAGATTACTAATTGTTGTCATTTTTATATTGGGAACCTCATAAGTAATATAGGCTTTTGTGGTCTCTTTTAATCTTCCTGGTTTTGACATCATCCTATAAACTACACCTAATATCAAGAAAACTAATACCAGAAAAACCATTAGGTCTATGACATTTATTATTCCAAACAGCCTTCCTTTTTTGTCAATCACTTTCATTCCTTGTCCTCCATATTGTTCAAGATTTCAGTGTAAATTCTTATATGCTCCTCTGCCATTGATTTGGCCGAAAAGTTCTCTTCTACACCCTTATATAAGTTCTCCCCCATATATATAATTTTTTCTTGATTATCTAATAGGGCTAAAATCTTATCGCTTAAACCTTTCTCATCATCTACATCTATTATATAGCCATTATAATCATCTCTGATAAGCCTAGTTATCCCACCAACCCTAGTAGAAATTATGGGTTTTTTCATTCTTGCTCCCTCCAATATCACATAGGGGAAACTTTCGCTTACAGAAGTTAAGACATTGATATCTATTGCATTAAAAAAAGAATATGCATCACCAATAAATCCTAGAAAGTGGATATTCCCTCCAATTCCCAGCTCTTGAACCATAGAAGTTAGCCTTTTCTCTTCCGGACCTTCACCAGCTATTAAAAATACTACATCCCTTCTTAGCTGAAGGACCCTAGCTGCAGCCTTTATAAAGGTATCATGTTTTTTTACCAAGTCTAACCTTCCCATAATTCCCACTATGGTCCTATCTTTACCATCAATACTATATCTATTTAAAAACTCATCCCTGGGAATAAACTCTATTTCTTTATCCATATCTATACCATTATAAACAACGTAGATCTTGTCAGCCCTGAAGCCCCTTTCCACCAGCATATCCTTGAAGGTATCTGATATGGCTATATAATAATTAAACCCTTTCAAGGCTAGTTTATTTAGATTGGTAAATATGATTTTTTTATAAGTTTTATCTGTAAAATCCAATTTGTAATCGCTATGTATAGTGGTTACGAAGGGCTTCTTTACTCCCTTCAATAGCATGGCAATAAAATTAGCCCTGGCCCCATGACAATGAATAATATCATAATTATTTTCACTTATTTCATCTCTTAACCTGGATATAATTGACATATCAAATCTGTTTTTTTGCTGAAAGACTTGTATCCGGATACCTTGATTTTTGAGCTCATCATAAAAATTATCCCTTGTAAAACATATTAACTTAGTATAGATGCGTCCCTCTAAGCCCTTCATCAAGGATTTAATATGGGTCTTCGCCCCTCCCCTATCTCCACCACTTATTAAATGAAGCACTTTCATCACCTACGCCCCTTCCGCTGCCCCTATCATATATATCCTTGCCATCAATTAGGACTCATAAACCTCAGATTCATTAATTAATAACTGCCTAAATTTTCCCAATAAAAAATAAGCATATAAATATGCTTATTTTTATAATATGTACTATTCTGTTACTTTAGGGAAACAAGCCCTAAACTAATTCTTAATGCATCATCAACGTATTGCATCATTTCCTTATCAAATCGACCTATCTTCTCTCTCAATCTCTTCTTGTCTATGGTCCTAATCTGTTCCAAGAGTATCACTGAATCCTTAGGTAAACCATACTCCTGTCCTGTTATCTCAACATGTGTAGGCAGTTTAGCCTTATTTATTTGAGAAGTGATGGCGGCTATTATTATTGTGGGACTATATTTGTTACCAATATCATTTTGGATTACTAAAACTGGTCTCACTCCCCCTTGCTCTGAGCCGACCACTGGACTTAAGTCAGCGTAAAAAACATCTCCCCGTTTAATCATCACGTCTTATCACGTCCAGTTAGACGAATTTCATACTTATGTAAATCTTTCATATCATGTTCAAGTCCTATTTCTGCAAGGGTTAGGTTTATTTGACTCATTTCATCGTATCCTTTTTTCTGATAAGCATGAATATCCTTCATCCATTTATCCTTGAGGTAGTGTTTAACGCATTCAATCATTGAGCTTGGATCACCGCTTAAATTTATGTCTATAGTTGGATCTGTTTCAATCACGACTCTCCACCTCCATTTCTTAATATAGTATTAAGGTGCCTTATCAAATGAGTCAAATTTACACCAGTAACAAATTTTGTGACAGCCAATTACCTATACCAAGGCAAGGGACTATTTTGTTGAAATTTCTTCAATATCAATAAGTCCACTCATATTTATATATATCCTTGGAACCCTTATGCTAATCATGCATATTAGTTCATAATTAATTGTACCCAATTCCTTGGCAATATCTTCAACTCTTGGGTAACTTTCATGTCCATAACCAAACAAAATAGCTTCATCATCAATACCAATATTCTCGATATCTGTAACATCAACCATCAGTTGATCCATGCAAATAGTACCTACTACAGGCACCCTTTTATGGTTGATAGACACATAGGCCCTTCCTGATAATACCCTTGAAAAACCATCTGCATATCCAATGGGTAAGGTGGCAATCTTTGACTTCCTCTTTGTCACAAAGGTCTGCCCATACCCTATTCCCTCTCCTTCATCTAATTCCTTTATATGGGAGATACATGATTTTAAGGTGGTAGTTGGCTTGATATCTATTACATCCTTATTTACATGTTCAGATGGATAGTGGCCATATAGAATAATGCCTGGTCTAACCATATCCAGGTTATACTCGGGTAAGTCTAGAATGGCTGCAGAATTTGAAGCATGCTTGATTGGAATATCTATATTCAAGTCAGCTAATCTATCCAATACCCATTGAAACTTTTGGAATTGATCCCTTGTATGTGATTTATCAGGATAATCTGCCTTAGCAAAATGGGTATAGATTCCCTCAACTGAGATATTGGGCAATTCCACTATTCTCCTAATATCATCAATAGAGGTCTCATTTGGTAAAAAACCTATCCTATGCATACCAGTATCAATCTTGATGTGGATCTTGGCATCCTTGCCATACCTACCTGCGATTTCTGACAAAAGTTTTGCATCTTCATACTTATATATAGTTTGAGTTAGATCATACCTAAGTAGTTCTTCATACTGAACAGTTGGTGTATAGTTTAATACCAAGATTGGTGCTGTTATTCCAGATTCCCTTAGACTAATACCTTCAGATAAAACCGATACCCCTAGTTTATCAGCTCCATTATCTAAAAAAATCCTCCCACATATAGCCGCTCCATGCCCATAGGCATTAGCCTTGACAATAGCCATAATTAAGGTACTATCTCCAACATGTCTTCTTATCTCTTTAATATTATTGGTTAAATTATCTAAATCTATCTCCAGCCTTACAGGTCTGACTTCCTTCAGTTGCTCCATACTTAACTCTCCTTAGCTACTCTTTATGTATTTAAAATCCTCATACTTTATCATAAGCCTTATATTACCATTCTTATCCAAAACTTCCATCATAAAAGGTTCCAACCTTTTCTTGCTGAAATATATTAGTCCCTTATGATTATATTTATTTAACTCCCTTGGCCTATATTCGATAAGATAGTAATCTTTTCCGTCAATTTCTTCTTCTTTGATGGACTTAACTAAGTCTAGGTTCTCAAAAAAATTTACCAGCAGGATTCCTTTATCAAAGTCTTTAACGGTTTTTAAGGATATGGATTGATTAATAGAAGCATGGTTTAAGAAGATCTTATTATCCTTATACTCTATGGTAATTCCTTGACTGTCACTTGGTTCTAGTATCTCCAGGGATATCTTATTATCTTGAAAGAATTTTTCCCTCATTAGGTATCTTGTCTCCTGGTTTTCACTTAAAACCTTCATCTCAAATATACCTTCATAGCCAGCACTTTCATTGAATACCTTATCTAAATTAGCTATAATCTTTGCTTCCTTATCAGAGGTACACGATATCAATAGGATACCCACTAATATAATAATAGCCAAGGATTTCTTCATCCTAACACCTCTCTAAAATACTTGGGATAATTCAATCATTAGTATATTATATTTATTCCAAGTATATTTAGAATAGCATTATTTTTCCTAGGCGTGATAACCTATTACAAAGGCAATAGCATAGTCACCATCATGAGAAATAGATAAATCGAACCTATTGATTCCAAGCTCATCTAGTAGGTCATCTACGCTTGGAGACAAGGTCACTATAGGCTTACCCTTATCAGTATGGGTTACTTCTATATCCTTCCACCCTACCTTTCCTATCCCTGTGCCCAATGCCTTTGATACAGCTTCTTTAGATGCAAATAAGCCTGCAACAGTCTTTGGACTACTGCCCCTTTTATTAATGTAATCTATTTCCTTTTCAGTAAAAAGTTTATTAAAAAAAAGCTCCTTTTTGTCTGCCATCAAGCCTTCAATTCGACTTATCTGTATTATATCAACCCCTGTAGTAATCATAAAAACCTCCAGACCTATTGTATATATATTATAGACCTGCACCAGGTAAATATCAATTAATTTTTAAGCTGCTAAACTGCTGAAGAAAGAAACCCTTAAGACTACATGTCTTAAGGGTTCCCGTCTATTTCATGGTAAAGTTCGTATTTTGGTTTGTTGAAGATTGCATAGTGGAGGCTAATCCATTTTTAATTTTTTGAATATCACTTTGATTGGCCTGTGGAGCTGGCATATACCATCCTTTCTGCTCAGCCATTTGATAAATTTGATATTGCATTTGCTCAGCTTCATTTCTTAATTTCTGTAATTCACTTCTTAAGGTTTGATTTGAACATTCCTGTATGGCCTTTGTATATGTGTCAATACTATGCTTAGTACCGTTTAGTATATCATTGACTATATCCTGGTCTCTCATCTTATCCCTCCTATAAAGAATTAATTAAATTCGTGGCAGTTGTTTTTGCATCTGTAGCTGATTGGGTTAGCATTTGCTTAAATTGTGGGTCTTGAATTTGATTTGAATAAAGATTAAACTTTTCACTCATTACTAAGTGAGAAGATGCAATATGTTTTACACAATTGAGTTCTTCTTGTGTAAGCTGATTAAGGTTAATCGTATTTTTTAATGCCATAGAATTACCTCCTTTAAATATTTTCACACGGTATTATTTTGGCTTAAATCTCTACAATTATACATGGATTAGAAGGGAAAATCCTGTCCAAGAATAATTCCTCTTAATGTGGAAAAACTATCTCTTAGAGGAGGATGTTTATGAAAAAAATATATGACGATTATGAGTATCCTTGGGAAGATTTTGAAGAGATGGAAGAAATGGATGAAGATGGATATATAGATTACCAGGATTAGAATTCATATGATTATTGAAAAATATTGGATAGATATTAAAAGTTAAATATGCCACATAATATTTTAGCTAAAATGTAGATATTAGAATCTACATTTTAGTTTTTTATTAGAATAGTTTCCGTAAGGCTCTTAATTTGATACAATATTGGTTATAAAGACAAATGGAGGGATTATATGAAATTTTTACTAGAAAAAGGTGGTAGCGTAGAAATCGTCTTGGTTTCTAATAATATCCACCCAACAGAAAAGGGAAGGGAATTATTAGATTTTCTAAAGGAAAAGGAACTTTTCAAAGGAAAGTTTAATGAAGTCTATAGTGATATATCACCAAAAGGAGAGAATATCATACTACTTGGCCTAGGTGATGAGGAGGAGTTGACTTTAGATTCCCTTAGAAAGGCCTTCTATAAAGTGGCTAAGGAATTGAAGAAATACAAGATTGATAGTGTAGGTGTTACTATTCCTAAGTTTAAGGACCTCTGTTATAAATCTACCGTAACAGCTATCACAGAAGGTTTTTTACAATCTGAATACTCCTTTGATAAATATTTGAGTGATAAGAAAGACAAGTCTTCCCTTGAAGAAGTATATTTCGATGTCTTGGAAGAGAAAAAGGAAAAGGCCCTTGAAGCGATAAAAGAGGCAGAAATCTTATCAGAGGCAATCTTCTTGACCAGGGATTTGGTAAATGAGAGACCTATGTACATGTATCCTGAAGTTTTGGCAAATGCAGCCAAGGAAAACCTAGAAGAACTAGGAATCAAGGTGGACATCTATAATAAGAAAGCTATTGAAGAGCTAGGTATGAAGGCCTTTCTTGCAGTAGCTGAAGGTTCATCCAAGGAACCCCGCTTCTTTGTTATGACCTATAATGGGGATCCTGATTCAAAGGAAAAAATTGCCCTGGTGGGTAAAGGTCTTACCTACGATTCAGGTGGATATGCCATAAAACCAGGAGATAGTATGGATACCATGTTTACCGATATGGCAGGATCTGCTACTGTGATTGGTGCTCTTAGGGCTATTGCAAAAGCAAAAATTAAGAAAAATGTTGTGGGTATTGTTGCTGCCTGTGAAAACTTAATTTCAGGCTCTGCCTATAAAAATGGTGATATTGTAGGCTCCATGTCTGGTAAAACCATTGAGGTACTAAATACGGATGCAGAAGGTAGACTTACCTTAGCTGATGCCCTCTGGTATGCAGCCAAGGAGGTTAAGGCTGACAAGATAATTGATCTAGCTACCCTAACTGGCGCATGTATAGTGGCCCTAGGTAACTTAACTGCTGGTGCTATTACCAATGATGAAGACTTAATGGATGAGGTTAAAAAAGCATCTGAACTAGCAGGAGAATATGTATGGCAACTACCCTCATATCCAGAATATAAGGAGCTTATCAAGGGTGATTTTGGAGATCTAAAGAATACTGGTGGCAGAGGAGCTGGTACAATTACTGCTGGATTATTCCTGGAGGAATTTGTTGATAAAACGCCATGGGTACATCTAGATATTGCTGGTACTGCTTATGGTGATAAAGCCAAAGGCTACCTGCCTAAAGGCGCAACTGGAGCCCATGTGAAAACCTTGTATTATTTAGTTAAAAATATGTAGTAATATTTTAAGGGGCTGTCGGGAAATAGATAGCTAATAAAAGAATAGTCTGGTGGGGAAAATCCCATCAGACTATTTTTGTGCAATTCATACAATTCAGGTACGGTTCTCGAATTGCATAGATTTATATAAGATATTAGAAAAAATGTGTCCTAAATAAAATTGTCATTCCGAGTGAAAGGAGGAATCTTTTTCTTAATTGCTCTTTCTTCTTATACCATATACTATAGCTATAGCTAGTCCTAGCAAGCCTATACCTATGATAATTGCTATTGGATATCCAGTTTCCCGACGGTTATTCTCTGGAGATAATTCAATAGATGTTCCAGAGCCAACACTATCCTGGTCAGGGTCTTCCATATCATTTACCCTATCTTTAATACTGCTATAGAGATAAACTCCGTCTACATCTTGGACTGTATTTGCTTCTATATGATTAATTTGACTCTCTGTATCTCTATTTTCTAAATCATATAGAGGAATCAATAATTCTACTTCTTCATTATTCATAACTAATGCAACAGGCTGGCGAATATGTCTTAATCCTCCACATAATATAACCTCTGGATTTGATTCATAGTTAATCTCCTCTAGTATATATGCTATTTCTGACTCATAATCCACGCTTTTACCTTCCAGCTCTTCAATTGCTGTCACAATCCACTTACCTTCTTCTGCTTTAATAGTCTCAATTTCTTCCTCTGTAAGTGTTTCTTTTAATGACTCATCAAAGGGTAGCCCCTTTGATATACTTATCCGATATGGGGTATTTTCAATATCCAATGTAAGTAACCACATATAAGTTCCTTCTTCTAGTGCTTCCTTTACATCCTGCTTTTTGGAGCTTTCAAGGGAAAAAATATCCGTATCAACATAAATTTTATTTGCTTTTGTATAATCTATTTTATAATCATTCGGCAAGCTTTCTAGGTTTGTATCCTCTCTGATACTGTTTATAATCCCCTTAATCTCTTCATCAAGTTCTGTAATTTCAGGATAATCTGCATCTGCCACACTTAATCTCTCAATCTCAATTGGCCCATGTGAACTTGCGCCGACTATACTTGGAAATAACAATAAAATTAATATACATAATATAATCACATTACGTTTCATATTCTCCTCCCCCTTTGGATTAAAATGTCCACCATGTGTGAGTATATCTACCTGTTCCTGATGGTAATGTTGTTCCATTTACCAGACTCGAATATCTATAGAAGGCATTAGCTACTCCTGCTATTGGATCAATTAAATATAATCCTCCTGCTACTGATCCTGTACTCTCTCTTGCACCACGGACTACATAAACGTGTCCTTCTTTATAGTTACTTGAACTCCACCCCATTCTCAAAGCTGCGGGTCTGCTATTCATAGCTTCTATAATAAATGCAGCTAAAGATGCAACTCCAGCCTGTGTCCCCCTATTTGAAGTATATCGTATGGCACTGGTAACTTCACCTATAGTTGCGGTTTGATTAACTACACTTCCTTTTACATGTGTACAGATACTTGATTGCGAATATATTCTTCCGTAATATGCTCCAATCATCTTCGCACAAGCCGCCCAACACCATTTAGTTCTCTCTTGCGCATATTTTGTTATATTCATCGTATAAGATGCTGCATAAGTATTACTTACTGGAACAATAATAAGCAATAAAGCCAGAGTTAAACACATAAATCTTTTTAATATTTTTCTCTTCATCTTTGATCTTCCTCATTCTTACATTTGATATAAGACTAGATATATTATTCTTTAATATTTATTTATCCCTCCTTCGGATATGGTTTATTACTCTAATTATCACATTTATATTAAATTAACAAACATAATACAATTGATTGAATTTCCATATTGTAAATTTTCCTACTAAAGTTTAAAACACTTTATTGAATGATATGATATAAATTTAGTTATTGATATAAACTAACTAGTTTATATATCTATTTGATTGTTTTAATATTTAAATCTTACAATTACCTGATATAGCTGTAGCGTTTTCACCATCTACATTTACTACAACCCTTGTTCTATAAGTACCTGACGTACCTCTATAGCTCTTTGATATGGACTTTCCTGTTATCAGCTGAAAAAGTCCATATAAGGCAATAAAAAGGCATGTGATAGGTAATACATAATATGTAAGTCTTATCTTTTCTGCGTCCAAAAATAATTGGGATATAAATACAAGAATAGTGGTTAAAACAACTATTGAAATTGCTATTAAAACTCTCTTTAAAATTTTCATAGACATCTCCCTTTAACTTTCAATCTATTATCCTATTTTTCCTCCTACTATATCAACAAATTAAGAAGCTCATTTGTGGACAAAAGAATACAAATATATAATAAAAAAGAAAATCCTGTTTGTAAGTAAGGATTTTCTTTTTTATTAAACTAGATTTTCTGCATTGGAAATTATATTAGTTATTGGTGGGATGACTTGTTTCTTTCTGGATAATACTCCTGGAGCATAAAAGGAATTCCCTTCTAATGTTGTCTTAAAGGCTTTTGCTGCATTCTCTTTATTTGGACCTACTACTATCATTTCTGATGCTTGCTTGAATATATCCGTTAACATTAAGATAAATATGGAATAATTATACTCTTTTGATCTTTCCTTCATAGTAACTATTAACTCATCTCTCATTTCCTTAAGACTATCTGGATCCATGGTATAAACTTGGGATATGCCTACCTTATGGTCATTAATTACAAAAGACTTAAAATCTTGATTCAGCAATTCCTTGGGAGTTT
>JAAYTL010000131.1 GCA_012518035.1 Tissierellia bacterium | reverse complement strand
GACCACCCTGGGCCTCATAGTAGACCAGTCAGTGCCTTTAAATAGACCACTTGTATAGATCTCCTGTATAATTAGATTGCATGCTTAGCATGACTAAATTATACAGGAGGTTTTTTTATGATTCAGTATCGAAGGATATTGGAGCTTCACCTAAAGCAAACATCTCAAAGAACCATTAGCTCAAGTGTCGGGCATTCAAGGCAAACTGTTTCAGATGTAATTCAAAAGGCTGAGAAATTAGGTTTGATTAAACTGACTGATGACATGAACAATCAATGGCTAGAGGAATTCTTGTTCCCAGAAAAATTAGCTGTGGCCAAGGGATATTTCCCCGTGGATTGGGAGGAGGTCCACAAGGAACTGCAAAAGAAAAATATTACACTAAAATTACTTCACAATGAATATTCCCAGCTTGCTAGGGATAGTAACAAGATTCCCTATGCCTACAGAACTTTTTGTAGACACTATGGAAAATATGCAAAGAAATATAAGTTAACCATGCCAATTAGGCGAAAGCCCGGTGAAATTATGGAGGTGGATTGGGCTGGAAACACTTTGAACATTAAGGATCCATCTACTGGTGAGAACTTAACTGTGTATGTATTTGTAGCCACCTTATCATATAGTCAGATATTTTATGCTGAGGGATTTTTAAATATGAAATCCCCAAGTTGGTTAACTGCCCATATTAATGCATTTGAGTATTTTGATGGGGTAACTGAAGTTTTAGTTCCTGATAATTTAAAAACAGGAGTCAGTAAGCCCAAAAGAGCAGAGCCTGTACTAAATGAATCTTACCGGCAACTGGCTAACTATTATGGATTTACTATTGTACCTGCCCGTGTCAGGAAGCCTAAGGACAAACCTAGTGTTGAGGGGAATGTTGGTTATATTTCCAGGCAAATCATAGCTGCTTTAAGAAATTACCAATGCTTTAGCCTTGCAAAACTAAATGAGAAGATATTAGCAGAAGTCAATAAGTTAAATAATGAGGAGTTTCAAAAAAGAGAAGGCTCTAGAAGAAAAGTCTTTGAGGAAGAGGAAAAAGAAAAACTAATTCCTCTTCCTTATCCTAGATATCAGCTGGCAGAATGGAGGACTGCAAAGGTTCAATTAAACTATCATATCCAAGTGAACCGCATGTACTACTCAGTCCCTTATGAATACGTCCAAAGCCAAGTTGATGTTAGGATTAGTAAAGACTTAATTGAAGTATACTTCAAAGATATGAGAATTGCATCCCATAAAATACTTTTAGGAGAAATTGGAAGATATTCAACTAATCCAGATCATATGCCAGATAACCACAGAAAGTACCTTGAACATACTCCAGATCAAATAAAAAAATGGGCTAATGCCAAGGGAGATAGTGTCAATGACTTTGTGGATTATATGTTAAATAATCATGCTGAGAAGAAGGCTTTAGATATTTTGTTATCCTTTAAGAACCTAGAAAGATATTATTCTGATGACTTCATTGAAAAGGCTTGTCAGACCCTGATGACCATTTCACATGCCCCTAGCCTGGCTGTTCTAAAGACCATATTAAAGCGTATGAAAGAAAAAGAAAAATCAAGGATGGATGGATCCATTAATGAAACTACTACAGATAGAGACTATGGATTTGTAAGGGGAGCCAAATACTTTGGAGGTGCAAAAAATGAGAAATAAAGAAACTATGCGAAAGCTACTAGAAATGCGTCTAAGTGGTATGGTTGAAATTTATGAGGAGCAAACTAGAAATTTAGACTACGAAAAAATGACATTTAATCAACGGTTCAACTTAATTGTAGATTATGAGTATTCCCGCCGACAATCTAATAAATTAAATAGATTAATTAAACAGGCAAGATTTAGCGATTCAACAGCTGCTATTGAAGACATCGAGTATCATCCTGATCGCCATTTAGATAAGGACTTAATACTTGAGTTAGCAAGCTGTAACTATATAAAAGAAAAACATAATATAATATTAATGGGGGCCTCAGGTAATGGTAAGACTTGGATTTCAAATGCATTTGGAGTACAAACCTGTCGTCAACATTTCAAAGTCAGATACCTACGTTTACCAGAGCTAATAGATGAACTGGAGGCTGCAAAATACGCTGCGGATGGCAGCTACCGTAAAATTGTTTCTAAGTATAAAAAGATAGAACTATTAATCATTGATG
>JAAYTL010000069.1 GCA_012518035.1 Tissierellia bacterium | reverse complement strand
TTTGGTAAAAGTTTTTTATTGATTATTTTGGGTTAATAATATATACTAACCCTTAAGTTTGGCTTAATACATTTATACTAAATGATGATTCTTTTTTTTGCAACTTTTTTAGGAGGTGATTAATGGAAATAGCTAGATAAAAAATAATTTAAGAATTAGGAGGTGTTAGGTTGAAAAACTTTTCTGTAGGAATTTCTGGTATTGGTAGTTATGTTCCAGACAAGGTTGTAACCAATGATGATTTATCTAAGATGGTTGATACCAGCCATGAATGGATTGTCACCAGGACTGGAATTGAAGAAAGAAGGATTGCCTATCAAGACATGGCTACCTCAGATTTAAGTACCAGTGCAGCTTTAAATGCCTTGGAGGACGCAAATCTCAAACCAGAAGAGATTGACTTAATCATAGTAGCGACAGTTACCTCGGATTATGCCCTCCCATCAACAGCCTGTATAGTTCAGAAGAATATAGGGGCAGTTAAGGCAGCAGCCTTTGATTTAAATGCAGGGTGTACTGGTTTTGTCTATGCTATGATAACAGGAGCCAACTTTATCAAGGCTGGTATTTATAAAAAAGTACTAGTCATTGGTGGAGAGACCCTTTCCAGGATAGTTAACTGGAGGGACAGGAATACCTGTGTCCTATTTGGAGATGGGGCAGGAGCCTGTGTACTGGAAGCCTGTGAGGAAGGATATGGAATTATCTCATCCGAACTAGGTTCCGATGGAGATAATTATGAATTCTTAATTCAGCCAGGTGGAGGCTCTAAGGAACCAGCCCGAATCGAAAGCATAGCAAAGGATCTCCACTATATCCAAATGGATGGAAGGGAAGTCTTTAAATTTGCTGTAAGGGCTATGGAGAATTCATCCATCAGGGCGCTGGAATTAGCTAACTTGGACCTAGAAGACTTAGACTTTTTAGTACCACACCAGGCCAATATTAGAATCATAGATTCAGCTAGGAAGAAATTAAAACTTCCAGAAGAGAAAGTGTATGTGAACTTAAACAAGTATGGAAATATGTCCTCTGCATCCATTCCAGTAGCTTTGGATGAAGCTATAAAAAAAGGGAAAATTAAGAAGGGTGATAATGTGCTCTTAGTTGCCTTTGGAGCAGGTTTGACCTGGGGCTCCCTTGTCTTGAGATGGAATAAGGAGGATGAAGATGTTTAATACCAGAATTACTAAACTCTTGAATATTGATTATCCAATATTACAGGGAGGAATGGCTTGGATAGCTACCCATAAGCTAGCTGCAGCTGTTTCAAATGCTGGAGGTCTAGGTATCATAGCAGCAGGTAATTTACCTGGAGAACTAGTCAGGGAAGAAATTCGAAAGGTTAAGGAATTAACCCATAAGCCCTTTGGGGTAAATATCATGCTAATGTCACCTTATGCTGAGGATATTGTAGGTATAATCTGTGAAGAGGGAGTTCCTGTAGTGACTACAGGTGCAGGAAATCCAGGAATCTATATTCCAAAATTAAAGGAACACAATATAAAAGTCATACCTGTAGTACCTACTGTGTCTTTAGCGAGGAGAGTTGAGAAACAAGGAGCAGATGCAATAATAGTGGAGGGAACAGAGGCAGGCGGACATATTGGTGAAATTACCACCATGGCCTTGGTTCCACAGGTAGCAGATGCTGTAAATATACCCATTATAGCTGCTGGAGGTGTAGCAGATGGTAGGGGCTTCATAGCTGCCCTGGCTTTGGGGGCTGATGGAGTCCAAATGGGCACTAGATTTGTATGTGCTTCTGAAACGGATATCCATGATAACTACAAGGAGAGGATTTTAAAGGCAAAGGATAGGGATGCCCTAGTAGCTGGGAGAAGCACAGGCCATCCTATTAGGGTTTTAAAGAATAACTTTACCAGGGATTTGTCTAATTTAGAAAAATCCAACGCAGATATCATGGAGCTGGAGAAATTTACCTCAGGTAAATTAAAACGAGCTGCCTATAAGGGCGATGTTGTGGATGGATCCATCATGGCAGGTCAGATTTCTGGTCTGATTAATGAAATCCAATCCTGTAGGGATATCATAGAGTGCATCAGTGGAGAAGCTAGAGGAGTGATAGAGAGGTTATCATCCCTTAAGGATGGTGATAAGTGATGGAAAATATCGCCTTTATCTTCCCAGGCCAAGGTTCCCAGCATGTAGGTATGGGAAGGGACTTCTATGATAGTTTCCAAGAGGCAAGGGAGGTCTTCCAGGAGGCAAACCAAGCCCTATCCATGGATTTAAGCAGCCTTATCTTTGAAGGCAATGAAGAGGATCTCTTAAAAACTGAAAATACCCAGCCAGCTATACTTACCACCAGCATAGCTATTCTTCGTGTTCTTGAAAAAAATGGTTTTAACTCAGGATATACTGCTGGCCTTAGCCTGGGAGAGTATGCGTCTATAGTATATGCAAATGGCTTTAGCTTTGTAGATGCTGTTAAAATCGTCAGGGAGAGAGGAAGGTTTATGCAGGAAGCAGTACCCCTAGGTGTAGGTGGTATGACTGCAGTTATTGGACTGGATGAAGATAAGCTTCCCTTAGTGGTAGATGTAGCTAGAGATTTTGGTGTGGTGGAAGTAGCCAACTACAACAGTCCAGGCCAAGTGGTCCTCTCTGGTGAGCTTAAGGCCCTGGAAAAAGCAGCGGAAGAGGCTAGGAAGCGGGGAGCCAGAAAGGTAGTCAATCTTCCCCTAAGCGCCCCCTTTCATTGTAGTCTCTTAAAAGAGGCTGGTGAAAGGCTGGATGCGGAGCTTCTAAAATATGAAATTCATGATTTATATAAAAAGCTCGTAACCAATGTAGACGCAAAGGTTACAAGACATAAGGATGACTTAAAAGATAAACTCATAAGGCAAGTGAGCTCTTCTGTACTTTGGCAACAATCAGTTGAATTTATGATAGATGAAGGAGTGGATACCTTCATTGAAATTGGCCCTGGGAAAGCTTTGACAGGTTTTGTTAAGAGAATTGGAAAATCCTTGGGCAAGGAGATTATGGCCCTCAATATTTCTGATTTAAAGACTTTTGACAATACCTTAAATCAATTGGAGGGATTAAGATGAGTTTAAATGGTAAGATAGCCCTAGTAACAGGTGGAACTAGGGGAATTGGCAGAGAAATAGCCCTTGCCCTGGCAGAGGAAGGGACCAAGGTAGCTATAACATATACTAGTAGTGAAGACAAGGCCTTGGCGGTAGTTGACGAAATCAAGGGAAAGGGTGTTGAGGCCCTAGCAGTTAAGGCCAATGTAGTAAATAATGACGAAGTATTGCACATGGTCAAGGAGGTTGAAGAAACCCTAGGTACAATAGATATCCTGATTAACAATGCAGGCATAACCAAGGATAATCTCTTGATCCGAATGAATGAAGAGGATTGGGATGCAGTCCTAGATGTAAACCTAAAGGGAGTCTTCCTCTGCACAAAGGCAGTAGCCAGAGCCATGATGAAGAAAAGATATGGAAAGATTATCAATATATCTTCAATTGTAGGTATAAATGGTAACCTGGGTCAAGGTAACTACTCTGCCTCTAAGGCAGGAGTCATAGGATTTACCAAATCCATGGCCAAGGAACTTGCTTCCAGAGGTATAAGGGTAAATGCCATAGCACCAGGCTTTATAGAAACCGATATGACAGATGTCCTTAAGGAAGAAATTAAGGATGAAATGATCAAAAATATTCCACTAAAAGGATTTGGGAAACCTCATGATATAGCAAATTTAGTGGTATTTTTAGCAGGTAATAAGTCAGACTATATTACAGGTGAAGTAATAAGAGTAGATGGCGGAATGGCCATATAGTTTGGAAACATATAATTAAATTTTATGGAGGAATGAAAATGACTTTTGAAAAGGTAAAAAATATAATAGCAGAACAACTAGGAGTAGATGATGTAAATAGTATAACTGAGCAAACTTCCCTAATAGAGGATTTAGAGGCAGATTCATTAGATGCAGTAGAGATAATCATGTCCCTAGAGGATGAATTCGATATTTCGATACCAGACGAAGAAGCTGAGAATTTCAAAAACATTGGAGATATCGTAAACTATATCGATGAAAATATTGCCTAATACCAAGACTAAGGGGGTTCATATGAGAAGAGTAGTCATAACAGGTCTAGGGGCTGTTACTCCCGTAGGAATTGGTAAGGATGACTTTTGGAATTCTCTTATCCAAGGGAAGTCAGGAATTGGACCTATTACAAGATTTGATACTGAGAACTTTGCCACTAAAATCGCTGCAGAGGTAAAGGACTTCAAGCCAGAAGATTATCTGGATAAAAAAGAAGCCCGTAGGATGGATAGGTTTGCCCAGTATTCAGTGGCTGCAGCTAAGTTGGCAGTAGAAGACGGCAATATAGATTTAGATGAAATCGATAGAGACCAGGTAGGTGTAATTTTAGGAACTGGTATAGGCGGTGTAGAAACCTTTGAACTAGAGCACACTAAACTTACAAATAGAGGACCAAATAGGGTTAGTCCTCTATTTATACCCATGATGATATCCAATATGGGGACTGCCCAGATCTCTATGAATTTAGGACTTAGGGGTTCTACCATGACCATAACAACAGCCTGCGCATCAGGTACCCACGCCATTGGTGAGGCCTTTAGGATGATTAGAAGTGGGCAGATGGACATGGCATTTACAGGCGGGACAGAAGCATCTATAACACCTATTTCAGTAGCAGGTTTTAACTCCATGAAGGCCTTATCCACAAGGAATGATGATTATGATAAGGCTTGTAGACCCTTTGATAAGGAAAGAGATGGATTTATCATGGGGGAAGGAGCTGGAGTCCTAGTCTTAGAAGAATTAAATCATGCCCTAAATAGGGGAGCAACAATCTATGGGGAAATAGTGGGATATGGTTCCACTTCAGATGCCTTCCATATTACACAACCAGACCCAGAGGCTATCGGGGCAAGCAATGCCATGAGGCTGGCCTTAGAAGACGGCAGGGTTGGAAAGGAGGACATTGGATATATCAATGCCCATGGAACCAGCACCTATTTTAATGATATGCTGGAAACCCTGGCTATAAAGAAGCTATTTAAGGAGCATGCCTATAAGATCAATATAAGTTCCACTAAATCTATGACTGGACACTTATTAGGAGCTGCTGGTGGAATAGAGGCTATAGCAGCCATACTTGCCCTAAGGACAGGTATAATACCGCCAACCATAAATTACCAACATCCAGATGAGGAATGCGACCTAAACTATACACCCAACAAGGCTGTAGAGAGAAGGATAGAATATGCCCTATCAAATTCACTAGGATTTGGGGGACATAATGCCAGTCTATTGTTTAAGAAATATAGTGAATAAAAAGAAGAGATGATAGTTATCAAATATCTTGATAAGATATTGAATACAGAAGAAGGAACATATTACGCATGTATATATGTTCCTTCTTTTTATGATTTACCACTATATATAGGTTCTTATTCTATTCTTATTTTTTTTCCATTCACCCTTCATAAATCTAATCATTAATATAATTCCCCTGATTACTATATCTATGGAAACTGCCAACCATACACCAAATAAGCCATAATTTAGTCTTATTCCTAAGAGATATACTCCCAATACCCGAACACCCCATATTCCAATGAAGGTTGAGTACATTGGAAACTTTGTATCTCCTGCCCCATGCAGTGCCGAAGTAATTACAAGGGTTGAACATAAAAAAGGTTGGACTAATGCTATGATTCTTAGAACCTTTACAACTAAACCGATTACTTCTATATCTTCACTAAATAAACCTGCCAAAACTGGAGCAAATATATAGAAGATAGCACCTACTACCACCATAAACCCAGTGGATAGAATGTATGAAATTAGTCCATATTGTTTTGCTTCATCAGCATTATTCGCACCAAGACTTTGCCCAACAAGGGTAGTTGCTGCTACTCCAAATCCCATCCCTGGTAAATATGAGTATGCTTCAATAGTACCTGCTATATTATGAGCAGCATAGGCTTCAGTACCAATTTGTATAATCAAACCACCGTATACAAGTTGTCCAAATCTCATAATTAATTTGTCGACCCCAGCTGGCAACCCTATTTTTGCAATAGATTGCATAACATCTTTTCTTATCTCCCACTTGTCAAATATATTAATATGTAGTCTTGTTTCATTACCATTAATCTTTATCAATAAAAGACTAACTCCCACTATTCTAGAAACTGTCGTAGCTATACCAGCTCCTAAAATTCCTAGCCCCTTGAAATCAAAAATACCAAATATTAAAACATAATCAAGAACTATATTAATAATATTTGATACAATCGCTATTTTCATCGGGGTTTTAGTATCACCTGCACCCCTTAAGCTACTAGATAAAATTAGCATTAGACATAAAAATACAGCTGGTACTGCTACAGAGTAAAAATATGGTAGGGCATACTTAATTACTCTTTCTTCTGCTCCTAAAAAGAGTAATATGTCCTTTGCAAAAATAAAATTAATAATTCCAAAGGATATACCTACTCCTAGAGCCAAAATAATAGATTGTTTAACTGCATTATTAGCATTTTCAAATTCATTTGCTCCAATATTTCTAGAAACGATTGCAACAGTCCCTACTCCTAAGGCTATAAAAAATGCAATATAAATATTCATAATTAGGTTTGTAATCCCAACAGCAGCAACAGCTTCTGTACCAATTTTTGAAACAAAATATGTATCCGCAGTTCCAATTAATACTTGTAAGATATTTTCAATCATTGTTGGAATGGCTAAAGCCATTATTGTAAATATACATCCCTTATTGAGTCTTTTATAACTAATTGAGTCATTATTCAAATATGACCTTCCTCTTATAGTATTCGAATCCCCTGTAGGTGATAGGAATATTGTAAGCCTTCTTAAAACTAAATGCAAATATTACACAGTATTAAATCGTCTCAATTTACCATAGGAAAACAATTTAATATTATAATCTATTTACCCTATACCTTAAAACGGTCTTTAATTTAGCAGGCTCAACCCTTCTTACATCAGAAAGATAGATCTCTTTATGTGTAAGACATGCTCTCTCTAGATTATTAGCTCGGGTAAATTCGTCCATAATTCTAAAGGTCTCAGGCTCACTATCATATGGTCCTATATGTAGCATCTGGACACTGAGGCCTTCTTCCAGGGTTTCGAACCTTACATCATCTAAATACTTATGAGGTTTCTTTTTCCTTACACTTTCAAAGGCACGCTCAACTACCCCTTCATCTACAAAATCAGGCTGCCTAATCATAATTGTATAGACCAGCTCTTCCTTATCTAGGGTATCTAGTTTTCTCCCTTTTTCAGTTAAATCCCATATCCCCTCTAGTGGATAAACCGTATATTCAAAGTATCCTTCAGGAGTATATCCCTGTTTGGGCATCATCCTGATTGCATAGGACAAGGAATATAGTACTCCTACCCTTTCTGCAAATTCTTCACTATTGGGATTACCCTGTCCATCTATCATCAAGAATTTCTGCTTAGGGACTGTAACTAGCTCAGGTTTTGCTTTTGGCATGTACAATTCCTTCTCATGCTTTCTCCATTCATGTTTCATTGTTCTTCTCCTTCGCTTGATTATTTATTCAATTACCATTCTCAATATATTTATATCACAACTTGTACAAGAAATACATATTATATGAATATATGAAAGAAGTCTAGTGGTAATATGTCAAGACAATAATAGTTAATAATTTAAAGAAATATCCATATTTTCTTTAAAAAAATGCGCACTTTAATAAGCCTTCAGGAAACTGCAATTTTTGAAGGCGTTAAAGGACCTACTATCTACTAGT
>JAAYTL010000068.1 GCA_012518035.1 Tissierellia bacterium | reverse complement strand
TTTTATGCTATTTTCCTTAGGCCCTTGTGAATATCTTGATTTACCTTTTATTTCAAAGGTCCCTTGTGATATAATGTAAAAACTAATGAATAGCAGCAGACTTCTGCGCTATTTACACATGGAGGTTATTTTATGTTTTGGCATAAGAACAAGCTTAAAATATTTACCTCAATAATAGGGTTAGGTATTTTAATTGTTTTGGCAATTATCTATAGTAAATCTAAGGACGATACAAGTGATTTGGACACTATAGTTTTTCTTGGTAATAAAAACCTAGCCCCTATAGTATACGAAGATGATGGACGTGCCAAGGGGGTAGCTGTAGATATAGTAAGGGCCCTTGAGGACAAAATCGACTTTAGGGTTGTGGTAAAGGCCCTTGACTGGGTGGAAGCCCAAGACATGGTCTTAAGTGGACAAGCTGATGCCCTAGTTCAGATCAATCCCAGCCCTGAGAGGGAGGAACTATTTGATTTTACTGATGAGCTCTTGGAATCAGAGTTTTCCATATTTACAGATAGTGCCAATACCCATATTCGGAGGGTTGAGGATCTAATAAATATGTCTGTAGGTGTTGAAAAAGGTGGCTATCCCCAAACCCTTCTAAGGGAATATGGTGGTATAAAGCTTGTAGAGATTCCAAGTATCAGCTCTGGTTTTCATATGATAAAGGCTGGAAACTTGGATGCCCTTGTAGTTGATAGATGGATAGGGGAATATGAGCTGGCTATGGGGGATTTTAAGTCAATCCAGCTTGTAGGACAGCCGGTAGAAAGTCAATATTCAAAAATTGCGGTTAAAAAAGGTAACACAGAACTCCTTAAGATAATTAATAATGGACTTAGGGAACTTAAGGATGACTCTACCATCAATGATATTATCAGGGCTTGGAAGGGTAAACAGGTACTATATTTTACAGAGGAGATGCTAGTGCGTCTAGCCCTCTATATCTCAATAGGGGTTATTATAATAATCCTATTAATAGGATTTGCTTTAGTTGATAGATATAAGAGGCTTAGTAAGAAACTCCAATTAGATGTAGAAGAGAGAAGCATGGAGCTTGAGAAAGCAAATGAACTCTTAAGAAAGGCAAATATGGAGTTAGAGAGAATATCTATGATAGACAAGCTTACTAACCTTTATAATAGGCGGTTTTTTGATATATCCTTTAGCAAGGTATGGAGTCAGGCCAAGAGAGAAGGCTTACCCCTATCTCTGATTATGATAGATATTGACCACTTCAAAAAATATAACGACAACTATGGACATTTGGCTGGGGATGGTTGTTTAAGCAGCATAGCCAAAGTAATCAAGGAAACGGTTAAGAGGGGTGGAGATTTTGTAGCCCGCTATGGAGGAGAGGAGTTTGTGGTTTTATTACCCAACACATCCCTGGAAGGGGCTAGGACTGTTGCAGAGAATATAAGACAAAGTGTAGAAGGCTCGAGATATCCTTACCAAGGAATAAATACCAGGGTCACGGTCAGCTTAGGAGTGGCTTCTATTATGCCTGGTTCATCCTCTAATCCCAATGATTTAATCTATGCTGCTGATGAGGCCCTGTATAAGGCTAAGGAATCTGGCCGTAATCGAGTGGTCGCCTATGGCAATAATCTGGATAACTAGGAAGCTTACAAGGAATTTTCAAGACAAACTCAGTTATCAGAATATTTAATCATATATTAAGATAACTTGCATGACACTGTAAAAATTGGGGTAAAGATTTATATGATAATGAGGCTAAGATGTTCTTATGAAGGGGGTCGTAATGTGGTTGGGAAGAACAGAAAGGCAAACCTTAAGATCTACATAATACCTTTTATCATAATAACCTTAATTTTTGCAACAATTACTGTTACAATGAGCAGAAGTATCAAAAACTATTACTATGAGTTAAAAAAGGAAGAGGGGCTAAAAATTTCTGGAAGCATCTCTTCAAGCTTATCTAATACTGCCCTTGCTGTAGACACCATAAATAGTCTATTGGAAGAGATTTTATTAACCTACCTAAAGACTGCTGAAAACCATAGGGAGTTTTATAGTGAGGAGTTTTTTGAAAACTTTTCTAAAATTTACGATATAGATGAAATCTATGCCTATACCCCAGAAGGAGTAATTGAATTTTCAGGAACTGGTAAGTATATTGGCTGGAAGGCTGAGGAGGGTCATCCAGTCTATGATTTTATGATTGGCAATGATGAGATTCTCATAGAAGACATAAGGAGGGACTCAGAAAGCAATCTATACTATAAATATGCCTATATCAAGAATCCAGATGGGACCTTTATTCAGATAGGCATACTAGCAGAAAAAGTTTATGATTTATTAGCTCAATTTAGGCTCCAAAATATCCTGGATGAAATGGCCAAGGGAGGAGATATAGTCCAACTATACTCCTTAAACGAGGACACTATAGTTACAGCCAGTACAGACCGGGCTATGATTGGTAATAAGGTAGAAAACATATCTTTAACTTCATGCCGCAAAGGAGAGATATGTGATTGGATTAACGATACCAATGGAATTGACCTATATGAGATCTTTGTACCTATGGAAAATGAATCTATCAATCTAGTGTCACTGGGAATACAGTATTCCTTAGATAGTATGACTCCTGTCATTAGGTCTAACACCTTTATTGCTGTTGCCGGCATAATAATCGTATACTTAGCCTTAACTTATTCTATTATAGCGACTTATCGAAGGAAAAATAAGCTGATAAGCCTTGCCTACTTTGACAGCTTAACAGGGCTTCCCAATTCAGCCTTCTTAAAGCAAAGGATAGATGAAGACAAATCTAAGAAGAAGAATGGAGAAAAGAAGGCCATAATCATTATAAAATACCACAACCTAAACCTAAAGAACATTACCTTTGGCTATGAGCATGGGGATATGATTCTTAAAAACTTCGGGGAGAAGGTCAAGTCCTTGGAGGGTAAAAACATCAGCATATTTAGGCTTACGGGAGAAAAGTTCGTTATATATCTAGACTCTTATGATGATAGGGATGAGATCCTATCAATCATTAAGAGGGTTAATAGTTTAATAGAAGAGCCCTTAATCGTCAATAAGGTAAAGGAATATCCTATAATCAAGATTGGGGTAGTTGAATATGAGGATAGGACTATATCCTTGGATGAGCTACTTAAGAATGCCACCCTTGCCTTAAACTACGTAGACTTATCTGAGGGCACTAACTATAGATTTTTCGATGAAAGCATGCAGGCTAGTGTCCAACGTTCGGAAATAATTGAGAGGGAGTTAAGGGAGGCCATCAACCAAGATTTTGCATCAGATATATACTTGCTCTATCAGCCTATTTTAAATTCCAAGACTAATAAGATAGAAACCTTTGAAGCCTTGGCCAGAATGAGATCGGAGAGATTCGGCCTGGTCTCACCCCTGGAGTTTATTGGAATAGCTGAGGATAACCAGTTGATCATACCCCTTACCTATCTAATCCTTAGAAAGGCCTGCAGGTTTATGTCTGATTTAATAGAGATGGGCTATAATACCCTTAGGATAGCAGTAAATATCCCCAGCATCCATCTCTTGCAGGAGGACTTTGTCCCCAACATTCTAGAGATACTGGAGGAGACAGGTGTAGAAGGAAGCAACCTGGAGCTGGAGATTACAGAGACAAGCCTTATGGAGAACTTCGATATAATTAACAATCGGTTAAAGGAGCTTAGAAGGCATGGAATCAGTATATCCATAGATGATTTTGGGACTGGCTATTCCTCCTTTGATAGGCTTAGTGAGTTAAATGTGGACACCCTGAAGATAGACCAGTACTTTATAAACAAGATTACCGACTCAAACAAGGACTCCATCATAACCAGCGATATTATCTCCTTTGCCCATAGGCTGGGACTAGATACTGTGGCTGAAGGAGTGGAGCTTGAAATTCAGAAAGAGTATCTGTTAGAATATGAATGTGACAAATTGCAGGGTTATCTCTTTAGCAAGCCCCTTCCAGAAGAAGATGCAATTAAGATATTAAAAGAAACCAATGGATAAGATATTTAATCTAAAAGTCTGGGGGATGTTATGTAGAATTGAAAAAAGCAAAATTATCTATTATTAATCTAATACTCATCACCTTTACTACTATCATGCTAATAGCAGGTTTAATAATAGGTGTCCTGGTGTTTTCTAACTGGTTTGACTTTGCAGATGACACCTTAACTGAGATTAGCACTAGGTTTGATAGGGATGTTTACAGTATAGTAGAATTTTATATGGAGAATCATTGGACAGGCAGCATGGAGGACTGGGAAGGTTTAAGTAACCACCTGGACCTCATGGTAAAGGACAGAAACTCAATGGCAGTCCTGGTGGACAAGAATACTGGGGAGCTTATAGCCAACTCCATCAATATGGATAATCAATTGACCTTTGGTAATGGTACTAGTAGGCCAATCCTGATAGGGGATATGGGCTATCCAGCCCTAACTAAGGCCTATAACTCCTATAAGGATTCAAATTTAAAAACCCATAAACTAACAAATATAAATAGTACCTTTTATATTAAGATATCAGAATACAAGGATAAGGGATTTGAATGGTTGATAATTACAGCCATACCAGATAGTCAAGTCACCACAACAATCAATGAAACCATTTTGTTTACAATACTTTCAGTAGTTGCAGCTATGGGGCTAGCTATAATAGTCTATTATGCCCTCATAAGGAAGCTAACCAAGCCCCTCTATAATCTAGTGGCTATAACTGAGAGGTTTGCTGGTGGGGATTTCTCCCTCAGAGTTCCAGTATTTAGGTATGATGAAATAGGTCTTTTAACTCGAGCCTTCAATAGCATGGCGGATACCATCTACGGCCTGGTCAATCATCTAGAGGACAAGGTAAAAGAAAGGACCCTGGAATTAGAAAAAGCCAATGAGGACCTGGAAGACAATCGAAATCATCTCA
>JAAYTL010000067.1 GCA_012518035.1 Tissierellia bacterium | reverse complement strand
TTTTAAAAGGGGGTTATTTCATTTTGTTTACATATTAGTTACATTGTGGATATGGAGCTTGTTGGCGGGAATTACAGGTGATATACTTGATTTGAATTCAGAATTGTTGGAAACTTTCCGTGCAATTAGAATCTAAGAGGAGGTTAAGTATGAAAAAGAGGATTATAGGAACTCTTCTATCCATCATTATAATCTTGCCCGTGATTTTCTCCCTGACAGGCTGCAGTCCTACACCTAAGGTCAAGGCAGAGGACATGATGGCAGAAGTTGAGCCCAATCAACCTAATGTAACTATGGATATCTCCCAAGAAGATCTAGACCCGATCAAGGATTTTTCCATAGCACTATTTAAGGAAAGTCTTGATAATGAAAAGAATACCCTTGTATCACCTCTATCCGTCATCTATGCCCTGGGTATGACAGCCAATGGAGCTGCCAATAAGACCCTGGCCCAGATGGAGGAAGTATTTGGCCTATCCATAGAGGAATTAAATGAGGTCTTATACGCCTATGACCAGATGATGCCTTCAGGTGAGAAATACAAGTTTTCCATAGCCAACTCAATTTGGTTCAGGGATAATGATAGCCTGATAGTAGAGAAGGACTTTCTCCAGACCAATGCCAACTGGTATGGCGCTACCATCTATAAGGCCCCTTTCGATGATTCAACTGTTGTGGATATCAACACCTGGGTCAAGGATAAGACAGATGGTATGATAGAAGAGATAGTTGGCGAAATCCCCGATTACTCCATGCTCTATCTCATCAATGCCCTCACCTTTGATGCAGAGTGGGAAGATATCTACCAGGAAAGTCAAATCCACAAAGAAGTGTTTACCAAGGAGGATGGCACCAGACAGGAAGTGGATTTTATGTACTCAGATGAATCAAAGTATCTAGAAGATGATATGGCAACAGGCTTTCTTAAACCCTATGCCGATGGAAAGTATGCCTTTGTGGCCCTCCTGCCTAATGAAGGAGTTAAGGTTGCAGACTATGTGTCCTCATTAACCAGTAATAATGTCAGCCGACTTCTTAATAGTATGGAAGATGTCACAGTCATGACAGCTATTCCAAAGTTCAAAACTGAGTACGATATAGAAATGAGTGAAATCCTAGAATCCATGGGGATGCCTGATGCCTTTGACGAGGGATTGGCTGACTTTTCTAAAATGGCCTCTCTCCAGGAGGGTAAGCTCTTCATCAGCCAGGTAAAACACAAGACCTTCCTAGCTTTAGATGAAAAGGGAACCAGGGCTGGAGCAGTTACATCTGTAGAAATGGCTGGAACATCAGCCCCTGTAGACATTAAGCAGGTTTACCTTGATAGGCCCTTTGTCTATATGATAATAGACAGTGAATTGAATATGCCCATCTTTATAGGTACTACCATGGAGATTTAACACCAGAAGGCAATATAAAAGAGATTACCAGCTTTGGTAATCTCTTTTCTTATGATATGTTGTCCTCATCATACCTTATTGGCTTATGGTTTTGAGCTAGGACAGCATTATAGTATCTAATTAAGTCGCCTTGGATAATATTATTGGATAGGAGGATGATCTCTTCTGCCTCCTCATTGATGGCTAAATATGCCTCATTATCCTCTATGAGCTCCCTGGTTTCAAGGGAAAAAAGCTCAGCTGAGTCTGCCAAATAATAGACCTTATCATTTATCCAGTCCCCATCAGGGAAGAAGACAGTATTGCTATCAGCAGACATGATATCCGTGCCTAATTGATAAGGGTTAGATACCCCTAACATGTTTGAGAGGGTTGGTAGGGCATCCACCATACCCATGGGTGTATCTATTTCCATATTAAAGTCGTGGCCCTTTGCCCAGATTATGAAGGGTGTCCTCTTCAATTCTTTGGCAAGTACCTTGTCTATTCTTACATATTCAGGGTCTTCTTCACTATAGTATTCCCCTGTTTCTTCATTGTAGTTTAATAGGGCCCTATAGTCAGCCCTAGGTATACTAGCATGATGGTCCCCATACAAGACTAGAACTGCATTGTCTAGCAGGCCTTCCTCATCCATCCTAGTAACGAAATACTCCAAAGCCCTATCTGCATAGTGATAGGATTTTAGATAGTTTCCTATACTAGTACCCTCAAGATGACCCACATCGAAGTCCCCAAACTTTTCCACATCATCGAAGGGGTAGTGGTGGGTCAGGGTAATCAAGGTGGCCATTAGGGGCGAATCAGACAGCTCCTTAAGCTCCTTAATCTTGTCTATGGATTGCCTGAAGAAGGACATGTCACTTAAGCCCAAGCCTATTTCTTCGTCTATTTCATAGTCAAATTCACTGTAAAATCTATCATAACCCAGGGTCCTGTGCATGATATTCCTATTCCAGAAGTCTCCATTATTACCATGCATGGAGATAGCCCTATATCCTTCCTCCTTCAACATCTTAGGTAGGGTCACATACTCCCTGTTGGCATGGGTGATAAAAACCGTTCCATCATTTATAGGTAGAAGTGATGTATTAAAGGTAAACTCACTATCACTACTTGTCCCAACTGAATGCTGAGGATAGAAGTTGTTAAAGAAGATACCTTCTTCAGCCAGCCTGTTCAAGAAGGGAGTCACTGGTCCATCAGGTGTCTCATAGTCCATGGCAAAGTTCTGGGCACTTTCATAGTGGATTACATAGACGTCCTTGCCCTTGAAGATCTCCTTAAATTCATTTTCCTCCTGCTCCTTGGTGTTTTCCTCGACCAAATCATTCAAGACATGGTCCACCTCTTCTTCTGGCAGGGTCTTGATTTTCTGTGAAAAGGCGTTCTTAATAAAGTCTGCTAGGGTATAAGAATAAATGCCCAGCTGCTCTACCAAATATGGCCTGTTCCATTGTTTTACCAGACGGCTTAGGTCAGTAGTTGTCAGACTGGTAAATACTATGCCCAAAAGGACACAACCTATGCCCAAACCCCTTGCAATTTCCAAACCTACCCTACGGGGTTTGGCCTCTTCAAAGTAATCATTCTTCTTAAGCTTTCTTATGGCTACTATTAGAACAATAGTTGGTATTATAAACAAGAGCATCCTGGCGTCCATGACGGACTTGGTTACATCGTTACCCATGGCCTTAAAATGCTCCAACTGGTCCAAAAGTGACAGGGACAGGAAGGAACTATAATGATTATAATACATCAAGTTCACCGAATTAATAAGAGCAAAGAAAATTGACAAAATTACATAAACCGTGTTCCTCCTCTTGTGGGGCAGAAGCAAGGCCAGGACACTAGTTAAAATTATTATGGATATACTTGTTACGATAGGCTTCCAATATAGAGTAAAGCCAGTAGTCATAGCCCTCAATAGTAAGTCGTTAGCAATACCACCTGCTATCAAGAAAATAAGTACCAAATTTTTCTTACAAATATTTATTATGAAATTTTTAATTTTACTGATTAAGTTGTTACACATACCTATTCCTCCTAACTGATGTTATATACTTACCAGTCTGAATAGCTTAAGTTAAAAACCCCTTAACTCCATTGTATAGACTTAAGGTGGTATTCTGTCTACATTATAGCAGAGATACCTAGTCCACTATTTACAAATTATTTACAAATCCCTTACAAGACATACTTGAACATGATACCACCTTGTCCATCATTTTTCAATGGTAGTCTATATAAAAGGTGGATTATATTACCAACCCATAAATTTAAATGACTTAAATAGGGACAACTGGTATAATTATTCCTATATATAGAAAGTTAGGAGGGTAATATGACTACAAGTAAAAAATTAACCGACATTATAACCTACATAGCAATAATTCTTTTTTCATTGGGCTTTATATTTTTTGGACATAGGATAACATCTTCTGGACAAGACCATGAGGTGGCTGGCGATATATATAAGGCCAAGGTCCTATCAATTGAAAGTATAGAAACCGAGGAGTTTTCCTTTGACGATATAAGCTATGCCGAGAACAAGATAATCCGCTTTAGGGCAGAAATTACTAGCGGTCCAAGTAAGGGTGAGATAGTAGAAGTTGTTCAAAACCTTAGCTCCATGTATGCCATCCAGCCTGTGGAAATACAGGAGGGCCACAAGGTGCTAATTTCATATATGGGGGATGAGGTCTATGGGGATCAATGGGTCTTTGTAGAGTTCAATAGGTCTGATACCCTAGCCTGGCTAGCAGTAATCTTCCTCTTACTTATCCTACTCTTAGGCAGGAGTAAGGGGATTTCCACAATTATCTCCCTTATCTTTACCGTTCTGGCCATCTTCCTGGTCTTTGTACCATCCATACTTAAGGGCTACAATATCTACCTATCAAGTACAATTGTTACCATCTATATAATCTTCATGAGCCTGCTTATAATAAATGGTCCTAGCAAGAAGACCCTTTGTGCCATTATAGGTAATATAGGTGGAGTAGCCATAGCAGCCCTGGTAGCCATCATCATGAGCAAAATCTTAAACCTAACAGGCTTTATAGATGAAGACTATGTCTTCCTAAACTATTTGGAGCTGGATAAGCCCATCGACCTAGTAGCCATCATATGGAGCGGAATCCTTATAGGCTCTCTAGGTGCTGTCATGGACGTGGCTATGTCCATCGCCTCAGCTATGAATGAGCTGGCAGAAAACATGGATAAGAAGACCTTCTCTAGGCTGCTTAGATCCGGTATGAATATTGGTAGAGACGCTATCGGAACCATGACCAATACCTTGATTTTGGCCTATGTGGGAGGATCTTTAGCCACAGTCCTCCTCCTTATCGCCTACAATAGGAACCTCCTCTACCTCTTCAGTCTTGAGATGATAGTAGTCGAGGTCCTTCAGGCCATCGTAGGCAGTATGGGTATTCTCTTTGCTGTTCCCGTTACGGCCATCTTCTCAGCCTATATCTTTACCAGGGATACCAGGGAATCAGGCTTGGAATAAGCAAGCCTTCCTTGTTATTAAAATTTAGGGGTGCTATAATAAATTTATAATAATATCTAGGGGGTAAATGGATGAAACTTAACTACAGACGAACCATTTTAATTGGACTAGCCTTTATGTCCATATCTGCATTTTGGCAATTATACGATAATATCATACCCTTGATCCTGCAGAATAACTTTGGGCTCGGGGAGACCCTGACAGGAGGCATCATGGCCTTGGACAATATCCTGGCCCTCTTCATGTTGCCCTTGTTTGGTTCCCTGTCCGATAGGACCAGGACCAGGTTGGGAAAAAGAACTCCTTTCATAATTGGGGGAACAGCCTTAGCTGTTGCCTTTATGATGGTAATTCCCTACTCTGCGAGAATCAAAAGCTTTCCCTTGTTCTTTGTCTCCCTGGGAGTGGTCTTGTTTGCCATGGGAACCTACCGCTCACCAGCAGTGGCCCTGATGCCAGACTTAACACCCAAACCCTATAGGAGCTCGGCCAATGCTGTAATTAACCTTATGGGGGCAGTTGGAGGTATAACCACCCTTATACTTATTAGGCTCCTGGTTCCAAAAGTGGACTTGCCCGACTATAGGGACGTTTTTCTAGCAGTTTCATCCTTAATGGTTATAGCCGTAATCATCCTGGTCCTGACCATAAAGGAGAACAAATTATCTAAGCAGTTGGCAGGAACGCCTGGCTTTAAGGAAGATGAAGAGGATTTAGAAGGTAGCTCATCATCCCATGAAATGCCCAGGGAAGTCAAGAGGAGTCTATATTTTATACTGGCCTCCATTTTCCTTTGGTTTACAGCCTATAATGCTGTAATCACGGCCTTTTCAAGATATGCTACCAATGTCTGGGGTCTCAAGGGAGGAAGCTTTGTGGATGCCCTCATGGTGGCTACTGGAGCAGCCATACTAAGCTTTATTCCTATAGGTATCATATCCAGCAAGATTGGAAGAAAAAAGACCATCATAATAGGTATAGTCACCATGAGCTTGTCCTACCTTAGTGGATTCTTCTTCTTAGAATACAGCCCCATAATAAATGTAGTCTTTGCCTTTACAGGATTTGGTTGGGCAGCTATAAATGTTAACTCCTATCCCATGGTGGTGGAGATGAGCAAGAGTGGTGATATCGGAAAATACACAGGTCTTTACTATACCTTCTCCATGGCAGCCCAGATCTTTACACCGGTATTTTCTGGCTTCCTCTTGGAGAATATATCCTATAGGACCCTATTCCCCTACTCAGTAACCTTCTCCCTTCTATCCCTCTGTACCATGCTCATGGTTAAGCATGGGGATTCTAAACCACCCAAGAAGGCGAGTAAGCTAGAGAACTTTGATGTCGAAGATTAAAAAGGATGTAGCGAATGGTTAAGCTTTTGATAGCCCTGATACTCATAATAGCCCTATACATCTTGGCCATCATGCCCAAGATGCTAAATAGGCCTGATTTATCTAAGTTTACTGGAAGATACTATGCCCATAGGGGGCTTCACCAAGATAAGGCAAGAGTCCCTGAAAACTCCCTAGCAGCCTTCAAGCTGGCAGTGGAGAAAAATTATGGAATTGAATTGGATGTTCATTTAACCAGAGATGGAGAACCGGTAGTTTTCCATGATTATAACCTGATGAGGGTCTGTGGCTTGGATAGGAAGATTAGGGATTTGACTTTCAAGGAACTGAGAAGGTTGAGCTTGTTTGATTCGGACCAATATATTCCTCACCTACAGGAAGTCTTGGACCTGGTCCAAGGAAGGGTGCCCTTGATTGTAGAATTTAAGATTTACCAAGAGGTAGCTGAGGCTTGTAGGATTATTGCTCCTTATCTGGATAGTTACCAGGGACCCTATTGTATCGAATCCTTCAATCCTATGGTGGTTTATTGGTACAAAAAAAATAGACCCAAGGTCATAAGGGGGCAATTAGCCACCAAGGATATCTACAAGGAAGTCGATTACAGGAAGGGAATCATGAACTTTGTCTTGAGGAATCTCCTCTTTAACTTCATTACTAGGCCGGATTTCATAGCCTACGACCAGAGATTTAGCCAACAATTTTCATATAGATTATGTAAAAATCTTTACAAGCCCCTAACCATTGCCTATACAATCCAGTCTAAGGAAGCCTTGAAGAAAAAATATAAGGAATTTGATCTATTTATTTTTGATAGCTTTATACCAAAAGAGCAGGAGATTATTTAATCCCTGCTCTTTTCGCCTCCTTGGCCTGGTACATCTTCTTATCAGCCCTATGGATTAACTCTTCAGGAGTAAGTTTTTCACCCTCCATGGTGTAGATTCCCATAGATACTCCTATCTTAAAAGACTCATCCTCTTTAATGGAGATTTTTTCGATCTCCTCCCTGATCCTACTTCCTACTTTTTCAGCTTCCTCTAGCCTGGTATTATTTAGGCAGATTAAAAACTCATCCCCTCCATACCTAGCTGCCCAATCCAGCTTATCCCGAATACAGCCACATAAGACCTTGCCAACTTCCTTGAGGACGGAGTCTCCCAGCTGATGACCGTAAGAGTCATTGATAAGCTTTAAATCATCAATATCCATGAAGATAATAGATAAGGGCTTTTCCTCTATAGCAGCCTTGACTATCTCCACTGGCAAGCGCTCATCTATATACCTTCTATTCTTGAGGCAGGTTAAGCTATCCTCAACCACCTTGAGGTTAAGGTCATCAACAAGAGTCCTTATCATCTCTCCCTCATTATAGTCCCCTTCACCTATCAACATACTATCCGTGGCATTCTTTAACAATTCTATAACCACAGGCTCCTCCGCCTCAATAGGAATTGCAGTAACCAGCATGGTGACTGAATCTGTTTGCTCCAGCTTAAAGTAGGTCTTATCATTAAGATGGGCCCGGATGGAGATACAGTTTTCGCATATCTCCCCTCGCTCCCAGTACTTATAACATATATCATCAGTAGGCTCGATGTATGAATTCTTCCATTCTATCACCCTCTTATACAGTGGGTTTACAATCCTAACATCATCATACATCTTCTTGAATAATTCCATATTCTCTTCAATCTTTTCAATTGTTATCTTTTCAGCCATATTCATCCTCCATTAATCCGTCTTATGTGAGACTTCTAAAATTTCCTCGTCTCTCATGTTTCTAAACTCCAAACCTATCAATAGCAGGGATGCTAGGGCTGCTGCCCCATCTGCTATTGGTCCTGCATACATGACCCCCTCCACCCCAAAGAATCTAGGGAAGATTATTATTAAGGGTAGGAGAAATATTATCTGCCTAGTCAGGGATAGGATGGTCCCCTTGGTAGCCTTGCCTATGGAGGTAAAAAAGCTAGAAGTCACTGGCTGAATCCCATTGACAAAGGTCAAGAGCATGAAGATCCTCATATACCTGGTTGCAAATTCAAAGTACTCTGGACTTCCCTGACCAAAGATACCTATAATCTGCCTTGGGAAGACCTGGAAGAGTAAAAAGGCAGTGGTAGCTATGGTGGAGGTCATGATAACTGCTGTCTTATAGGTCTTTTTAACCCTGGCGTAATTTTTAGCTCCATAGTTAAAACCATTGATAGGTTGGCAACCTATTGCCGTACCTATGACAAAAGCCATAAAGACTATGTTGACCTTGGAAATGATACCCACACTGGCCAGGGGTATCTCGCTACCAAACCTGGACATGGCCCCGTAGTGGGTCAAAGTATTGTTCATAGTAATTTGAACCAGGGTCATGGCCAACTGATTAAAGAAGGAGGCCAACCCCAATGAGACAATTGCGATAGTATAAGTCCCCTTTATTTTGAGAAATCTTTTCGTCAACTTGAGTGTCTTAAACCTAAAGAAATATCTAACAACCATCAAACTGGATACTACTTGTCCAATCACCGTAGCCCATGCAGCCCCTGCCATCCCCATATGGAACCTAAAGATAAATAGGTAGTCCAGGACTACATTGGTTACAGCACCTAAAATAACGGACAGCATGGCATAGGTGGGGCTGCCATCTGCCCGGACCAGGGTACTACCTCCTGTAGAAAAAATCAAGAATGGTATGCCCAGGCTTGTAATACCTGTATAGGTCATGGCATAGGAAAAGACCTCATCTGTGGCCCCAAACATCCTAATTAGAGGTTCTAGAAAGATTCTAACTATGATGCTTAAAATAAGCCCTGATATGAATAGAAGACTTATACCATTACCAGCTATAAAACCTGCCTTCTCCTGGTTCCCCCTACCCAACTCAAGATTGAAATTTGAGGCGCTCCCCACCCCAATTAGGAGGGCAATAGCCGTACTTATGGTGGTCAGGGGAAAGGATACATTGGTTGCTGCATTACCTAACATACCAACGCTCCTGCCGATAAAAATCTGATCAACTATATTATAAAGTGCACCTACCAGCATGGAGATGATGGCTGGTATGGCAAACCTCATGATTAATTTCCCTATATTCTCCCATGCAAGGGGGTTACTCATTACATCGTATCTGTCTCTCATGTCTTCCTCCTCAGAGAATAAAACCTAATAAGCTGATTTTAGTATATTAGTCGAATGGTGTCAAACCATGACATTTTCTAAACATAGTAAATGAATAAAAATAGGATTTCCTAAGGAAATCCTATTCTTTATCATCTTCCATATAGCCTAATCTCTTTAAGACAATATTATACCCATCAGCCCCATAGTTTAAGGCCCGGTTGATCCTACTAATAGTAGCAGTACTTGCACCAGTCACCTCTTCAATATGGTTGTAGGTATTATCAGCTATAAGTAGTTTGGCCACTTCTAGTCTTTGGGCTATGGCTTGGATTTCTTTGATGGTGCAGATGTCTTCAAAAAACCTGTAGCACTCATCTAAATTCTCCAAAGCTAAAACGGCCTCAAATAATTCATCAACTTGTTTACTTTTAATCTTTGAATTATATGCCACATTTCCACCCCCACCATTTCATTATGCATTATTAATTTAATATAGTCAATCGTTATCCTAGAAAAGACCTACAATTTCTCCACTAGGTAGAATATCTATATTATTGGCAGCTGGTACCTTTGGTAAACCTGGCATGGTCATTATATCTCCTGTAAGGGCTACTAAGAAGCCAGCTCCATTGGAGATTCTTATATCTCTTACTGTAATCCTAAAGCCCATAGGTCTTGCTATTAGGCTGGGGTCATCAGAAAGGGAGTATTGGGTCTTGGCCATACATATAGGCATCTTGTCCATGCCTAGTTTTTCTATATTGGCAATTTGCTTCTCACAGGCCTTGGTGAAGTCAACACCGTCTGCCCCATATACTTCCTTGGCTATTTTTTCTATCTTTTCCTTAATGCTATCATTAACATCATAAAGGACCTTGAAATTGGATTTCTGGGACTCTATTACTTCCACAAGTTTTTTGGCTAGATCTATAGCCCCATCTCCACCCTTGGCCCATACTTCAGAAATGACAGCCTCGGCTCCATGCTCCTTACACTTGTCAATTAAGAAATCCAATTCCCTCTCAGTATCAGTTGGGAACCTATTTATAGCCACTACAGCTGGTACTCCGAACTTATTTACATTCTCTATATGTTTTTCAAGGTTTTCAAAGCCCTTGGCTAGATAATCTAGGTTTTCCTGGCCTAATTCTTCCTTACTGGAACCACCATGATGTTTTAAGGCTCTGACGGTCGCAACTATAACTGCTGCATCTGGTTTTAAACCGGCAAATCTAGACTTGATATTAAAGAACTTCTCAGCTCCCAAGTCTGCCCCAAATCCAGCCTCAGTTATGGTATAATCAGCTAATTTTAAGGCCATTTTAGTGGCTATGATGGAGTTACAACCATGGGCTATGTTGGCAAAAGGACCTCCATGGATGAAGGCGGGGGTATTCTCAAGGGTTTGAACCAGGTTAGGTGCCATGGCATCCTTCATAATCAGGGCTACAGCTCCCTGGGCCTTGATATCCTTGACATAGACCGGACTACCATCATACTTGTAGGCGATAATTATATTGCCAACCCTTTCCTTCAAATCCTCCAAGTCTCTAGCCAGACAGAAGATGGCCATTATTTCCGATGCAACGGTTATATCAAATCCATCCTCACGGGGTACACCATTGGGCCTTCCACCCAGTCCTACCACCACATGCCTTAGGGCTCTATCATTCATATCCAGTACCCTCTTCCATACAATCCTCCTAGGGTCTATACCTAGCTCATTACCTTGTTGGATGTGGTTGTCCAAAAGGGCTGATATCAGGTTGTTGGCTGTGGTTATGGCATGAAAGTCACCAGTAAAATGAAGGTTAATATCCTCCATGGGCACTACCTGAGCATAACCGCCACCTGCAGCCCCTCCCTTGATGCCAAAGCTGGGTCCCAGAGAAGGCTCCCTTATGGCAGTGATAGCATTCTTACCTATCTTATTGAAGGCCATAGATAGCCCGATATTGGTAGTGGTCTTACCTTCACCAGCTGGTGTTGGGTTAATGGCAGTAACCAAGATCAACTTCCCATCTTCCTTATCCTTTAACTCCTCCATCAAATCTAAGGAAACCTTGGCCTTATACTTGCCATACTGAATCAGATGGTCTTCACTAATTCCTAGCTTGGCTGCAACTTCAGTAATAGGTTTCATCTTTGCCCCTTGGGCAATTTGCACATCTGTTTTCAATCTATCACTCCTCCGTTTACTTAATATCTTATTGATACCCAATTAAGTAAATTTCCCATCATTATCTTATAAGTAGAATTCAGAATCCCTTAATTTAAAGAAAAGAGCAGGTAAACCTGCTCTTTCTATATTTCTACATAAATATAATCCTCAGAATAAATACTATTGACAATGCCCACATGGTAAGGGATACTTCCTTTGACCTTCCAGTTATAGCCTTTAAGACTGTATATGATACCATACCGAATACAATTCCTTCAGCTATACTATAAGCAAATGGCATCATAACAATGGTCAAGAAGGCTGGGATAGCCTCTGTAAAATCTTCTAGATCAATCCTTTTGATAGGACTCATCATGAATAAGCCTACTATTATCAAGGCTGGAGCTGTAGCAGCCGCAGGTATGATAATGAATAGTGGTGCAAAGAACAAGGCCAGTGCAAACATCACAGCAGTCGTTAGGGATGTAAGCCCAGTCCTTCCACCTTCAGCAACTCCTGAAGCGGATTCTACAAAGGTTGTAATTGTGGAAGTACCTAAACATGCCCCTGCTACAGTACCAACAGCATCTGCCATTAGGGCCTTACCTACTCTTGGAAGTTTCCCATTCTCATCAAGCATATCAGCCTTGGATGCTACTCCTGCCAGGGTTCCTACTGTATCAAATATATCTACAAATAGGAAGGTAAAGACTACTACCAGCATCTCCCATGAGAATATCTCATCAAAACCTACAAATTTAAATGCAATATCTGATACTGATGGTGGTAAACTTACCAAACCAGAAAAGTTCTCTGGTAGCATTGTAACCCCAAGGGGTATACCTATCAAGGTGGAAACTAAGATACCTATTAAGAGGGCTCCTTTAACATTCTTAGCAAATAAGAAACCTGTTAGTAAAAGACCTATTACTGCAACTACTGGCGCCATGGCAGTCAAGTCACCTAGGGCTAATAGTGTCCCATCTCCTGCTACTATGATACCTGCTCCTTCTAGGCCTATAAAGGCTATGAAAAGACCAATACCAACTGAAACTGCATTCTTAAGACTTACGGGTATAGAATCAAAGATTGCCTCTCTAACGTTGATAGCTGATAACAAGATAAAAATAATACCTTCAATAAGTACTGCTGTTAAGGCAAACTGCCATGATTTTCCCATATGTCCTACTACTGTAAATGCAAAGAATGCATTAAGTCCCATTCCTGGTGCTAGGGCGAAGGGGTATTTGGCATAAAGGGCCATGATTAGGGTTGCAATTGCAGCTGATAGGGCTGTAGCTGTAAATACTCCTCCTGCATCCATACCTGCAGCTGATAAGATACCAGGGTTTACGGCTAAGATATAGGCCATGGTCATAAAAGTAGTAATACCTGCAAGTACCTCTGTTTTTACATCTGTCTTATGTTCCTTTAACTTAAAATAATTTTCCATCTTTGCCTCCTAAAATTTTCCAATGTCTTTTCTGTAGTAAATTCCTTTAAAATCAATTTTCCCAAGATCTTCGTAAATCTTCCTTCTAGCATCTTCCATAGTATTCCCTAGACTGGTTACACTTATCACCCTCCCTCCATTTGTTACTAACTTATTATCTATATACTTAGTCCCATTGTGGAAGACTAGGATATCATCATTTAATTGGTCAAGACCTATAATCTCAAAGTCCTTTTCATATTGACCAGGATAGCCTGCTGAAGTAGCAACCACCGTTACACAAGGTTTTGGAGACCAGACCAGGTCGGATTCATCTATGCTGGATTCTAGACATTTATCAATCAAGTCAACTAGATCACTTTCCAGCCTGGGCATTAGGACCTCTGTTTCAGGGTCACCAAACCTTACGTTGAATTCTAGGACATAGGGCTCACCATCCACTACCATAAATCCAATGAAGAGGATTCCATTATAGAAGAGATCATCCTCCCTAAGTCCATTAATAATTCTAGAGACAATTTCCCTATCTATCTTTTCCTTTAAATCATCAGTAAACAAGGGGCTAGGTGAATAACATCCTACGCCACCAGTATTGGGTCCCTTATCGCCATCATAGATCTGCTTGTGGTCCTTGGCACTCTCCATGGGAATGACCTTGCCCTCAGATACAAAGCAAAGGAGTGATGCCTCAATCCCATCCAGAAACTCCTCTATAACTACAGAGCTTCCTTCATCACCAAATATCCTTTGGTTGAGGATGTCATCAAGGGTCTCCTCAGCCATCTTCCTAGAATCACATATCACTACTCCCTTGCCTAAACACAGGCCATCGGCCTTGATAACCAAAGGGTAGTTGAAGTCATCTAATCCCTTAATGGCTTCTTCATAATTACTATAGCTCCCATACCTAGCTGTGGCTATCTTATGTTTTTCCATAAACCTCTTGGCAAACTCCTTACTTCCCTCTAACTGGGCTGCCCTTTTATCTGCCCCGAAGATCCTTAGTCCTGCCTCCCTAAACCTATCCACTATGCCCAGGACCAGGGGATCCTCAGGTCCTACAATGGTCAAATCGATACTCTTTTCCAAGGCAAACCTTAGTAAACCTTCTATATTATCTGCAGCAATATCCACATTTTCAGCCACCAGGGCTGTACCTCCATTTCCAGGAGCACAGTAGATCTTATCCACCCTGTCCGACTGGGCTAGCTTCCAACATAAGGCGTGCTCTCGACCACCACTACCTATAACCAGTAAATTCATATTTACCTCCTATATCAATGTTTAAAATGCCTTATTCCAGTAAATATCATGGCCATATCATTCTTATCCGCCTCTTCAATTACTTCCTCATCCCTAATGGAGCCTCCAGGCTGGATAACCGCCTTGATACCATGCTTGGCCAGGGCCTCTATGGAGTCCTTAAAGGGGAAAAAGCCATCTGAAGCCAGGACACTACCCTCCAGCTTATCCTTGCCCCTTTCAATTGCATTCTCAACAGCCCAAACCCTATTGACCTCACCGAGACCGATGCCTATAGTAGCCTTGTCTTTAGCTAGGACTACTCCGTTGGAGTTGATGTTCTTGGCTGCCTTCCAGGCAAAGATTAGGTCCTCCAGCTCCTTATCAGTTGGAGCCCTCCTGGTCACTATCTCCATATCATCTAAGAGAAGGATCTTATCCCTTTCCTGTACTAGGAGACCTCCAAAGACCTTCTTAGTATCAAATTCATGGATTTCCTTTTCTATATCAGCTATCTCTAGGAGCCTGATGTTCTCCTTTTGGGTCAAGACTTCCAGGGCTTCAGGACTAAATCCAGGGGCTAGGACCACCTCTATAAAGATGCTATTTATATGCTCAGCTACAGCCTTGTCTATCACCCTGTTGGCGGCAATTATACCACCAAAGATCGAGATTTTATCACACTCATAGGCCTTAATATAGGCTTCTTCTAGACTTTCACCGCTGCCTATTCCACAGGGATTGGAGTGCTTAACAGCCACTATGGTTGGCTCATCAAACTCCTTGAGAACCTTAAGGGCCCCATTGGCATCATTAATATTATTGAAGGATAGTGCCTTGCCATGGACTTGCTTGGCTCCAGCCAAGGTACCAGTTACATCCCCGATCTCCCTGTAGAAGGCTGCTGCTTGGTGGGGGTTCTCTCCATATCTAAGGTCCTGTTCCTTCTCGTAGGTCAAGGTCAACCTATCTGGGAACTGGGTTTCACTTATTTCATTGAAGTATTTGGCTATCAAGGCGTCATAATAGGCAGTATAATTGAAGACCTTGGCTGCTAGATACCTATTGGTCTCCTCACTGATCCTACCTGCCTTAGTCAACTCATCTAGGACTAGGTCATAATCCTTGGGGTCTACTATCACAGAAACATGCCTGTAGTTTTTTGCCGCTGCCCTAATCATGGATGGACCACCTATATCGATATTCTCTATAATCTCAGCCTGGCTAATCCCTTCAGTGTTGACCGTTTTTTCAAATGGGTAGAGGTTATTTACCACCATATCTATGGCCCCGATGCCCATCTCCTCTATGGTCTTGACATGACCCTCATCATCCCTCTTATATAGCAGTCCTCCATGTATGTAGGGGTTCAAGGTCTTGACTCTACCATCTAGGATCTCTGGGAAATTAGTAATCTCTTCTACTTCTAGGATATCTATACCAGCCTCAGAAAGGACCTTGGATGTCCCACCTGTAGAGATGATTTCCCAGCCCAACTTAGTTAAGGCTTCTGCAAACTCTACTATACCTTCCTTATCAAATACACTAATCAATGCCCTTTTCACAGAATCACTCCTATAAAATTTTTACCTGCCTGCCTTCCACAGACAGCCTGTCCTCGCAAAACAGCCTTACAGCATCTACCAAGATCTTGTGCTCTACCTCTAAGACCTTCCTTTGAAGGCTTTCTACAGTCTCCTCATCATCTACCTTGACACACTCTTGGAGGATGATGGGGCCTGTATCCGTCCCCTCATCCACCAGATGCACTGTAGCTCCACTTACCTTACATCCATATTGGATAACCGCTCTGTGGACCCTCTCCCCATAGTATCCATCACCAGAAAAACTAGGAATTAGGGAAGGGTGGATATTGATAATCCTGTTCCTAAACTCCTTAATAAAGTCAGGGGAAAGAATCTTTAAGTAGCCTGCCAGGACTATCAAATCCACCTTTCTAGCCTTGAACTCCTGGATGAGCTTGAGATTATATTCTTGGTTACTGGAAAAGTCCTTGGGATTTATAAATAGGCTATCTATTCCCGCCCTTTGGGCCCGGATTAGGCCATAGGCCCCCTTATTGTTTGAAACCACCAGCTCAATCCTGCCCCTGATATTTCCATTTTCTATATTATCAATGATGGCCTGGAGATTAGTACCTCCTCCCGAAATCAGTACCCCTAACTTCTTCATAGGATAACACCCTCATTACCCTTGATGATGCGACCTAGGGGATAATGCTTCTCACCCTTATCCTCCAGGGCCTTCCTTACCTTGGGGTATTCTTCCTCAGAAACCACCAGAACCATGCCCACCCCCATGTTGAAGGTGGAGTACATCTCCTTGGTCTCAATGTTTCCCCATCTTTGGAGTAAATTAAAGATTACTGGAGTATCTATCACCTGGATATCTAACTTGGCTGTCAAGCCCTCTGGTAGCATCCTAGGTATATTCTCAAAGAAACCGCCTCCCGTTATATGGGATAATCCCTTGATATCAAAGTTCTCTACCAAATCATAAACTGGATTGGTATAGATCCTGGTGGGCCTTAAGAGTTCCTCACCTATGGTGGTTCCTAGCTCCGGAACAAAGGTATTCACCTCCATGCCCTCCTTATCAAAGACAATCTTCCTCACCAGGGAATATCCATTGCTATGAATACCTGATGATGGTAGGCCTATGAGGTAGTCCCCTTCCTCTATGGTGGAGCTATCTATGATCCTGGACTTATCCACGGCACCTACAGCAAAACCAGCCACATCATACTCATTGTCCTGGTAGAAACCTGGCATCTCAGCAGTCTCTCCTCCGATTAGTGCACAGCCTGCCTTGATGCAGCCATTGGATACTCCCTCTACTATCTTGGCCATGGTTTCCGGTACCAGCCTACCTGTTGCTATATAATCAAGGAAGAAGAGGGGTTTAGCCCCTTGGCATAAGATGTCATTTACACACATGGCTACACAGTCCTCGCCTATGGTATCGTGTTTATCCATCATAAAGGCAATCTTAAGCTTGGTGCCTACACCATCGGTTCCTGATACCAGTACAGGCTCCTTGAACTTAGTCATATCCAATTGGAAGAGGCCTGCAAAGCCCCCTATGTCCGACATTACTCCTGGTATATGGGTCTTTTTAATCATTCCCTTGATCAACTCTACCTGCTTGTAGCCAGCCTCCTTATCAACACCTGCATCCTTATATGTTAGTGACATCTTAATCCTCCTTTTCAATGGGGTAGTCCCCGTTAAAACAACCCGTACAGAAGCCCATGCTATTTCCTGAAGCCTTTATAATGCCTTCTAAGGATATATATTCCAGGGAATCAGCCCCTGTCATCTGGCATATCTCCTCCTTGGTATAATTATGGGCAATTAGGTTTTCCTCATTGGGTGTATCCATCCCCAGGTAGCAGGTCCTCACCACTGGTGGGGAACTTATCCTAAGATGGACCTCCTTGGCCCCTGCCTTCTTCAAGATCG
>JAAYTL010000066.1 GCA_012518035.1 Tissierellia bacterium | reverse complement strand
TTAGGTCCTTCTACTTCAATCCTAAAATATATGAGAGGATAGGAGATAAGGAACTCATCAACATCTGGTCCCATTCCCAGCAATTTCAATCCAAGGGCTTAGTATATCCCTTTATCTATAGCGTTCAGGATTTGAAAGATGAAGTACCAGCAGGCTACCAGGAGGAAGTAGCCAGGGCTATAATAGAAAATAGGCCCTACCATGATATACCTGAAAATAAGAAGGTTAATATAATAGCCATCATGCTGGAGGCCTATAATGACTTTTCTAAGTATGAGAACCTAGACTTTAATATAGATGTATATGAAAACTACCATAAAATACAGGAAGAATCTTATAGGGGGACCCTTATCACTAATGTATTTGCTGGAGGTACCATCAATACAGAGTGGTCATTTTTAACAGGCTACAACTCCCACCCCAGATATGTTAGGGATACTAACTCCTTTGTAAGATATTTCAATGAACAAGGATACAAGACCGAGGCCATGCACCCAATCTATGGTTGGTTCTACAATAGGCGAAATATAAATGAATATTTGGGATTTCAAAACTTTGATTACTATGAAAATAAATACCATTATATCCAAGAAGAATTTTTAATGGATAGGGATTTCTTTGACTATATAATAAAGGGCTTTGAAGGAAGTAAGGAGGATGGTAAACCCTACTTTAATTTTTCAGTAACCTACCAAAACCATGGCCCCTACTCAAGGGAGAGGCTTACTGAAAAGGAGTATCTTAAAAGGGAAGCCCATTATCATGAAGAGACCTACAATATAATAAATAACTACTTAGATGGACTATATAAAACAGATCAGGCCTTAAAAAAGCTTGTAGACTATTTTAAGGAGCAAGAACCCACCCTAATCATCCTATTTGGTGACCACAACCCCTGGTTAGGTGAAGATGCCTTAGGATATGAGATGTTAGATATAAATCTGGATACTTCAACCCTAGAGGGCTTTCTAAACTACTATGAAACACCCTATATAATATGGGCTAATCCTAGGGCCAAGGAACTCTTAAAGAGGGATTTTAATGAAGAAGGACCTAACATAAGTCCTAACTTTCTCATGGCAGAGCTCTTTGGATATCTAGGCTGGAAGGGAAATGAGTACATGAACTATTTAGCCTATGTAAAGGAAAACTTTGATGTAAATCATAAGATCTACTTCAAGGAGGATGGCAAGTTTACCAGGCACTTATCAGAAGAAAGGCTTGAAATCTGGAAGGAGTTCACCTATGTGCAATACTATTTCAGTAGGAATCCCATCAGGATAAATTTAAACCATAAATAGGATCAAAAAATAACACCCATAGGTGTTATTTTTGGCTTATCTTTTCCTTTAAAGTTTCTATAAAAGTATCCATTTGCTGATCATTTGAAAAGGCATATCTTGGAATCAGCAGGCTGTTATTCCCATCAAAAGTAATTACTAGGAAATAATCATCATAAACCTTTAAATCGGTTATCTGGGAATAACTGACTTCAGCAAAATGAGACCCACCAGATACTGTTAATGTATCATCTCTTAACTTAATAGTGCTTCTTTCATTTTGATTTAAACTCTCTATGTATTTTCTTTTGATAACCTTAGGCAAGAAAGTAATATAGATTCCTGGTAAAGATATTAGGAGACAAAATGAAAATAGGATATATTTTTTTAAATATAGGGCTACAAAGGATGCACCTATAAGAGCTAAACTCATAAACAAGAATAACCTTCTTTTCATGGTCATGGCCTTACCATCAAAATTAATGGATAGATACTTCTCTTTAAACTCATCATTGATCGTATAGCTTACCTGCATTATCATCACTCCTTATTTTGTCAAAGTAATATTAACATAGATTCAAAGATATTACCATAGAAAATTAAAATAATGAAAACTCATAAATAATCTTTCGGATATTCGGCACTAGATTTTTCATAAGTGAAAAATTATCGTTCTTGAAAATTACTATGCCAGCATTTGCTAGCTATGTAACTAGTATAATATGATAAATTAAAACAAAATAAATTTCAATATGATATAATAGAATAACCGCCCAAGGCCTTACTTCCTAGATAAGGTGTATATTTATATATTTATATCCGCCAAACAAGAAAATTGGCATAGAACTTGCAATATATTAAAGGTGGATAATATGAAAAAATCTAGGAGGTATATATCAATGCAAAAAGAATATGATTCAACTCTTTTTAGTGATTTACTACAAGTCTTAAAAAACGAAGTGACACCAGCATTAGGGTGTACAGAACCAGTGGCCGTAGGACTGGCTGTCGCAGAAGCATATAGAGTAATAGGTGGTAACGTTAAGGAAGTTAAGGTAAAAACTAGTCCAAACATCTACAAAAACGGTATGGGAGTAGGAATACCAGGAACATCAGAAAAAGGTCTTGTCTTTGCATCTGCCTTAGCAATTACATGTGGAGATTCAACTTTAGGTCTAGAAGTTTTCAGCAAGGTTGATGATCAAAGTGCAGCTGACGCAGCTGAACTAGTTAAAGAAGGTATTATTTCAGTTGATGTTGAGTTAGAAGAAGGTAACTTCTACATAAGAGCTGAAGTAATAACTGACAAGGGAACAGGGCTTTGTGTAATCAGGGACAAACATACCAACATTGTACTTGTTAAAGCAAATGACGAAGTTATCCTTAAGAAGGAAGAGACAGCTAAACTTAAGTCAGGTAGCTCCTATGGTAAACTTAACGAATATACACTACAAGATATTAGACACTTTGTAGAAAATGTTGACTTTGAAGACATTAAGTTCATGCTTGATGGTGTAAAGATGAACATGGAAATAGCTCAAGTAGGTCTTAAGGAAAAATCCGGTTCAGGCCTAGGTGCTGCCCTTCAAAACTTATTAAAAGACAACCTATTACATGATGATGAAATCACAAATGCAAGGATCCTAACATCAGCAGCCTGTGACGCAAGAATGTCAGGTATCAATATGCCAGTTATGAGTAGTGCTGGAAGTGGTAACCACGGAATCACTGCTATCATTCCTCCAACAGTTGTTTGTGAAAGTGTTGGATGTGACGAAGATAAATTAGCAAGAACACTTGCCTTTAGCCATTTAACAACATCATATATAAAAGTTTACACAGGTAGACTATCAGCAGTTTGTGGCTGTGCTATAGCTGCAGGAATTGGAGCTTCAGCATCAATAGCTTGGGTCTTAGGTGGAACTAATGAGCAAATTGGTGGAGCAATCAACAACATGGTAGCATCCCTAGCTGGAATGGTTTGTGATGGTGCTAAGGGTGGATGTGCATTTAAATTATCAACAGCATCCTCAGAGGCAATTATCCAAGCTAAACTAGCCCTAGCTGGTGTGGTAGTATCTGAGTTCGATGGTATAGTAGGTAAGGAAGCAGAAGCAACCATTAGAAACCTTGGTAGGTTCTGTAACGATGGTATGAGCGCTGCAGACAGCAACATCATCGACATAATGGTAAATCATTAATTTATGTTTTTACTAGATAGCTATTACTGGTAGTTCTAACTACTTGAAAAGACACTGGGGGAAGATTGCGATGACAAAAGAAGATAACCAAATACTTGGAATATTACTAGTACTCTTATCAGCCTTAAGTTTCGCCTTAAGCTCGGCTTTTGGGAAACTAGTTACAAATGCAAACTTTTCCGGTGCAATCAACTCATTTAGTAGGTTCCTACTGGGTACCATTATAATGTTTGTTTATATTATAAGTACCAAGAAATCATTTAAGGTAAATAGGGTCCTTCACATAGCTAACAGGAGTATTTTCAATGGGATATCGATCCTCTTAATATCCCTAGCAGTTCAGGATACGACAGTAACCAATGCAAATATGTTGCAGATGACCTATCCAGTATTTGTGTTGGTTCTGGCACCTATATTATTTAAGGACAAGATCAAGAAGAGCAGCTATTTTTATCTTGCTATAATCTTGTTAGGATGCTACTTGGTGGCATGGCCAAACTTTGAAACCATAAACAAGGGAGATGTTCTCTCCCTAATCTCAGCTGTAACAGCTGCCATCAGTATCCTTTCCCTTAAGGAAGCCAGAAAATATGATGAAGGACATACCATAGTATTCTATGTAATGCTATTAGCTACATTCGTTAATCTACCCTTTGTGCTGAAGGATTTTGTCCTGCCAGGCGGTATATTATTGTTTTATGTATTCCTATCTGCCCTAACAGGCTTTTTAGGACAGGTATTTATCACCATGGGATATAAGTACGTAGACAATGCCACTGGCTCCATGGTTTCAGCAAGTAGAATCTTAATTAGTGCAATAATTGGGATCATTATGTTCAGTGACCCCATAAACCTAAGGATTGTAATAGGGGGTATTCTAATAACCGTATCCCTAGTAGCTGTAAGTGGCTACTTCGACAGGTTCAAGGATAAGAAGGATGTAGCATAATACATAATGTGTACCTACATTATGAATTTTAATAGGAGTTGATAGTATGAAGTATAACTTTGATGAGGTAATCGACAGGAGAAACACCGATTCAATAAAATGGAATCAATTAGAAGAGACATATGGTGTAGAAGGCTTATTACCCATGTGGATTGCAGACATGGATTTCAAGTCTTCAAAGGAGATTATCCAAGCAATCAAAGACAGGGCTGATCATGGTGTATTTGGTTATATCTATAAATCTGACTCATTCTATGATGCAATCATAAACTGGGTCAAGAGAAGACATGGTTGGGAAATCAAGAAAGAATGGATTTTATTTGTCCCAGGAGTTGTAAGTGGTTTAAATATTGGTGTAAGAGAATTAATTGGAGAAAATGAAAAGGTCCTAGTTCAACCCCCTGTTTATCCGCCTTTTTTTAGGGTATTAGAAAACAACAATAGGGTGGTAAACAGCAATCCACTAATTCATGATGGAGAAAAATTTGTAATGGACTTTGACAGTCTAGAAGAACAGGTGGGAGATACCAAGCTAATGATGCTTTGCAACCCTCAAAACCCTGTTGGTAGAGTCTGGACAAGGGAAGAGTTAGAGCGCCTAGGAGACATCTGTATTAAGAATGACGTTATAATTATTTCAGATGAGATCCACAGTGATTTTACCCTTAAAGGTGTAAAACACACTCCTATGGCAGCAATCTCTAAAGAATTAGAGGATAGGACCATAACTCTGATGGCACCAAGTAAGACCTTTAACATCGCTGGCCTAGTGACATCCGTAGCCATTATTCCAAATGAGGAAATAAGGAATGTCTACAAGAAGGCAATTGAGGCAATGGAAATTGACAACATGAATATCTTTGGCGCCCTAGCCCTAGAAGTAGCCTACAACCAAGGCGAAGAATGGCTAGACCAGGTACTGGAATATATAGAGGATAATATTGATTATGCTATAGACTATATTAGAAACAATATTCCAGGTGTTAAGGTGGACAGGCCTGAAGGAACCTATTTATTGTGGCTAGATTGTAGGGGCCTAAACAAATCAGCTGATGAGATAAATGATGCCTTTATTAAGAAGGGCAAGGTAGTACTAAATGATGGAAGGCCTTATGGAAAAGAAGGAGATGGCTTCTTTAGACTTAATATAGGTTGTCCAAGGTCTATACTAGAAGATGGCCTAAGGAGAATAGAAAAGGCTATCAAGAGTTTACAAGAATAAATTTCATCTGTGAAAATTTTTCAAATCTGAAAACCCCGATAGGCGTTTTAGCAACTGCATAAAAATATATTTGCTTAAAATGAGTCATTTAAGTATGATGTTTAGAAAACCTTTTCAAATTTTTAAGCAAGTTGTACTATTGGCATGTTTGTTGCATTACAATATTAATGATAGATTTTGACTTAGACCTTAAAGGGGGGTGAAGCTTAGACAGAAAAGAGTCGCAAATATGTGCCCAATAATAATAAATACTAATTAGAAGGAGATGAAAAAATGTTTAACAGAAAAAGTTTATTAGTAATCGCTTTAGTATTAGTTTTATCACTGACATTGGTAGCGTGCTCATCAGACAAGGGTTCAGACAATGGTGACACTCCACCAGCAGGAAACGACACACCAGACAATGGTGGCAAGACGTCAGACTTAAGACCTGAAGGTGTACCAGAAGACTTCCCTAACAAGGAAATCGAATACCTTTACGGATTTAGTGCAGGTTCAGTACAAGATGCTTATATAAGAATCCTATTTGACAAGATTCAAGAAATGGAAGGCTGGAAACATGGTTTCGTAGTTACTTATAGAGAAGGCGCTAGTGGTAAGATCCAATGGAACGAACTAGCAAATGCTGAGCCAGATGGATATACTATAGGATTTGCTCCAAGTGCTATGTTAATTCCTGGTATTGCAGAATCTGATGAAGTTGACTTCGGATACGATGAGTATGACTATCTATTTAACATGATGAGTGACCCAGGTGCTATAGGTGTTGCTATTGATTCAGAATATGAAACATTAGAAGACTTAGTTGAAGCTGCAAGAGCTAACCCTGGTAAGATCACAGTTGGAGTTACTTCAACTATAGGCCAAGAAGGTCTAACTATGAAACTACTTGAAAGAGCAGCAGACGTTGAATTTAACGTAGTAGCATTCAACGGTGGAGCAGACGTATTAGCAGGTGTTGTTGGTGGACACGTTGATGCTTTCTGCTTAAACATAACTGATACAACTACTTTCCTAGAAAACAACCAAATCAAGGTATTAGCTACTGGTAACACAGAGCGTTCAGAGTTCTTACCAGACGTACCAACTTATCAAGAAGCTGGTTATGACGTAGTTCAAGTTAACATGAGAGCCGTTGCTGCACCAAAAGGCCTACCAGAGCCAATAAAAGAATACCTAGAAAATTGTCTATTAGCAGCAGCACAAGACCCAGAAGTTCTAGAGCAAATTGCTGATATGCAAATACCTCTAGATAACATGGGTGGAGACGACGTTAAAGAGGCATTTGGAAATATTCATTCAGGTTTAGTTGAACTTTGGGAAAACGACCCATGGCAATAATTCTTTAAGCAGTAGGATTTAGATGCGACTAAGGAGTAGAAATACTCCTTAGTCCTAATATAGAAAGGTGGTTTGTATGAAAGAAAAAGATTCAGCGAAAAAGTCGCATTATATTAACTATGGTGCAGCTGCTTTTTTAACAATATGGGCACTTATTTTTATATTTGAAGCTAGAAAAATTGCTGAGCCCAGTTCAAGATATTTCCCCTATGCTATAGGTGGTCTAACAATTGCAATATCTGTATTTCTAGTAATTAAGGCTTTATTCAATATAGGACATTTAGAGGAATTTGACTTTGCAAGAACATCCAAGGCAATGATATATGCTATAATTCTTACAACATATGTAACATGTATTTATTTTGCTGGATTCTATATAGCAACTCCTATATATTTAGTAGTAGGTATGCTTTTCTTGGGTCAAAGAAACAAAAAAACAATCCTAAGCATCGCTATAGGAACGCCATTAATCATCTATCTTTTCTTTGACTTACTTCTCAAAATGAGGATTCCCCAAGGAATATTCTTTATGTAGTTTAAATACTTGTGATTTACTAAATATTAATATAAGGAGTGTAATAGATGGAGATTTTTAGTTATGCATTACAGGTTTTTGAACCTACTAACATGCTTTGGCTTGTTATCGGCTCTGTAATCGGGGCTATATTAGGAGCTGTACCAGGCATGTCAGCAACTACTGGTATTGCTATTTTCTTACCCCTAACTTTTAATTTAGAGCCTGTAACAGGACTTATAACCTTAGTAGCAATATATGTAAACGCATCCTACGGCGGTAACATTACTGCTGTACTTATAAACACACCAGGTACAGATGACTCATTGTTTATGACTATAGATGGATATCCTATGACTGTTAGAGGAGAAGGATTGAGGGCTATAGGAGTAACCACATTTGGTGCCTTCTTTGGTGGAATTATCGGTGGGCTTTCCCTATTATTCATAGCACCACCATTGGCCCAAATAGCTGTTAAGTTTGGTCCGACAGAGTTATTCTTAACAACTCTAATGGGTATAATCATCATCATCGGTTTATCAAAAGAGGACATGTTAAAGGGTCTTGCTAGTGCCTCACTAGGATTCCTATGTTCCCTTATAGGTATGGATGGAGTTACCGGCATGAGCCGTTTCAACTTTGGCATAGCACAAATCCACGATGAGCTACCCCTACTACCAGTTGTACTGGGACTATTTGCAGTATCACAAGTTCTTAGAATGGTTACTGAAGAACAAGATACTATTGCTATTGATAGTAGTGCATTAAAAGGTAGTCCTTTTTTATCTAGAAAAGACCACCTGCACCTATTTAAAGACAACTTAATATCAGCAATAATTGGTACTGTAGTTGGTATTATACCTGCTGCTGGAACCACAGTAGCTGCTGGTATTAGTTATAACCTTGCAAGAAGTACTGACCCAGATCCAGATTCATTTGGTAAAGGAAACCCAAGGGGTCTAGCGTCAGTATCAGCTGCAAACAACGCTGTTGTTGGTGGATCCTTGGTACCACTATTAACCTTAGGTATACCTGGTAACGGTACATCAGCCCTGTTCCTAGGTGGACTATTGGTTCACGGTTTAGCACCTGGAGTTCAGCTATTTACAAGACAGGCAGATATCGCTTATGGTTTGATCTTTGGTCTACTATTTGCCAACGTCTTCATTTTGATAATAGGACTATTCGGTGCTCCACTTTATGCAAGGATTACCATAATACCAAAGAACGTACTTATCCCTGTTGTTGGATGCCTATGCGTACTAGGTGCCTACACATATAGGAACCTAGCATTCGACACCTTCCTAATCATGTTCTTTGGAGTTATCGGTTACTTCATGTCCAAGGCAAACTTTGGATTGGCGCCATTTGTACTGGCCTTTGTATTAGGTAGAACTAATGAAATCAACTTTAGGCGTGCTCTTAACCTTTATGGTTCAGACCTAATCAAAGTAATGACGAATCCTATACCACTACTATTAATATGTGTAAACATAGTATTGCTTATATACCCATTCTGGGATGATATAAAAGCAAAATTATTCAAGAAGAAAAACGCAGACCATGCTTAATTCTGCGAAAGTATTTGGATAAGTTAATAATCTTTAGTTGACTAAAGAATAAAAATAAAATACCTTTAGAACCATTTGCAAAATGGTTCTAAGGATATTATAAAGAGGTGGATTAGATGAAAAAGATGACAAAAAAAGAACGTATTTTAGCAGCAATTAACAAGGAGGAAGTTGATAGAATCCCCTTTAGTATCTGGTACCATGTACCACATGTGGACCAAGACCCAGTTGCTTTAGCAGAAGAGACTATCAGGCAAGCCCATCTATATGATGTAGACTTCATCAAGATGATGCCTTTTGGTAACTATGGTGCCCATGACTTTGGTTTAAGCTGTACCTTCTATTGTACAGAAGACCAACCAGTCCTAGAAAGAAAATTTGCTATAGACGACGTTAAAGAATGGGCAGAACTAGAAGCAGTACCTGGATACTTTGGTTCCCATGGTAAACAAGTTCAATACGCTAAAGAATTAAGAAAACAACTTAAGGGCGAAGAAATACCATATGTTCAAACAATATTCTCACCACTAACAACAGCAAAGAAATTAGCTGGAGATAGGGTTCTAGAAGATTTAAGAACACATCCAGAGTATGTTCATAAAGCTCTTCAAGCAATAACTGAAACTACAATTGACTTCGTTAAGTTAAACATAAAAGAAGGCGTCGCTGGATTCTTCTTTGCAACCCAATGTGCAACTACAGATTTACTAACTGTAGAAGAATACGAAGAGTTCGGAAAGAAATATGACCTTCAAGTAATGGAAGCATTCAAGGATGAAACATACTTCAACATCATCCATGCCCATGGAGATAATACAATGTTTGAATTGCTAGCTGACTATCCAGTTCAATGCATCAACTGGCATGACAGATGGGCTGAACCTACAATGGCTGAAGCTAGAAAGATAACAGACAAATGCCTACTTGGTGGAATCAATGAAAAATGGTTATCAAGTGCAGATCCAAACGAAATAAAGGAGCATATCAGACAAGTTGTTTTAGAAGCTGGTCCAAAGGGTATGATGATAACACCAGGTTGTGTAGCTACCCTAGATACACCAAAAATTAACTTTGTAGCAGCTAGAACAGCAGTAGAAGGCCTTTATGAAGAAGGAATCAAGGCTCAAGATAAATAAGTCATTAACTAATTAAAAATAACCTCATAATAAAAACACTTATAACTCCCAACCTGGTTAATAGCCTTGGGAGTTATAAGAATCTTTAATGATAAAGGAGATGGTTGTCTTATGGACAGTGGAGGGTGGATAAAGATTATCCTACTGTTCTCTTTACTATTAGGTGCTGCTTATTGTGCTTCCTCAGAGATAGCATTTGCATCACTCAACAAAATAAGAGTAAAAAAACAAGCAGAAAATGGTGACAAAAAGGCCATGAAAGCCTTATATGTTACAGAAAACTTTGACAAGGCCTTAACTACAATCCTAATCGGAAACAATTTGACCCACATTGGCTTTGCATCATTGGTAACCCTGATAGCTACACAAACATGGGGTCTGGGTTCGGTTAAGTATGCTACAATCTTCTCAACCATAGTAGTCTTCTTACTAAGTGAGATGATTCCTAAGAGCTATGGGAAGTCAAATTATAAATACGCCCTAGCAATAGCCGGATCTTTATCAGCCTTGATGAAGATTTTCACACCATTTAGTTACTTTTTTACTATAATTTCCAACTTTATCTCTAATATGTTCTCAGCATCAGATGAGCCAGAGATAAATGAGGAGGAATTTTATGAGATCATGACAACTGCTGAGGAGGAAGGAGTACTAGATAAGGAAAGACAAGAACTTATACACTCCGCATTAGACTTTGACGTAATCAAAGCAGGTGACATTCTTACACCCATAGATCAGGTAGAATCTATTGACATCAACTGGCCAATAGAAGATATTTTAAGTAAGGTAAAAAGTACAAGATACTCCAGATTACCAGTCTATAGTGGTAATAAGGACAAGATAATAGGTATTTTACGGACCAAGGAATTTCTTAAGCAATATATAAGAAACGACTCCATAGATTTAAGAAAAGTTCTCCGTAAACCACGCTTTATAAATAAGAACATTCCAATAGATGATCTATTAAGGAAGATGAGTAGAGAAAAGAATCATATCTCCATAATCGTCAACAAGGACAAGAAAGTCGTAGGCATAATAACGGTTGAAGATATCTTAGAGGAGCTAGTTGGAGATATTTGGGATGAGGAAGATGTGGTGAAAGGAGTTGTTTCATAATGGATATATTGCCATATATAGGTATCCTTGTATGTATAATTTTCTCAGCCTTCTTTTCAGCTTCAGAAATTGCCTATGCATCAGTAAATAGCGTTAGGCTGAAGACCAAGGCTGAATCAGGCAACCGATATGC
>JAAYTL010000065.1 GCA_012518035.1 Tissierellia bacterium | reverse complement strand
TGAAGCAGACAAGTACTTTATGGAGGTAGCCATATGAAAAAATCCATAAGTAGATCATGGCCCTACCTATTGTTAGCCTTAGCTGTCCTAACAATAGTAGTAAGCCTAGAGGGTTATATCACCATTAAGATGATGACAATAGTAGATGCTGCCCTAGCAGGCCAATTAGACATGTTAAAGGCAGAGGCTTTTAAGATATCAATAGCCATTAGTATGACCCTGATATTTGGTATACTGACATCCTATACCAGGGGCCTATACCTATATAAATCTTTAGTTAATATAAAAATGGATTATGTGGAAGGGCTCTTTGATAAAAACATAAACGAATTTCAGGCTGAGAACAATGCCATCTATCTATCAGCCATAACCAATGATATGAATAGCATAGAAAAGAATTATTTTGAAGGAATTTATTCTGTGGGAAATAGTTTCATAGCCTTCATAGTGGCCTTTATTGTTATTGCTTCAGTGAGTCCCATGGTCCTATTCCTAGGGGCTAGTATATCTATTGTTTCAGGTTTGCTTGCAATTGCTGTGGCTAAACCCTTGCAAAGGCATGAGAAGCAGCGTTCTGATTTGTTCCAAGGATATACCTCCTACATAAAGGAAGTCCTTAGCGCCTTTCAAATAGTAAAGGCCAATAACCTAGATGATAAGGTTAGGGAGGATTTCAGCAACAAGAGTAAGGATATCCAAGAGAAGAGATTTATAATCGATAGGATCCATACCTATATCCTATCCCTCCAGTCCTTCTTAATGAATGGTTCATTTATAGTAATTATGATAATAACCTGTCTGATGGCTTTAAGGGGCACTATAACAGCAGGTGCTGTAATCTTAATAATAAACAATATGAGTAGGGTTATCTATCCTCTGAGGGAATTGGGTGAGTGGTTCCCTAAGATCTTTTCAGTAAAAGGTATATTTGAAAAGATGGATGCCAGTTTACAGAACCAAGAAAATTATCTAGAAACTATTGGGATGGATGCTTTTAATGAGTGTATCGAATTTAAAGATGTCTCCTTTGCCTATGGTGATAAGGTGGTTCTATCAAATATCAACCTTAGTCTAAAGAGGAGTGAAAAGTACTTAATCATAGGTCCTAGTGGTGGTGGGAAATCCACCCTCTTAAAATTACTTAGAAAGTATTTTAACCCTACTAAGGGACAAATCCTAATAGATGGGAAGAACCTAAAGGATATCAAGAAACGGGATTATTTCAATATTCTAGCCAATATTGAACAGGAGGTTTTCTTATTTGAAGATAGCTTAAGAAATAATATCTGCCTTTATAAGGAATATGGGGAAGATGAAATTGAACTTGCAATTGAAAGGGCTGGATTGAGCCAATTTGTCAAGAGCCTACCCGAGGGCTTGGATACTATGATATATGACAATGGGAAGAATATCTCCGGTGGTGAAAGATCTAGGGTAGCTATTGCCAGGGGACTTCTAGCTAAATCGGACATCATTTTTCTAGATGAGGCTTTTGCAAGTCTGGATGCACAAGTTGCTAGAGAAATAGAAGAAACCCTGCTGGAATTAGAAGATATAACCATTGTTAATGTAAGTCATGTTTTATTCGAGGAAACCAAGGATAGATATGATAAGGTACTTGTTGTGAAAGATAAATCTGTTCTTGGACAAGGTTAAGATAAGGTATAACCAGCATAAGGTCTACGATAAAAAGTGCGATAGGAGATCCTATCGCACTTATCTTACTTCTTAAGGATTGGTGATACTTTTTTGTATATCAGGATTGTAACCAAGGACACTATGGTACCCTTTAATAGGTTAAAGGGTACTACTGCATAGAGTATCATGGTCTTATAGTCTACAACCCACTTATTAATTGCTGCAGTCATTTCTATTATTTTATCTAAGGGCATGAGCTTGGAATATAGGGGAAAGACTATAAAATAATTACTCAAGGATGCTAGGGTTGTCATGGCTAAAATTCCAACTATTAAACCCAGGACAGCCCTCTTAAAGGTCTTCTTCCTATAGTAAATAAATCCTGCTGCATAAACCAGGGTGCTACCTACTATAAAGTTGGATAATTCACCAATTCCCCCTGTCATTGAACCCTCAATTATTAGGTTCAAGAGGTTCTTTATCAGTTGAACCAATACCCCTGCCATGGGCCCCATGGCAAATGCACCTAGTAGGGCTGGTAGGTCTGAAAGGTCTATTTTCAGGAATGGTGGAGCAAACCAGGTTGATATATCAAAGAACATCAACACCATTGAAATAACCGCTAAAATTGAAACCTTTACCATGATTCTAGTGTTAAAACTTGCTCTGTCTAATGTGTACATTTTAATCCCTCCTATTTTTGGCTTCAGGGATAAAATAAACCCCGAAGGCATCTTCGGGGTTTTACTCAAAAATATAGACAAGCATATGTCTATACATCTTCTTCCATCCAGACTATACTGTCGGCCTTGGAATTTCACCAAGTCAACCTAAAAGGCTCGCGGGCTTTACCGCCGGTGAGGAATTGCACCTCCCCCTGAAGATATATTCACCCTTATTATAGACCTATGTTTAGAATCTGTCAAGTTATATATCCTTGGTCGAAGCATAAAAAAACTGTAATCCGTAGATTACAGTTTTATTCTTAGTATACTCTTCTTCCGCCTTGGAATCTTGCTCCCCAATATCCACTTAAGGAGCTAACTTCTACCCGCTTACCTGTTCTAGGTGCGTGGATAAAGGTATCTCCACCAGCGTAGATTCCTACGTGGCCAGGGAAGATTACCAGGTCTCCTGGTTTTAGTTCGCTTCTGGAAACATATCCACCCAGCCTTGCTTGGCCAGCACTACTTCTTGGAAGACTAATGCCGTATTGTCTGTAGACATATTGCGTAAGGCCTGAGCAGTCAAATCCAGATGGTGTTGAACCTCCATAACGATAGCGAATTCCAATATAGTGTCTTGCAGTTTTAACTATAGCGGAGCCTAATTCTCCATTATAGGTGGGAGCTGGTCCTCGTGAACTACCACCCCTGCTAGCTGTACTAACAGGTGTTGGTCTACGCTTGGTACCTACTCTTACAATCTTCTCTACTGGTTCCTCTATAATATTTTCTTCTAAAACTTCTTCGCTTTCCTTGAGGCCATTTACATATGTAACAGATTTTATGATTTGCTTTTCGCCTTTTTTACCTTCCTGCTCTACCTTTGTTTCACCAATGTAAAGGGAAGAGTCTTTTTTCTCTTTAGTTTCATATGCTATTGACTGTGTCTTAGTTTCTTTAGCTTCAATGATTACATCGATGTAGGATTCTTGAATCGTTAGGTTTATGGTTTCTCCTGGCATGAGCTTTTCCAAATCCTTACCAGGGTTCGCAGCTTCTAAATCCTCAAGACTTGTAGCTGTAGCCTTGGCTATGGTCCACGCTGTATCGCCTGCTGCAATCTCATAAACCTTTGCTTTAGTCTTAGTTACTTCTTTTATGGCTTCTTCTTCAGGAAGTATATGTCCTATAAGTACATCCTTTTCTACTACTTCCACTTCCTGGTTGAAGTCTGCTTGGACTACTTCGGTATTCTTGATACCTTCAACCCCTTCAATAAATGGTTGCTTTATGTATTCCAGAATATTTTCTGCCTGCTCTTTTGATTCTAGAATCAGCTTCTCTTCACCATCTACTACAATGACTGAAGCAGGTTTATAGATTTCTATACTATCGTGAATATTGGTTACCAGGTCTTCTTCAGTAACCAGCTGGTCTTTCTTCGCCCTCACCTTGTTGATCTGGACATCTTCACTATAGTAGGCTTCTAGTCCGTGATCACCTGCCACCCTGTTTTTAGCTGTCAAAAGAGCATTTTGTGCCATCTCTTCTTCCTTAACTATTCCCATCGACTTACCGTTTAAAACTAATTCGTACGAGAAGCTACTCTCGTATACATAAGCACTCAAGACTGCACCAACTATGATGATACCAGATATCAGGAGTACCTTCTTCTTCCAGCTTAAAAGATTTGGCCATTCCTTCAACCTGCTCATCCATTCTTTCATAAATGATCACTCCATAAAGTATAGTAGGTGATGCTTTTATTCTATGATACAACCATTGTAACATTATTGTAATAATATTACAAGCATTTATTACAATTTGGTTACAATATTTTTGATTGAACTTCCTATTTATATGGATGAGCCAGATGGTTCATTTGGACTGGTTGAAATTGGGAATGTTATTGTGAATTTGGTACCCTCTCCCAGCCTGCTTTTGACTTCTATTTTCCCACCATATTCCTCAAATATGGATTTGGAAACCTTTAAACCTAGTCCTGTCCCCTTGCTCCCCTTGGTGGTATAGTTAGGTTGAAAAATTTTCTCCATATCCTCATCTGATATTCCAATCCCCATATCAATAATATCCAAGACGATTCTATTATCTTGTTCATATACTCCTACCTCTAGGACTCCGCCACTTTCTTCCATGGCATCTAGGGCATTGATCAGGATGTTTAAAATAGCCTGTCTCATCTTATATTCATTACAATAGACACAGGCTAGGGAATGAATGTTCACATTTAAGATTACATTTCTTTCTCCATTTCTTATTAGCCTGTATTTAATCATATTTAGGGCTGCAAACACAATATCGCTAAAAACTTCACATCTATCCACATCCTCATCATAGCCCTCTATAAAGCTATGAAACCTATCTAACTGCTCCTTGCATTCTAAACCAGCAACCTGAATCTGCTCCATATAATACTTGCACTCGCTGGGCAGCTCATCCGTGGGTACCAATTGTAATACACCCAGGATAGTTGCCAAGCTATTTTTGAGATCATGAAAAATTCTTTCTGACAAGTTAATAATTATACTTAGGTATTCCGTTGCCCTAAGATTATCAATGGAATCCTTGGACTCAAATCTCACAAGGTAACACCTCCACTAAAGGTCCTTCGTAGATAGGGATATTCTTCCTCTTTTCTTGTCTATATCAATAATCTTGACATCAATAATGTCACCAACCTTGAAAACATCGCTAGGATGCTTGATAAACTTTTTTGATATTTGGGATATATGGACCAAGCCATCCTCCTTAACTCCTATATCCACAAAGACTCCAAAGTCTACCACATTTCTAACCGTACCAGTTAAAATCATATCTGGGACTAAATCATCCATACCTAGGACATCCTGTCTGAGTATGGGCTTGGGCATTTCATCCCTAGGGTCCCTCCCTGGCCTTTCCAGTTCCTTTATGATATCTACTAGGGTGGGTTTTCCTACCCCTAGCTTCCTAGCCAACTCATCCACATCTGTAGTCTTGTAGTCCTCTTTAAGTAACTTTGAAGCAATATCATAGGACTCGGGGTGCACAGCTGTATTGTCCAAGGGGTTCTCCCCATTAGGGATTCTCAAAAAGCCCGCACACTGTTCAAAAGTTTTTGGTCCTAGGCCCTTTATTTCCAATAGCTCCTTTCTGTTCTTGAACTTGCCCCTCTCTTCCCTAGTGGCTACTATATTTTTGGCCACCTTGGCTGATATCCCAGACACATATTTTAGAAGTGAGGGACTAGCAGTATTTAAATCTACCCCTACCCTATTAACGCTATCTTCAACAACCCCAGTCAGGGCCTCACTAAGCCTACCTTGGTTGAGGTCATGCTGGTATTGGCCTACACCAATATGCTTGGGTTCTATCTTGACCAACTCTGCCAAGGGGTCCTGGAGCCTTCTAGCTATGGATATGGCCCCTCTAACAGTGACATCCAAATCAGGAAACTCTTCTATACCCAAATCTGAAGCTGAGTAAATAGATGCGCCTGCCTCATTTACTATGGTATAGGATATGGGATTATCCATCTCCTTTATGGTCTCCGCTACAACTAATTCCGTTTCCCTAGAAGCTGTTCCATTTCCTATGGCAATAATGTCAACCTGGTAATTTTTTACCAGCCTCTTGATTTCCTTCTTTGCCATATCTACTTGCTTCTCAGATCCTGTTGGGTAGATTATGGAGTTATCAAGGTATTTCCCAGTCTCATCTACTAGGGCAACTTTACACCCAGTTCTAAAGCCTGGATCCATGGCCATGACCGTCTTACCCCTAATAGGTGGCTGCATTAATAGTGCCTCTAAGTTTAGGGAGAAGATTTTGATGGCCTCTTCCCCTGCCCTCTCTGTTAAATTGCTCCTAATCTCCCTTTCTACAGCTGGGAAGAGGAGTCTCTTATAGCCATCCTCTATGGCTTTTTCCATATATTCCCTGGTTGCAGAATTTGGATGCTTAAGTTCCTTAGCCTTTATATAGTCTATGGTAGCCTCTTCCTCAATAAAGAGATTTACCCTTAGCTTTTTCTCCTTTTCGCCCCTGTTTATGGCTAATACCCTATGGTTGGCTATGGATTTGATGGGCTCCCTATATTCATAGTACATATCGTAGACGCTTGACTCTTCCTTGTCTACACCCTCAACCACTATTAAACCATCCTTGTAAAGCCTATCCCTTATTACCCGCCTATGCTCTGCATCGTCGGAGATTATCTCTGCTATGATATCCATGGCACCAGCCAAGGCTTCTTCACCAGTATTGACACCCTTTTCCTCATCTATGAATCCTTCTGCCCTACTCATTAGATTATCATGGTCCAAGTCCTCGTCCTGCAATATCTGGGCTAGCTTTTCAAGTCCCTTTTCCTTGGCGATGGTTGCCCTGGTCCTACGTTTTTGCTTATAGGGCCTGTAAAGGTCCTCAACCCTCTGGAGGGTTTGAGAGCTTATTATATCTGCCTTTAATTCCTCAGTCAGCTTACCCTGCTCATCTATCAGCCTGATGACCTCTTCCTTTCTGCCTTCAAGGTTCCTCAGGTAGTTAAGCCTATTGGAGATGTCCCTGATGGTCTTGTCCTCCATTTCCCCAGTCAGCTCTTTACGATATCTAGCTATAAAGGGAATGGTATTTCCTTCATCTAGTAGTTCTACAAGGTTATTCAAATACTTTTCCTTGATCTTAAACTCTTCAGCTAGTCTGCCTATTAGATCCATATCTTTCTCCTTCTTTCACCTATGTTATATTCCAAATCTTCCATAATTTCCCAATTTTCTTGAAATATCTCTGGAAAAATTAAAAAGCCATTCCACGCATAGAGAAGATCTTTTCTTGGACAAGCTCAAGATCTTGCTTAAATGCTGAATGGCCTACAAGAACATGCCCGCTACTTAAGAGCTGCCTGTTTTAAATACTCATCTATAAAGATATCGATATCTCCATCCATTACCCTTTGGGTATCTCCAACTTCAACATTGGTTCTATGGTCCTTGACCATACTATATGGATGGAAAACATAGGATCTAATTTGAGAGCCCCAGGCTATTTGTGAATAATTGCCTTGAAGGTCCTCTATCTTCTCCTTCTTCTCCTCTTCCTTTAGCTGAATCAGCTTAGCCTTAAGCATCTTCATGGCGGTTTCCCTATTGCTATGCTGGGACCTTTCTGATTGACACTGGACCACTATCCCAGTCGGGATGTGGGTAATCCTAATGGCAGAATCAGTTGTGTTAACATGCTGGCCTCCTGCTCCAGAAGAGCGATAAGTATCAATCTTCAGATCCTTTTCGTTGATCTCTATATCTATATCATCGTCCAGTTCTGGGAATACATCTACACTGGCAAAGGATGTATGCCTCTTGCCTGAAGAATCAAAGGGGGAAATCCTCACCAGCCTATGAACTCCCTTTTCACACTTTAAGTATCCATAAGCATTGTAACCCTTGACGGATAGGGTTACAGACTTAATCCCACCTTCAGTATCAGCCTGCAAGTCTAGGACTATTACTTCATAGCCCTTTGATTCTGCCCATCTCCTATACATCCTAAAGAGCATCTCCGCCCAGTCCTGGGCCTCCAAGCCACCTGCCCCTGAATGAAGGGATAGGATGGCATTGTTACTATCATATTCACCATTTAAAAGGGTAGATAACTTGTACTTATCCGCCTTCTTCTCCAATTCTTCTAAGGCGGAGGAAATTTCCTTGTAATCTTCGTAGGATTCTACTTCCTCCATCAATTGGAGCATGATTTCTACTTCTTCTATTTCTGAGACTAGGTCTTCATATCGTTTGACCTCATTGTTTAATCTCTTAATATCCTGCATTATCTTTTGAGCTGTATCCGTATCATTCCAAAAATCAGCCTTATATGTTAGTTCTTCCTTGTCCCTGATCTGATCCTTTATGCTGGAGAGGTCAAAGTGAAACACCCAATTCGATAACCATTTCTTTTATTTGCTTTAGCTTTTCCTTGTCCAAGTGTATATCCTGCATGATCTCACTCCAATCCTATTGATTTGCTCCGCAGCATTTCTTATATTTCTTCCCACTACCACATGGGCAGGGGTCATTTCTTCCTGCCTTCTTTTGCTTCTTTACATAGGGTTGCCTAGCAGGTGCATCTCCATCCACATTGGTTACGATAGGAGTGGCCACCCTTCTTCTTTCAACCTTGTCAGGGTTTTCCACATGGAAGAGGAAGGTCACCGTATCCTCTGAAATTGCATGGTTCATCTCCTCAAACATTTCAAAGCCTTCATTCTGATAGGCCCTCACTGGGTCTACCTGGCCATAGGCCCTTAGCCCAATACCTTGCCTTAACTGGTCCATAGCATCTATATGGTCCATCCATTTGGAGTCCACTACCTTTAGTAGTATAACCCTTTCTACTTCCCTAAATCTATCATGCCCAAATTCATTTTCCTTAATAGAGTATTTTTCTTCTGCCTTATTCATTATATAATCAAGGAGTGATTCCCTGGTGAAGCTTGAGGCATCTTCATTTAAGAAGTCTTCTCCAAAACCGAAGAGCCTCCTAGTATAGGTTCTGATGGCATCCATATCCCAATCTTCTGGATTATTGGATTGCCTGAAGTTCATCTCGATATTTTCCTCAATAAGGCTCCTAGCCATATTGATGATATGCTCCCTTAAGTCTTCGCCTTCTAGAACCCTCTTTCTCTCAGCATATATAACTTCCCTTTGCTTATTCATCACATCGTCATATTTTAAGACATGCTTTCTAATAGCAAAGTTATTGCCTTCAACCCTCTTCTGGGCATTCTCTATTGTCCTAGTTAGGAGAGGATGCTCCAAGGGTTCATCTTCTGGCATATTGACTGTTTCAATGATGGTTTTAAGCCTTTCACCACCAAATAGTCTCATCAAATCATCTTCAAGGGAAATATAAAACCTAGAGCTTCCAGGGTCTCCCTGCCTACCTGAACGACCCCTGAGCTGGTTGTCTATACGCCTGGACTCATGGCGTTCGGTACCTATGATGTGAAGACCGCCCACAGCCACAACCTTCTCATGCTCTAAATCTGTTTCCTTCTTATATTCAGTAACCAGCTCTTCATAGAGCTTTCTTGCTTCTAATACTTCCTCATCATCTGTCTCGTAGAAACCATCTATCTGGCTAAGAACTTCTTCACTGTAGCCCTTCCTCGCCAACTCTTCCTTGGCTAGATACTCTGGATTACCTCCCAGAACTATGTCAGTACCCCTACCAGCCATATTGGTAGCTATGGTTACTGCTCCATACCTACCTGCTTCTGCTACAATCTTGGCCTCTAGCTCATGGTACTTAGCATTAAGGACCTCATGTTTTATGCCCTCCCTTTTCAGTAACCGACTCAAGAGTTCAGATTTCTCAATGGTAATGGTTCCTACCAGGATAGGTTGACCTGTGGCGTGTCTTTCCTTGATTTCTTCAACTACAGCCCTAAACTTGGCCTCTTCGGTCATATAGACCACATCTGCTAAATCTTCCCTAATAACTGGCTTGTTGGTGGGAATTTCTACAACATCCATATTGTAAATCTCTCTGAACTCAGCCTCTTCTGTCTTTGCGGTTCCCGTCATACCTGCCAGCTTCTTATACATCCTAAAATAGTTTTGGAAGGTTATGGTAGCTAGGGTCCTAGACTCTGACCTTACATCTAGCCCCTCCTTGGCTTCAATTGCCTGGTGCAGGCCATCACTATATCTCCTACCATACATGAGTCGGCCTGTAAACTCATCTACTATGATAACTTCCCCATCTTTGACAACATAGTCTATATCTCTTTTCATGATATTTCTGGCCTTTAAGGCCTGATTGATATGGTGGGATAACTCCATATTCTCCACATCCGCCAGGTTCTCTATATTAAAGTGTTTTTCAGCCTTGGCTATACCCTGCTCGGTTATGGTACAGGCCTTGGCCTTTTCATCTATTAGAAAGTCTACTGTTTCTACCTTGATTTCTCTATTAAAGGGGTCAGCCTTTCCTTCATCTGGACTTACTACCCTGCCCCTTAAGGTTTTGACAAATTGGTCAGCCAGCTTGTAGAGCTCTGTAGATTTGTCCCCCTTACCTGAAATGATCAAGGGAGTCCTGGCCTCGTCAACCAAGATACTATCCACCTCGTCTATAATGGCATAGTGAAGTGGTCTTTGGACCATTTCATCCTTGTATATGACCATATTATCCCTTAAATAATCAAACCCAAACTCATTATTGGTACCATAAGTAATATCTGCTTCATAGGCTGCCTTTCTTTCATCCTTAGTTAAGCCATGGATTATACAACCAACTGAAAGACCTAGGAATTCATGTACCTTTCCCATCCATTCCTTATCCCTTTTGGCCAAATAATCGTTGACAGTTACTATATGGACACCCCTGCCTGTCAGGGCATTCAAATAGGCCGGTAGGGTAGCCACTAGGGTCTTTCCTTCACCAGTCTTCATCTCAGCTATCCTTCCATGGTGGAGGATTATACCCCCATATAGCTGGACCTCAAAATGTTTCATACCTAGGACCCTATGGGATGCCTCCCTGACTACTGCAAAGGCTTCCACTAGGATATCATCTAGGCTTTCTCCATCATTCAATCTATTCTTAAACTCCACTGTCTTAGCCTTAAGCTCTCCATCTGTCAATCTTGCAACTTCCGGCTCCAACTGGATTATTCGCTTTACTAAAGGTGCGATTTTCTTCAATTCCTTGGTACTATAACTACCGAATATTTTCTCAAACAAGCCTGCCATTCTTTAACCACCTTTCATTCTAACCTATATAATTTTATCATTAATGGCAGGTGCTTTCAACCTCGCCAACTAAAAAAGGTTGCAGCCTAGACTGCAACCTTGAATCTATTCTACATATAGGGTTCTATTAGGCCATAGTTCCCATCTTTCCTTTTATAAACTACATTTATTTCCCCTGTTTCACCATCCATAAAGACGAAGAAGTTGTGTCTTAAAAGCTCCATCTGTAGCACTGCCTCCTCATGGGTCATTGGTTTTAAGCTGAATCTCTTTCTCTTTACCAATTTGGGTCTTTCAGCTTCTGCTTCTTGGCTTAGGGGAACCACATTTTCAAACCTAATGGTTTCGCCATTTTGGTATCTTCTTTGAAGTTTGGTTTTATATTTCCTAATTTGCCTTTCTAATACATCAATGGCCTTGTCAATAGAGGCATACATGTCATCACTTGACTCTTCTGCCCTAATAATAGTTCCAGGTAGGTTTATGGTAACCTCGATGATCTTTCTGTTCTTTTGGGTACTGAAGGTCACATTACCCTGGATGTCTTTTTGAAAGTACTTATCGAGTCTGCTTAGCTTTTTCTCAGTTACTTCTCTAAGCGCATCGGTTACCTCCATGTTCTTGCCAACGTAGTTCATTATCATAAACCCAACTCCTTTCATAAGTCTTAAGACTTATACCATTTGTTAATATGATACCCAAATTCATACTCTTTTCAAACATATAATATTAATATTGTTAAGGAGATAAAAACTTTCTTGTTAATAAGTTGTTGATATTGCCTGTGAACAACTTGTGGATAATGTGGATAGGCTTGTGGAAAATCGCTTCCATGACCTTTCTTATGTTGATAACCATGTTGATGGTTTTAATAAGATGTGATAGCATATTCTATAATTTACAATTTATGTTATAATACTATTATTATAAGGAAGAAAGGGTTTTAATTAATGCAACATATTAAGAAATATAAGATTGGTATGAGGACCTTAAAGACCGGTTTGTCGGTTGCTGTATCTCTCTTGATTTCAGAATTGCTGAATTTAAAGAATCCATCCCTGGTTGGTATAGCAGCCATTGTATCCATGCAATCCTCTGTTAATGAATCCTTTGTTGCAGGCAAAAATAGGATTCTGGGTACCTTTGTAGGAGCCTTGGTGGGTCTTATCTTCTCCTACCTCCTACCCTATAATTATTTTTTCCTAGGCTTGGGAATCGTTGTGGTCATCTATCTCCATAATATCTTTGGTTGGTCCCAGTCCTTGAGCCTTTCCGCGATAGTGTTTCTTGTGGTCTTTTTGTACCAGGAGGATTCTAGACTTATATATGCCTTGAATAGACTTTTAGATACCTTTATTGGGGTCGTAGTCAGCATGCTTATCAACTATTTCATAGTCCCACCCCATAATAGGCAATCCTTCGTCTATCTCAAGGACAATATCTATGTTGTAATAAAGGGCCTTATCCATGATATGATAACTAATGTCAACCAGCTTGATAATAGCGTTTTTAGGGAGAAGCTTGAAAAGTACAATGACAGTTTTGATGGCTTAAAAAAGGAGTTGGATATGGACTCTTCAAAGAGGACTTCTTCCAAGTCAGCCCTTTATGTGGTTACTGTTTTAGACAGGGTTGAAAAAAATCTCCTTACCCTCTTGGAGTTAAATATTATCCCTATACTTAATGAAGAAAACCAGGAATTATTTAAGAAACTCTACTCAACGGAGTATGTTGCTCCCCAACGAGAGCCTACTGATATAGATATTATCTACAATCATCATGCCAATAAGATCTTTAACAAACTACTAGAAATAGAGAGTCATTTAAAATAAAGGTTCTGAGGTTATATCGGGACCTTTATTTATATTTTTCTGATTTATTTAAGCCTGTGTACATAGAATCATATTAGTGTATAATACATAATAAGGAAGTAAGATACAGGAGGAGAAAATGCAGAATCAAATTTTTAAGGACATAATGCAATTGGAGATTGGGATAACCAATAAATTATTAAAATACATCCACTCCAAGATAGATGTAATAGATATTTTAGATGAATACAATTTAGACCTAACATATATCCAGGACGAAAGAAATAGCCTGTCCCTAAATATCTGGCTGGCTGTAGACTATGTAGGTAAGGATGGAAAAAGCTTCATTGAGAAGTTTCTCAGGGATGAATCCACCTCCCTATCAGACTTGGAGAAGGAGATCTTGACTGAAAAATCTAAGTCCTATGTATCCCTTTTTGAAATCATGGGCTTTGATGGAGGCAGGGTGCATCTTAAGGATATATTAAATGATGAAGAGTACTGGGTCCTGGAACCCAATATAAATAAGGTGATTGAAACAGGTGAATTTTTATTTACCAGGGTAGGGAGGGTTCTAGATAGGACCATATTTATGGGTGATATCAACTATGTTCCCTCTATTGTCAAGGACCTATTCTTGGAGGAACTCCTTATAGATTATAACAACCTAAGGAAATTCGAGAAGAACTTAACCATGCTGGACTACTTGAAGAAGTATTCCTTAAATCTTTATAAGATCTATAATGAATCCTTGATGAACTTCATGGATAATGATGATATCCATTCCTATGTTTTTGATGAATTGGACGAGTTTGAATTCTACCTCCTCAATAAACATAATGGAATGGCAGTTAAAAAACACTTGACAAATCTATCGAATATTTTTGAATATGCCCTGGCAGACAATAATATGACCCTATCTGATATAGATAGGTTAAGCTTAAGGGACTTCTTTTTTGATGCCATTAAAGATGGCCTCATAAGTACCCAGGAGGAGTTTAACTCCTATATATCTAGTCTTAAGCTTTATCTCCAATATCTCAGCCTTTTAGATTCTAAATATAGGCAGTCCTATTCTGAGCTTCTAGATATTAGCAAGGATAGGTTTCTATACATGTACAAACTAGATATAGGTAATAATTTCAACATAGATAAGGATTTAGCTTCCCTGGTGAACTTAAGTCTTAATGATACTGCTATGGACCTCTTAGAGGATTTTGATAAGTTTATCCTCTATATACTGGATGGCAAGGTGGAATTGACTAGTGCAAGGAAACTCCTGAAGCGTAAGGACCTGCAAAATTTAAACCACCTATTAGATAATGGTATACTAGTGAAGAAAAAGGCCCCATCCCAAAGGGATTATCCTTTGATAAACTTCTTTTTTCATTCATCACTATGCCTTGGGGCTGTAAAAATAGATAAGGGTAGGCTAGAAGTAACCAATAAGGGTAAGGGTCTTTTAAGGCTGGAAGAAGGGAAAAAATATAGTCTCCTATTGAACTACCTATGGTCTAGGGATTTTATAGATGAGATTATCGTAAACTCAGACCCCTATATAGTAGGAATCTTAAGGGATAGGTTTACAGAGATGCTCTCAGGTCTCAAGCTTGACAAGGAGTATAAACTTAACAAGCTCATGCCCAATCTAGATAACCCCTTTTATGATTATTGGAGCTATCTAATGGATTTTGGCCTACTTGAGTATAGCCAGACTACAACTGAATCCATCAGCCTGACCAGCCTAGGGAAGAGGGTTTTCCATTACCTAAGTCAAACTACCAATAAAACCCTACCTTCAAATATAATTAAGTTGGAAGATTTTAAGAGGGAAAAATACAAGGTGGAGGGATAATTATGGAGAAGTTGCTCTTGGATGATTTCACCAAGTATAGCTACCTATCTGGGCTTAAATATTCACCCAGTGGTAAAAACCTAGCATTTATCAAGCATCAAATAAATATGGATGAAAATAAGTACCAGTCCTATATTTACTTAGTTGATAAAAAAACAAATACTATCAAGAGGCTGACCTCCTTAGGAGAGGAAACAAGCTTTACCTGGAAGGATGATGATACCTTGGTATTTCCTAGGGTCCTTGGTAAAAATGATGAGAAGAGAAAGGACAAGGGGGAGAGGTTTACATCATTTTACGAGATCAGCCTAATGGGCGGGGAGGCCTTCAAGACCTTTGAAGTCCCCTTGCATGTAGAAAGCCTTGTATTTATAGATGATAACAACCTGCTCCTCACCGCTTCTTATGATCCTATGTCAGAGGATGAGACAAGGGAGAACGAGGACTTTGAGGTTGTAGATGAGATTCCCTTTTGGGCCAATGGACAAGGTTTTACCAACAAGAAGCGAAACAGGCTCTATAGGTTTGATATAGAAAATCAAGTCTTAAATCCTGTTACCGATGATTTTACTGATGTCTATGACTTTAGGCTAAACCAGGATAGGACCATGGCTTTAGTCATAAGCAACGCCTTTATAGACAAGATGTATTTTAAGACGGATTTACAGGTCTATGATCTAAAAGAGGATTGTCTTACTAAGATATCTCCTTTTAAGGTATTCAATTACTCCTATGCTGATTTTTTCAAGGATGGGATAGTCTTCATAGGAAACGATATGCAGTCCCATGGTCTAAATCAGAATTCACATTTTTACATGACTGATTATGAGGGCTCCTATATAGCTAGATTATCCAGTGACGATTTTGATTTTTCTACCTACAATTCCATTGCTTCTGACTGTAGATATGGAAGCTCTAATTCTATCAAGGTAGATGGCGACTATCTATACTTTGTAACAACTGAAGGGGATTCCAGCTTTATCAATAGGATTGATAGCAAGGGAAAAATTGAAAAGTTAACCAATAAAAAGGGCTCAATAGATGGCCTGGATGTGCATAATGGAAATGTTTATTTCATAGGATTAAGAAGCCTAAAATTACAAGAACTTTATAGCTTAAATGAGAAAAAGGAAGAGCAGATGACCTTTTTCAATGAGTGGGTTCAAAAGGAAAAAACCCTGTCTATACCCGAAAAACTAACCTTTAAAACCGATGAGCATGTTCTTATCGAGGGCTGGGTAATAAGGCCTGTAGGCTTTAAACCAGGGGAAACCTATCCTGCCATCTTGAATATCCATGGAGGACCTAAGGTTGCCTATGGGGAAGTGTTTTTCCACGAGATGCAATATTGGGCCAATGAGGGCTATATGGTCTTTTTCTGCAACCCTAGGGGCAGCGATGGTAGGGGAGATAAATTTGCTGATATAAGGGGCAAGTACGGAAGTATTGATTATGAAGATATAATGAGGTTTACTGACTTGGTTTTGGATAAGTATCCCTTCATAGATGAAGATAGGGTGGGAGTTACAGGAGGCTCCTATGGTGGCTTTATGACCAATTGGATTATTGGCCATACCAACAGATTTAAGGCTGCTGTGTCCCAAAGAAGTATATCCAACTGGATTTCTAAGTTTGGAACAACTGACATAGGTTATTTTTTCGTAGAGGACCAGATAGGCAGTACCCCCTGGGATGATCTAGATAAGCTCTGGGATCATTCTCCTTTGAAATATGCTGACAGGGTGGTTACCCCAACCTTATTTATCCATTCTGAGGAGGATTATCGGTGCTGGTTGGTTGAAGGAATCCAAATGTTCACGGCCTTAAAATATCACGGTGTAGATGCTAGACTCTGTATTTTTAAGGGGGAAAACCATGACTTAAGTCGCTCTGGTAGACCTAAGAGTAGGCTTAGAAGATTAGAGGAAATCAGTAAGTGGTTTGATAAGTATTTAAAGTAGGTGGTAGTTATCAAGAGGCTGATAAGAAGATTATCCAAGTTCAAACCTGTAATTTTTCTGGATCAGTTGATTTTTAGAATACAAGATGACGACATAATTGCCTATGGAACCCAGTTGACCTTTTTCTTGATCTTGTCCCTCTTCCCATTTATAATAACCTTTTTAAATATCTTGAGCTATACATCCCTGGTTAGGGAGGATGTCCTGGCAAGATTGATAATCTACTTACCCCATGCAACCCAGAATTTAATCAAGGGTTTTGTTTCTGAGATTACCCTAAGCAGTAGCCAGAGACTCTTATCAATCTCAGCAGTCCTGGGTATCTGGACCGCCTCATCTGGGGTTAAGGCCATAATCAAAGCCATTAACAGGGCCTATGATTATGAGGAAAATAGGTCCTTTATCAGGCTTAGGCTGATATCATTCTTTTTTACCCTGGCCCTCTTAATTTTGCTGACCTTGGTTTTTTTGACCTTGGTGTTTGGGGAGGTCCTAGGTAAGAAACTATTTTCCATGTTTGGTAGGGCTGATATCTTCTTATATCTCTGGGCTTATTTAAGGATTCTCATACCTTTGATATATATGATCCTTATATTCGCCCTCTTGTATAAGTTTAGCCCTTGTACATCAAAGATCAATGAAATCCCCATATCCAGTACCTTTCCAGGTGCAGTATTTACGACCCTGGGCTGGATGATCACCTCAATTTTTTTCTCCTATTATGTAAATAATTTTGGCAGATATGCCATTACCTATGGCAGCCTGGTAGGTATCATCCTCCTGCTAATCTGGCTCTTTATCAGTAGCCTTATTATCATACTGGGTGGGGAAATAAATGCAACCTTAAAATATTTTGAAACCAACGGTTATAAAATTGACGAGGACAAAAGTGTCCTCATTAAAAGACTATAACTTCCTACTTGAGGTTAGGGCAAGACCAAGTACTTCCCGAGCCTCATTTTTTATTAATATTCTGCTGGCCTCATCCATGGTAGTACCTGTTGTTATTATATCATCTATCAAAAGAATCCTTTTACCCCTTATCCCTTCCCGATTTCGAATTGTAAAGGCACCTCTTAGATTGGTCATTCTCTCCAGTTTACTTAATTTATTCTGATCCTTGGTATACCTGGTTTTCACTAGATTGTTATGGGAAACCTCTATTTCTAATTCCTTGCCTATATAGGTGGCTAGTAGCTCAGCTTGGTTGTAGCCCCTTTTGGCCTCCTTCCTCCTATGGGCTGGCATGTAGAGGATTAGATCTATTCCTTCCCCAAGACTTTTAGCTTCTATAGTTCTTAACATAAGCTCCCCTAGAGGCTTATAGAGATAGCTCTTACCGTGGAATTTATAGTCCCTGATTATATCCCTCATATACCTGTTGTAGACTAGAGTATAGTAGATCTTGGTCAGGAAGGCTGAGTCTATGTCTATCTCCTTATGGACAGGCTCTAACAGGTTGAAACAATCCTGACAAATATGGGCATACTCTTTACCAGGGGAGTTTTCCCTACACAAGTAACAAAGCCCCCTGGCTGGGAAAAAGAGGTTCTGAATTGACTTGAGAAATTCCATATCACCACTCCTCTACCATCAATAAGGAAAAGGGTTTTTAAATAATTCAAATAGGCTTAATTATAAAAGTTTGTGAGAAAGTCCTTGATTTTTTTATCAAGGGATGAGTATCTTTTGGCAATTTTATTGTTGTTTATCATCATGCTTAGGTATTTCCTGTCTCCCACCAGGACTACTAGCTTTTTTGCCCTAGTTATGGCTGTATAGATTAGATTCCTTGTTAGTAGCATGGGAGGTCCCCAGTGAATGGGCATAAGCACGACAGGAAACTCACTTCCCTGGGATTTATGAACTGTAGTGGCATAGGAGAGCTTGATTTCATCCAGCTCTGAAAACTCATATTCTACTTCCTTTTCATCATCGAAAAGGACAGTGACTATGCTCTCTTCATTGTTAATGTCTGTTATAAAGCCCAAGTCCCCATTAAAGACCCCTTCTCCTGTATCCACTTCTTCTCCATCCTTAAGCAGGTTCCATTTCAGTTTATAATTATTCTTTACTTGCATGACCTTATCCCCGATTCTAAAGATTTCATCCCCAACCTGTTTTTCCTGCCAATTATCATCCTTAGGGTTTAGGACTTCCTGGAGGTGTTTATTAAGGGAGTTGATTCCTACTTCTCCCCTTCTCATGGGAGAAAGGACTTGGATGTCCCTAAGAGAGTCTACTCCATAGTATTTTGGTAGCCTATCCTGGACTAAGTCTAAGATAGTAGCTAAGGTTTCTTGGGTACTACCGGTATCCATAAAGAAGAAATCCTTATCCTTTTCGTTTAAGATTGGGTAATCCCCCTTGTTAATCCTATGGGCATTAACAATTATCATGCTTTCTTCCGCCTGCCTAAAGATTTCGTCCAGCCTTACTACCCTGATGCAACCAGACTCGATTAAATCCCTCAGGACATTTCCAGCCCCTACACTGGGAAGCTGGTCCACATCTCCCACTAAGATCAGGCGGGTACCTGGATTTATAGCCTTGAGTAGGCTGTTCATCAGTAGGATGTCAATCATGGAGGCCTCATCAATGATAATTACATCTGCATCTATGGGGCTTTCATCGTCCTTGTTGAAGGACATCTCATCCTCACTTTCCATAAAGGAGAATTCAAGAAGCCTATGAATGGTCTGGCTTTCCCTGCCAGTGGTCTCAGTCATCCTCTTAGCTGCACGGCCTGTAGGGGCTGCCAAAACCACCTTCATGTCCAGGTCCTCATAGATGCTTATTATGGCATTGATGGTGGTGGTTTTACCTGTCCCCGGTCCCCCAGTAATGATAACGACTCCATTATCTAAGGATTCCTTAATAGCTAAGACCTGCTTCTTACCAAAGGTGATATCCTCTCTAGCCTCTATTTTCTCTACTTCCTCATCTATATTAACATCTAGTTGATCAAATTCAACCATGGACAAATCTATTATCTTTCTGGCTACATTGTTCTCAGCTATATGATAGGGCATATAGTAGATAAGGGTCTCCTCCCCCTCTGTAACTAGGTAAAAATTCTTCCTTAGGGCCAGGTTCTGTATGGCTTCTTCAATTGCCTCCCTGTCCACCTTTAGAATCTTCTCAGATTTTTTAATCAGCTCCTCCTTAGGCAAGTAGCAATGTCCTTCACCAGCACTATTAATCATGGAAAACTTCAAGCCGGCTTCAATTCTAAAGGGGGAGTCTTCACTTATGCCCATCTTCTTGGCTATATTATCTGCTGTGATAAAGCCTATTCCATGTATATCCTCTGATAGCTTATAGGGGTTCTCCCCTATTACTTTTATGGTCTCCTTACCATATTTTTTATAGATTTTTATCCCGTTGTTGATGGAAATATCATACTGCTGCAGGTATACCATTATATCCCTTAGTTCCCTGTGCTCCTCATAGGCCTTGGAGATCTTCTCAAGTTTCTTATCCCCGATGCCAGGAATCTCCTTGAGCCTTTCTGGATTATACTGGATTATATCCAGGGAATCCAGGCCAAACCTTTCCACTATCTTCTTGGCTGTTTTTTTCCCTACATGGGGTATTAAGCCCGATGCCAGATAATTCTCAATTCCCTTGAGGGTGGATGGAGCAGTGGTTTTTATCTTAGTAAAACTAAATTGCTCACCAAACCTATCATGGTAAACCCAGTCTCCTTCTAGCTCAACCATCTCCTCAAGATTGATAAAGGCAGACTTACCAACTATGGTAATGCTTCCATCACTAGTATTAAGTCTGGCAACTGTATATCCATTTATTTCATTTCTAAATATGATTTCTTCTACTATACCCTCGATTACAAGCAAGTTAATACCCCCTGTCTTCATGGGAATATTATAACATAGGAAAGAAGTATTTGTTCAAATAGAATCAAAATCGGAGAGTTAAAAAACTCTCCGATTGCTATTAGTTGGATATCATTATCTCCTTAAGGCTTCTACCTTATCTAACCTTTCCCAAGGTAGGTCCAAATCACTTCTGCCAAAATGGCCATAGGCTGCTGTTTGCCTATATATAGGCCTTCTAAGGTCAAGGTCTCTGATAATTGCTGCTGGTCTTAAATCAAAATTCTCTTCTATTAGGGTCTTGATTTCTGCTTCTGAAATCTTATTTGTTCCGAAGGTATCAACAAATATGGAGAGGGGTCTTGCTACTCCAATTGCATAGGCAAGGCCTATTTCACACTTGTCTGCCAAACCTGCTGCTACCACATTCTTTGCTATATATCTTGCTGCATAGGATGCTGACCTATCCACCTTGGTTGGATCCTTGCCAGAAAAGGCTCCCCCACCATGCCTACCCATACCGCCATAGGTATCTACAATAATCTTTCTTCCTGTTAAACCAGCATCACCAGTAGGTCCACCTATTACGAATCTTCCAGTAGGATTTACATAATACTTGGTATCTTCATCTATCATATCTTCAGGTATGATCTTCAAGATTACATGTTCTATTATGTCGTCCTTGATTGTTTCAAGGCTGACATCAGCCTTGTGCTGGGTTGACACAACAACATTTTCAATCCTAACAGGTTTGCCATCATGGTACTCAACTGTTACCTGGGTCTTCCCATCTGGTTTTAGGTATTCTAAAGCACTATTCTTCCTGACCTCAGCCAATCTAAGTGCTAACTTATGGGCTAAGTATATTGGCAAGGGTAGTAGCTCGTCAGTTTCGTTACATGCGTAACCAAACATCATACCCTGGTCCCCTGCCCCTATCTGGTCTAGCTGGTCGGAGCTTTCCTCTTTAACCTCCAGGGATTTATCTACACCCAGTGCTATGTCAGGTGATTGCTCATTTATTGTAGTAAGGACGGCACAAGTATCAGAATCAAAGCCATCATTACCATCTGTATAACCAATCTCTTTTATTGTCTGTCTGACTACTTTAGGAATGTCAACATAACAGGAGGTTGTTATTTCTCCAGCAACTAACACCAGTCCAGTGGTAGCTAGCGTTTCACAAGCAACCCTGGCATTGGGGTCCTTCTCTAAAATTGCATCCAAGATAGCATCTGATATTTGGTCACATATCTTATCTGGATGTCCCTCTGTAACTGACTCAGAAGTAAATAGCCATTTTTTCATTTGTATTCCTCCTTATGTTAAATAAAAAGCCCTTTTCAAAGAAAAGGGCATAATTACACGTCCTTATCTTTCAGAATAAGATTCTGTGGGATTTAGCACCTTTGTTTAAAACAGGTTGCCGGGTTTCATTGGGCCCATTCCCTCCACCACTCTCAATAAGGTTAAATCTATTTATTTATTTTCAGTTTAACATAGTTGCTTACTATAGTCAAGAAATAGGCGGATTTCTTATTTGATGCTAATTTGTTCCACAAGTACCTATTTAGTAAGTTTTATCCATGTATAGGTCTCAGAAATTAAAAAGGGCTGATAAGAAACTTATCAGCCTAATCGTCTTTATATGGTCGGGGTGAGAGGATTTGAACCCCCGGCCCCATGGTCCCAAACCACGTGCGCTACCAAGCTGCGCTACACCCCGGCGTTTTTGACGACTATTATAGTATAGTCCAAATCTAAGATAAATGCAAGACATCAAATCTCGGGAAATTTGACCACATTAGTTGTATCTTGACCATTATCCTGTTTTATCATAGATATTTGGATTATCCCTTGACCTTTCCCTTGTTTCCTCTGTCTTTCAACTTTAAATCAATCCGAAAAGGATATGATTAACCTTATAAGAGTTTTTGCCTAAATCTTATCTCAGTAACCTAAAATTTAGGCCTCTCACCTTCAAACAACCAATAGACTAGATAATCATATAGCAAAAGGGCCGGTAGAGATAGAAAAAACCAATAGATACTATATCTTAGGCTTATTTGCCCCAATAGATTAAAGCTTAAATTGCTGTAGTCCCAAAGCTTAAGGCCCAATCCTAAATTAAAGATTAAGCCAAAAATAAATTCCAGGGATGTTATTGCTACAGTAGCTAGGATTTGAAGGAAAAGGAAAGACTTTCTATATCTAAACTCAAGTCTACCTAAAGAGCCAATTATGAGAAAGCAAACACCTCCTAGTATTAACATCAATATATGGGAGTATCCCCTCCAAACTAGTTCCATGTAACAATAGGCTACCCCACCAAATAGGAAAAGGATTAACCTTTCTATAAAGTAATCCATTTCTTGTAGAACCGCCTACAAGAGTTTCTTTAATTCATCAATGGCTTTTCTATCCCTATCCATGATTTTTTCTGCCACATCTTTTGATTTTCTATCTAGCCTTCCCCTTAATATCTCTTCTGTCTTTCCAATACCTTTTATCTCTCCTTCTATGGCTTTTTTGATTATCTCACTGGAATCTATCTCTGAGCCCAGCTCCATATTTAACATCACTTCACCCATCTTACCCTTGATTCCAATTTTTTCATCTGGTTTGCCACCTAAATCCAGTATATAGTTGGATAGGATCTTGATATTTTCCCGATGCTTATCTTGAATACTCTTTAGCCTTTCTTTAAGCCTATTATCCTCTATCTTAGATATAAATAAATTGAAGCTTTCAACGCCCATGTATTCTCCCTGTAATAAGGTGTTAAGAGCATCTATGGTTTCTTTATTCGTTTCCATATAACATCCTCCCTTACTGAGTAATATCATTCCCTCTATTTCTTAATATATGCTTTTTAAGGGGAGGCTTTAATTAACATCCTATCCAAAAAAAACAAAACATTTAGGTCACCCTAAATGTTTTGCTTATCTCATATTTACATTTGAATCTGGATTTGCGATTTCAATACTCTTTAACCATTCTAATGATTTCCCCGTTCCGATAGCAACACATTCTAGCGGATTATCAGCAATCTTGACCTCGATACCAGTTCTCTCGCTGATAAGCTTGTCCATACCATCTAAAAGAGCTCCCCCACCTGTCATTACTATACCCTTGTCCGCAATATCTGCTGCTAATTCGGGTGGGGTCCTTTCTAAGACTGAGTGGACTGCCTCAGTAATCTCATCGATAGGATCACGTAGTGCCTCTAACATATCGGTGGTACTGACATCTACTGTCATGGGAAGTCCAGTAAGTAGGTTTCTTCCTTTTACAGATTCAAACCTCTCCACCTCAGGTGGATAAACAGAACCTATGCTGATTTTTAAGGTTTCAGCCGACCTTTCCCCAATCATCATATTGTACTTGTTCCTGATATACTTGGTGATAGCCTCGTCGCATTCATCTCCTGCTACCTTTATGGACCTATTTACTACTATACCACCCAGGGCTATTACTGCAATATCGGTCGTACCTCCGCCTATATCTATAATCATATTGCCATCTGGCTCGGTTATATCTATACCAGCCCCTATGGCTGCTGCTATTGGTTCTTCAATAATATATGTCTTAATAGCTCCTGCATGCTGGCAGGCTTCAACTACTGCCCTTCGCTCTACATCTGTTATGCCACTGGGTACACATACAATAATTCTAGGCTTAAAAAAACTTTTCTTTATGGATTTTCTGATAAAATACCTTAGCATACGTTCAGTAATCTCATAGTCTGAGATTACTCCATCTTTAAGTGGCCTAATTGCTACGATATTGCCAGGTGTTCGTCCCAACATCTGCCTAGCCTCTTCTCCTACAGCTAGGAATTTGTCAGTATATTGGTCAATGGCTACTACCGATGGCTCTTTTAAGACTACTCCCTTATCCTTGACATAGACCAAGATACTGGAGGTTCCCAAATCAATACCTACATCTGATCTTAAAGACACTATTATCATCCTTTCTGTTGATTTAACTAGATGTGTTGCCAAAAAAATATATATATATTCTCGCAACTAATAAAATTCCAATAATATATTCTTATATTGAATTATTATAAGTAGTCACATATAATTAGAATCACATGTATAAAATTTTCCTAAGGAGTGTTCTATTAGATATGTTTTCAAATCCAAAAATTGCAAGTGAAAGATTGAAGCGTTTCATAGTTTCTATCTATATATTGTCATTCTTATTGATTTCCTTAGTTTTCAATCATCCTGACGAAATTATCCAGGGTTTAAAGGATATAATTTTAGCACCTAGTACTTTAGTGTCAGATTACTTTGCTGTAGGTAATATCGGTGCTGCAATTGTCAATTCCAGTCTCCTTATGATTATATCAGTAGTCTTAGCAATATTCAATAATTTAAATCTAAATGGTCCAATAATTGCAGGAATTTTTACAGTGGGTGGCTTCGCCCTCTTCGGAAAAAATATCTATAATTTTGCAGCTATAATTTTAGGAGCCTATCTCTACTCCAAATATAAAAAGGAAAGGTTTGGAAACTACCTGGTTATAGCCCTTTTTGGTACAGCCTTAGCCCCCCTGGTAAGTCTAGTATCCTTTGGTTTTGGTTTTAGTCCCATATTAGGCCTTCTACTAGGTAATCTTTGCGGTATTTTGGCTGGATTTATGCTGGTCCCCCTTGCCTATAAGCTCAAGGACTTCCATATGGGTTATAACCTTTATAATGTGGGCTTTACCTGTGGTATAGTCGGGACACTCTTTATGTCCTTGTTTAGAGCCTTTGGCCTTGAAAGTGAATCCTTATCCCTTATTGCCCAGGGTAATAATAAGGTATTTACCATATATTTTGTGATTATATTCCTTTCTATGATAGGTCTTGGATTTATATTCAATGAGAAGAGCTTTAAGGGATATAAGGAATTGTTAGAAAGCAGTGGGCTGGCTCCTAATGACTTTGTTCAAATAAATGGCTTTGGTATAAGCCTTATGAATATGGGTATAATGGGCTTAATTATGCTTTTTTATATATTATTGGTCGGTGGAAACCTAAATGGACCTTCTATAGGGGCAATCCTGACAGTTATAGGCTTTTCCTCCTTTGGAAAGCATCCTATGAATGCCCTACCAATTACCCTAGGCGTCTTTTTAGCCTCTATGATTACCAAGTGGGATGTCAATTCTGTTAGTATGATCTTTGCAGCAACCTTTGGTACTGCCCTAGCCCCAGTTGCTGGTGCCTTTGGCCCTTTGGTTGGTATTATAACTGGATTTGTTCATGTGGTAATAGTCAATAATGTAGGCTATCTTCATGGGGGTATCAATCTATACAATAACGGATTTTCTGCTGGAATAGTGGCAGCAATTCTGGTTACCATTATAATATCAATTAAGAAGAGAATAAGTGAATAAGTTAAAATTTAAAAAAGTCCTGTATAGGACTTTTTATTCGCTCATGGCCTTGTATTTTAGCTTGGTTGCTTCCCCACCTCTTATGTGTCTTTCTGCCTTATTTCTTTCTAGTACATCCTTAACCATAGCAGCTATAAGAGGGTTAATCTTAGGTAGTCTTTCTGTTACATCCTTGTGCACCGTACTTTTGCTGACACCAAAAATACCTGCTGCCTGCCTGACGGTGGCTCCTTCAGATAGTATGTATTTTGCTATCTCTAAGGTTCTCTCTTCTATATAATCTTTCACTCAACAACCCCCTTTACTTTTTGGGTATTCTTATAAATACTTATGCCTTTTTACTTAAGAATAGAACGGGGATCAACTGTTTTCTGGTTTTTTCTTACTTCAAAATGCAAATGGTCATCCATCAGTAACTCGATTTGGGCTGTTTTTCCTACTGTAGCTATATGGTCTCCCTGCTTGACATCTATACCTACCTTGACCATCTCAAGGGTTCCTAGGTTACAGAATTTAGTCTCCAGCCCATTTCCATGGTCTATGACTATGGTCTTGCCCCAGAGCTCATCCTCATTTGCCTCCTTGATTTTCCCATCCATAGGCGCAATTACCGTGGTCCCTTGGGGAACTCTAATATCGATTCCTGAGTGTCCCCTCCACTCCTCAAGGGTTTCAGAATAAATGAGGGTATCTTGAGCAAAGGCTGTTATGACTTCCCCCTGGACAGGGTAGATCATTTCACTAGAGGGTTCAGCCTGTTCTTCCTGGTAATTATCTATAAACTCTATCTCATCATCTTCAAACTCATCTTCCCCTTCATAGAATACTTCCTCTGACATTCCATTATCCTGGACATCCTCTTCTCCAGTCTCATGATTTGCATCTTCTATAGCATTAGCATAGTTTAACGTAATCTCTCCTGTTTTAGCATCTAGGCTGGCATTTCCTATATCTTGGTTGGCTGGATTAGAATCTGTCTCTCCTGGATTATCCAGTATAACTAGATCATCCTTGCCCCTATCTTTGTCCATCTCTCTCATAACAATAGATATGGTACTAATGGCTACTATACATACACAGATAAAAAGAAATATCAAAAAAGCATTCTCTTTACAGGTTTTTAAAATCCTGTCCTTCATAACTCCACCTCCATTAGCTAGTATTTCCAGTATGTAGAAATTAATACATAAAAATGAATAAATTTTTGTCTGGTATAGCTCTTTATCTTAAGATTCTTAATAAAGTGGTATAATCATAATTAGAGAATTCCAGATACTTAAAATTAAGGGAGTGATTGAATGTTTAAAGAGATGAGAAGAGTTGATAGACAAATAGAAACTCAGCAGGCAACTGAGATATTGAAGGATTGTGATTATGGAGTTTTGTCAACCTTGGGGAAAAATGGCTATGCATATGGAGTTCCTATAAACTATGTTTTGGTAGATGACAAGATATACTTCCATTGTGCAGTAACAGGGCATAAGCTAGAGAATATTGAACACAATGATAAGGTATCATTCTGTGTAGTAAGAAATTCAAAACCCCTACCAGACCAATTCGCCACCCAGTATGAAAGTGTTATCATATTTGGTAGGGCTACAGAAGTTGAAGGGGATGAAAAAAAGCATGCCCTTCAGGAGTTAGTTAAAAAATACTCATCTGATTTTCTCAGGGAAGGTATGGATAAGATAGAAAGGGAAGTTGACACAACTAAGGTTGTTAAGATAGATATCGAGCATATTACTGGCAAGGCAAGAAAATAGTACTTAATAAGAGAAACCGTAAATAAGTAGCCTTATTTACGGTTTCATTCTTATAATTTTTTTATTACTACACCTGTATAATAATGCTTTAGAATTTCCTCATAGGTCTTCCCTTGTTTAGCCATGCCGTTTGCCCCCCATTGGCTCATACCTACTCCATGGCCGTAACCAAGGGTTTCTATCTCTATGAGGCCTAGCTTTATGTCATAAACTATTTCAAAGTTAGTTGAGTTTAAGCCATATAGCTCCCTGATTTCTCTGCCGCTGACGATTTCCCTGTCGATTGCTAGTTTGGTAACCCTGCCACTTTCTGTCTTTTCTATCAGCTTGATCTTTTGGTGGAAGTTTTCCTTGTTGATATTGACCTTGGGGTATTTTTCCTTTAATTTGTCTAAGAATTCATCTACTGTTAAGGTTACTACTTCTCTAAACCTGGGAGCATCCTCCTCATATGGGCTTTCAACGGATTTTAAGTAGGGCGAATCCATAGCAAAGACATTGACGGCATCCTCTGTCTTGCCCCCGCTGGTGGAGTGGTAGAGGGGCTCTATCAGTTCTCCCTGATAGTAGATAACTAGATTGCTAGTGGAATCAACTGCCGTTTCAATCTTACCCCAATAGTTTTCTACCCATTCCTTACCATGGATTTTTTCCAACTCTTCCAAGGACAAGTAAGCCTGGCAATGAACCCCTGTACATAGGGGAGCTTCAGGATGGTCTGGATGACCTTCCTCATACTTGATAATCCTACTTATGGCATAGGTCCTGGCAGCTATTGCCTGGGCCTTCAAGGCCTCTATATGGAAGGCTGCAGGCATTTCTGCTGCAACTACACCTTTTACATAATCACTCAGGGATAGTTCTATGGTTTTTTTTGTATCACTATTATAGATCTTGACCCTTTCTATGCTTTTCTGACCTACTACAAGGGGCTTCTCATTGATAGGGTTGGATGGTGGATCAGTAGTAACATCTTGTCCTTTGGCCTTGTTCAAAATCGGAACAAAATTAAAGGTCTTAACAATAACCGTCGGGATCAATATAGTTATTATCAAGACTACTGTTAAATAGATACTTATTTTCTTCATTATCTCCCCTC
>JAAYTL010000064.1 GCA_012518035.1 Tissierellia bacterium | reverse complement strand
GCATAAGTAAAAACCTTGTACTCTAATCAACAGTTTGTTGATATTTTTTTCCACAATTATATTATACAATATTTAACTAAATTATTATCATAAATAATCTTAATAAACTTGTTGATAAATGCTTCAAATATTTAAAGGGAGGTAAAATATGTCATCAAATTTGGATAGTATTTGGAATGATGTCTTAAATATTATCAAAGTAGAATTAACTGAAGTAAGCTTCAATACTTGGTTAAAAAATGTCATTCCTGTTAGTATGAGCGATGACACCATCGTATTGGCAGCACCAAATGATTTTACCAAGGGTATACTAGAAGGAAGATATCAAAATCTAATCAAATATTCAATTATGGAAGTAACTAAAAAGGAATATGCCATCAAATTTATAATCCCAGGTGAAGAAACAAGTCCTAACCTTGAGAAAAAAATCCAACAGGAGAAAAATGACAATAACCAAAGATTACAGTTAAATCCTAAATACTCCTTTAATACATTTGTAATCGGTAATAGCAATAGGTTTGCCCATGCAGCATCCCTAGCAGTTGCGGAAGCCCCTGCTCAAGCCTACAATCCCTTGTTTCTTTATGGTGGAGTAGGACTAGGTAAGACCCACCTCATGCATGCGATAGGCCACTACATATTAAGTCAAGATCCAAGCACCAAAGTCGTCTATGTAACCAGCGAGAAGTTTACAAATGAGTTAATCAATTCAATTAGAGAATACCGAAATGAAGAATTCAGAAACAAGTATAGGAATGTAGATGTCCTCCTAGTGGATGACATTCAATTCATAGCAGGAAAGGAAGGTACCCAGGAAGAATTCTTCCATACCTTTAATGCCCTATATGAAGCAAATAAACAAATTATCATATCATCGGACAGACCACCTAAGGAAATACCTACTTTAGAAGATAGGCTAAGGTCAAGATTTGAATGGGGACTCATAGCAGATATCCAGGCCCCAGATCTAGAGACTAGGATAGCAATCTTAAGAAAAAAAGCAAACATGGAAAATCTTGAAGTAGACGATGAAGTTATGCAATATATAGCAAGCAAGATAGAGTCCAACATTAGGGAACTAGAAGGTGCCCTTATCAGGGTTGTGGCTTATTCTTCCTTAACAAATAAGGCCCCAACAGTAGAACTAGCAGAGGAAGCCCTAAAGGATATAATATCTAATAATAGACCTAAAGAAATAACAGTAGATCTTATAAAAGCGGAAGTAGCTAATCAGTTTAATGTCAGGATAGAGGACTTTAACTCTAAGAAGAGAACTAGAGCTATAGCCTATCCTCGACAAGTAGCCATGTACCTAACTCGAGAATTAACTGACCTGTCACTACCTAAAATTGGAGATGAATTTGGAGGCAGAGACCATACTACAGTTATACATGCCTGCAATAAGATAAGTAGTGATATTCAAGATGATAAGGAATTCAATGAAAAAATCGAATATATAACCAATAAATTAAAGGGATTATAATATCCACTTGTGGATAGGATTTATAGTATTAAATACTTATCAACATCTTATTAAATTAGTAAACAAGTATTATTTTAGCAACTTAAGGACTTATCCACATAATCACAGGACCTACTACTATTACTACTGTATTTATATATCTTTATTTATTTCTAAAGGAGGAAAACCATGAAATTCAAAGTAGAACAAAAAGATCTATCAAGACATATAAGCATAGCCCAGAGAGGTATATCTTCTAGAACTACCTTACAAATCTTAGACGGAATCTTAATGGAAGCTAAGAACAACCAATTAAAATTAACAGGAACGGATTTAGAAATCAGTATAGAAACCTACTTAGACTGTGAAATAATTGAAGAGGGATCAGTAGTTGTTAATTCAAGAATATTTGGGGATATCATAAGGAAATTGCCGGATACCAGTGTAAATATAGAGGTAAAGGATAATAACATCAATATAAAATGTGAAAATTCAGAATTCAATATAGCAGGAAACCCAGGTGAAGATTATCCTGAGCTTCCTTTAATTGTAGAAAGTGAATCTTTCTCAATCCCAACTGACCTTTTCAAGGCCATAATAAAACAAACTGTCTTTGCAACCTCCCAGGATGAAACAAGACCATCCTTAACTGGTGTCTTAATGGAGCTTCAAGATGGAAAAATCTCTTTTGTTGCCCTAGATGGCTATAGGTTAGCCCTAAGGAAATTATCATTGGATTCCAATATAAACACTAAGATGATTATCTTAGGTAGATCCTTAAATGAGTTAAATAGAATCCTTGAAGATACTGAGGAACATTTAAAGATCAGTATTGCATCAGGCCATGTAGTCTTTAATATGGGAGATACCTTGGTTTACTCCAGGTTATTAGAGGGTCAGTTCTTCAACTACAAGGATATCATCAGGGATGAGCATAAATCTTCAGTCATAGTAAATAGGAAGAGCCTACAGGATAGTTTAGAAAGGGCATCCCTACTAGCAAGTCAAGAGAAGGCTAACCTAGTAAAGCTTACCCTAGAGAATAACAAGGTAATTATCAAGTCTAATTCTGAAATAGGTAATGTATATGAAGAGTTAGAATCAGTTCAAAAAGGAGATAGTCTAAATATAGCCTTTAATTCACGATATCTTTTGGAAGGTATAAGGGTAATTGATGCTGAAAACATTGAGTTGAATTTTGCAGGCAGCCTAAACCCTTGTATAATTAATGGGGTAAATGATGAAAACTATATCTACCTGGTATTGCCAGTCAGATTGGCCCAGGATGACTATTAAGAGGGAGAATATGAAGGAAATTAGAATAGAAACAGATTTTATTAAGTTAGATCAATTTTTAAAACTCATTAATTTAGTCCAAACTGGTGGACATGCAAAGGCCATTATCCAAGATGGCCTTGTCAAAGTTAATGACCAAGTATGCCTCCAAAGGGGCAAAAAACTGAGGTCTGGAGATATTATTGAGGTAGATAAGGAACATTTGTTTAAAATAATTTAATATGATATAATTTATCTATAGGCTGGACCTTGAGAGGTGTATTTTTTGAATGTAGAGAGTATTAGACTTATTAACATAAGAAACTATAGGAATATAAATTTGAGTTTTAATAAGAATATCAATATTTTTATTGGAAAGAATGGTCAAGGAAAGACCAATCTCTTGGAAGCCATCTATATGTGCTCAAATGGCAGATCCTTCAGAACTAACAGGGATAGTGACATCATCAATTTCGCTAAAAATGAAGCCTATATAGGGGCTGATATAAGGACAGAAAACTTTAACAAGTTAATAGAGTTAAAACTAGATAGGAATAAGCCCAAAAGGATTAGAATAAATAGGACTGAATTAAAAAGCCAGAGGGAATTAGATAGTGGCCTTTATGTCGTCCTATTTTTTCCGGACCATATAAGGATTGTAAAGGATGGACCTCAAGAGAGAAGAAACTTTATAGATGATGTAATATCACAGCTTAGGCCAGTTTATAAGTATAATTTAAACAGATATAGAAAAATTCTACTTCAAAGAAATAACCTACTTAAATCTAGTAAATTCAATAGAGATCCAGGAAATTTATTAGATTTATTTGACCTGCAAATCGCTAAAATTGGTACAAGTATTATCCTGGAGAGGCATAAGTACATTAAAAGACTAGAAAAAATAGCCAATCATATTCATTCTACAATCACCAAGAATGTGGAAAACCTAACCCTACACTATTCTTCAAACATCCCTATCACAAAAGACAGACAAGAAATGGAAGAAGCCTATATAAACTTACTACGGAAAAAAATCAATAAAGATTTAGAATTTGGAACTACAGAAATAGGACCCCATAGGGATGATATTTTAATGTTTTTAAATGACAAGGATGCAAGGATTTTTGGCTCTCAAGGCCAACAAAGAAGCCTGGTCTTGTCCTTAATCCTTTCGGAGGTGGAATTAATTAAGGAAGAAATAGGCCTGTATCCTGTGGTATTATTAGATGATGTTTTATCGGAATTAGATGAAGATAGGCGAGAGTATCTTATTAGATATCTAGAGAATATGCAGGTATTTATAACAATGACAGAAATGGAGAACCTACAAACCTTGGATAACTTGGATAAGACCATCTTTCATATAAATGACGGAAAACTAGAAATGGAGAGTTGTTGATGATTATTCACATAGGAGATAACATCGCCTTATTAGAAAGCGACATAGTGGCAATATTAGATATTGATACAGTATTAGAATCAGAGGACAATTATAACTTGATCCAAAACCTGATAAAGAAAGATTGTTTGGTTAATTATACAAATGACAATATCAAAAGCTATATAATAACTTCTGATACAAGTAAGGGGAATTATAAGGGTAGATTAAACAGTTACAAATTGTATACGTCAAATATATCCTCTACCTCCTTATTAAAAAGGATATATACAAAAGAATAAGAATGGAGGAAGTTAAATTGAGCGTGGAAGCTAATAACAGACATTATACAGCAGATGAAATCCAGGTACTTACCGGCCTTGAACCAGTAAGAAAAAGACCTGGAATGTATATTGGTAGCACTGGGCCTAGAGGCCTTCATCATTTAGTATATGAGGTTGTAGATAATAGTATAGATGAGGCCTTAGCAGGAATCTGTGATACCATCAAGGTTACAATTTTTGAAGATAACTCAGTTTCCATAGAAGACAATGGTAGTGGTATTCCAGTAGAAACCCATCCACAGACAGGGAAGTCTACAGTAGAGACTGTCCTAACCATCCTACATGCAGGTGGAAAATTCAATAACTCTGCCTACAAGGTATCAGGTGGTCTCCATGGAGTAGGTATTTCAGTAGTAAATGCCCTTTCTGAATGGTTGATAGTAAAGGTAAAAAGAAACAATAAGGAATACAAGCAGGAATTTAGGAGAGGCGAATCAGTTACATCCCTAGAAGTTATAGGCGATAGTAAGGATACGGGAACCACCATTCACTTTAAGCCAGATGCTGAAATTTTTGAAACCATAGTCTTTGATTCTGAAACTCTTGAATATAGATTTAGGGAAATGGCCTTCTTAAATAAGGCAGTAAAAATAATTCTAGAAGACAAAAGAAATGAAAAGAAAACAGAATTTTACTATGAAGGTGGAATTAAGTCCTTTGTAGAGTATATAAACAGGAACAAAACACCAATTCACAAGGACATCCTATACTTTGAAGAGGAAAAAGATGGTACCATAGTAGAATTAGCCCTACAATACACCAATAGTTATACAGAAAATGTATTTACCTTCGCAAATAATATAAATACCACAGAGGGTGGAACCCACCTATCTGGTTTCCGTACTGCCTTGACCAGGGTGATGAATGACTATGGTAGAAAGTATAACCATATCAAGGACAAGGAAGATAACCTCTCTGGAGAGGATGTTAGGGAAGGTATATCGGCAGTTTTATCAGTAAAACTACCAGAACCCCAATTTGAAGGTCAGACTAAGTCCAAGCTGGGCAATAGTGAGACCAGGGGGATTGTGGAAAGTTTAACCTATGAATATATCAACACCTACTTGGAGGAAAATCCAAAGGTTGCCAAAATCATAATAGAAAAGGCCATCAGCTCCCAAAGAGCAAGGGAGGCAGCTAGAAAGGCCAGGGAGTTAACAAGAAGAAAAAGCCTCTTGGATAGCACCACCTTGCCAGGTAAACTTGCTGATTGTCAGTCCAATGATTTAGAAAAAACAGAAGTTTTCATAGTGGAAGGGGATTCAGCTGGTGGTAGTGCCAAGCAGGGTAGGGACAGGGAATTCCAAGCAGTCCTACCCATTAGAGGTAAGATCCTAAACGTTGAAAAAGCAAGACTAGACAGGATCTTAAGCTCAGAAGAAATCAAGACCCTAATAACAGCCTTTGGAACTGGTATTGGCAATGATTTTGATCTAGGCAAATTAAGATACGGAAAGATCATCATAATGACGGACGCCGACGTAGACGGGGCCCATATCAGGACCCTCTTATTGACATTCTTCTATAGATACTTGAAGGAATTACTGGACAATGGCAATATCTACATTGCCCAACCACCCCTATATAAGATTTCCAAGGGTAAAAAGGATTACTATGTTTATAGTGATGAAGAATTGGATGCTAAATTAGAAGAAATAGGTAGAAATAGCATAACCATCCAAAGATATAAGGGTCTAGGAGAGATGAACCCAGAGCAGCTGTGGGATACAACCATGAATCCAGATACCAGAATCTTACTGAGGGTAAGTACAGAGGATGCCCTAGAGGCAGATGCAATCTTTACAACCCTCATGGGCGACAAGGTAGAGCCTAGAAGAGAATTTATAGAAGAAAACTCTAAACTAGTAGAGAACTTGGACATATAGGAGGCGGATTATGGATAAGGAAACAGGTCAAATAATTGAAAGAAATATAGTAGACGAAATGAAAAAATCCTACCTTGATTATGCCATGAGTGTTATTGTAAGTAGGGCCCTACCAGATGTTAGGGATGGTCTAAAACCAGTTCATAGAAGAATCCTCTATGCCATGGATGATCTAGGCATGGATGCAGAAAAAACCTATAGAAAATCAGCTAGGGTAGTCGGGGACGTACTAGGTAAGTACCATCCCCATGGAGATAGCTCAGTATATGATGCCATGGTAAGGCTGGCCCAGGATTTTAACACCAGGTATCCCTTGGTTGATGGCCATGGTAACTTTGGTTCCATAGACGGAGATAGCGCTGCAGCCATGCGTTATACAGAAGTTAGGATGACAAAGCTAGCCATGGAAATGCTTAGGGATATAAAAAAAGATACCATTGATTTTATGCCTAACTTTGATGAAACCCTAAAGGAACCTGTGGTATTGCCAAGTAGGTTCCCCAACCTATTGGTAAATGGGTCTTCAGGTATAGCTGTAGGAATGGCGACCAATATACCACCCCATAATCTAAATGAAATAATAGATGGTACAATTGCCCTAATAGATGATGAAGAGATTAGTATAGAAGAACTCATGAAGCATATAAAGGGACCTGACTTCCCAACAGGGGCATTTATTCTGGGAAAGGATGGAATAAAACAAGCATATAGGACAGGTAGGGGAAGGATTAGGTTAAGGGCTGTTGCTGAAATAGAGGAGAATGATAAGGGCAGAAATAGGATAATCGTAACTGAGATTCCCTACCAGGTAAATAAATCAAACCTAATTCAAAAAATAGCAGAGTATGTCAGGGATAAGAAATTAGAGGGCATATCAGACCTTAGGGATGAATCAGATAGGGATGGCTTAAGGATAGTCATAGAACTAAAAAGGGATGCCATACCCAAGGTTGTCCTAAACAACCTATATAAGCTAACCCAGATGCAGGTTACCTTTGGGATAATCATGTTAGCCCTAGTAGATGGGGAACCAAAGGTATTAAACCTTAAGGAAATGCTAAATCATTACTTAAACCACCAAAGGGTAGTGATTAGAAGAAGGACTCAATTTGATTTAAACAAGGCAGAAGATAGGGCCCATATTATAGAAGGTCTTAAGATTGCCCTAGACAATATAGATGAAGTTATAAAAACAATCAGGGGCTCCAAAAATGATGCAGAAGCTAAGGATAACTTGATGGCTAAATTTGGCCTAACTGATAAGCAATCCCAGGCCATCTTAGATATGAGGCTAAGAAGGTTAACTGGACTGGAAAGGGATAAATTAGATGAAGAATATAAGAATCTAATTATAGAGATCAATAGACTCAAGGACATCTTAGCCAATGAGAGATTATTGGACAACATCATCAAAGAAGAATTAATAGAAATCAAGGAAAAATACGGTGACAATAGAAGAACGAGAATAGTTCCAGCCTCTGGTGAAATAGATATAGAAGATATGATAGCCGAAGAAGATGTGGTAATAACCCTTACCCACATGGGCTATATAAAGAGGACTCCGGAAAACACCTATAGAACCCAGAGAAGGGGAGGAAAGGGAATCATAGGCCTAACAACTAGGGACAACGACTTTGTTGAAGATTTATTCATTACTTCAACTCATGATATGATCCTATTCTTCACCAACAAGGGTAAGGTCTACATGAAGAAGGCCTACGAAATACCACAGGGTGGAAGGCAGTCCAGGGGTACAGCTATAGTCAACCTGTTAAGCTTTGAAAAGGGTGAGCAAGTCTCAGCCATTATACCTATGGAAAGTTATAATCCTGAAGAAAACCTAATCTTTATAACTAGACAGGGTATCATTAAGAAAACCAAGGTAGAACAATTTAAAAACATCAGGACTAGCGGAATAATTGCAATTACCCTTAAGGACAAGGATGAGTTGATAGCAGTTAAGAAAACCAAAGGTGACAAGGAATTGATTGTTGCTACCAAGAAGGGTATGGCCATCAGGTTCGATGAAAATGATGTAAGAATTATGGGAAGAAGTGCTGCTGGTGTTAAAGCAATTACTTTGGAAGATGATGATGAGGTAGTTGCTATGGACCTAATCGAAAATGACAAGTACCTAGTAGTGGTTACAGAGCTAGGATTTGGTAAGAAAACCCCCCTAAGTGAATATAGGACACAAAATAGGGGTGGAAAAGGTGTTATAACCTACAATATCAAGGAGAAGACTGGGGATATTGTATCAGCCAAGGTAATCGATATAAACGATGAGATAATGATGATATCACTAGTAGGAACTATTATTAGGATAAAGGGAGAAGATATATCTACCATGGGTAGGAATACCCAAGGGGTTACTCTTATGAGGATGGAAGACGATAAGGTCGTAGCAGTAGCCAAGTATGTTGAAGAAGATGAGGAAAAATAATATAACATTAGATCCATATAAGAAAAACTAGGGAGAGTAAATCCATTCCCTAGTTTTTTTATAAGATTCTCGATAATTGAAATTAAGCCATATTATAGTCTTTTTACTTTACTTTAAGTTTATTATATAATAGAATTAATCATGTATATTATCGAAAAGGAGGGTTTATATTGTCTCTAAATTTAGAAGTTAAGTTCGATCAAGATAAGGAAGTGCTAGTGGTAAAACCTGAGGGAGATGTAGATATATATACGTCCATTAAGTTTAAGAATGAAGTCGTGAGTTCCTTTGAGGAAAGAAATGTGGATATCTTAATTGATGGCTCCAAATTAGAGTATCTAGACAGTACAGGTTTGGGTGCCTTGATTAGCTTGTTAAAGATGGTAAGGGAAACGGACAAT
>JAAYTL010000063.1 GCA_012518035.1 Tissierellia bacterium | reverse complement strand
AGGCGTAGAAATGGTAATGCCAGGAGACAACGCTAAGTTCACCATAACCTTAATAACACCAATAGCTATAGAAGAAGGATTAAGGTTCTCCATAAGAGAAGGTGGAAGGACAGTAGGTTCAGGAGTTGTAACTAAGATTATCGAATAAATTCTAGGCCAAAATGAAGGAGGATTCCTCCTTCATTTTGAGCTTAATAAATTTGAGAGAGAATCAAAAAACAAGTCCTATAACAGGCTATAAATCCTTAAGCTTTTAATAAAAAAAGCTTGAGTTTTTGCTGGTTTTAGGGTAAAATATACTAGTGTTTAATTTGAGACATTGCGATGATACAAAAGGTGGTCTGGCACTCAACTCTCTTGAGATAATTGAGTTGAGAATCCATGTATTATCAGAATACGTCAATTAAGCTCCAGAGATTATCTAGTGAGTTGAGTGCCAGAGAAATTTTTGTTGAGAATGTCCGGTTTTAAATCGGGCGACTGGTTTTGCCGAATATAATAAAAAAATTATAGAACACCAGGAAGAGTGTATCGGCAAATCTAAGTCGCATGTAAGAAAAAAGCATGCGATAGGAGGAGGGAATTAAATGTCAAACAAGCAAAAAATTAGGATTAGATTAAAGGCTTATGACCATGAGTTATTAGACTCATCAGCTCAAAGAATAGTTGAGGCTGCAAAGAGAACTGGTGCTTCTGTATCTGGACCAGTACCACTGCCAACTGAAAAAGAGGTTATCACAATACTAAGGGCAGTTCACATGTACAAGGATTCTAGAGAGCAATTTGAGCAAAGAACTCACAAAAGGTTAATAGATATTCTAAATCCAAATCAAAAGACTGTAGATTCACTTATGAAATTGAATTTACCAGCAGGTGTTGATATTGAGATAAAGTTATAAGACTTTTATATGATTACATTATGTAATCCGCTGTAAAATAATAGGAGGTGCAAGAATGAAGAACATAATAGGAAGAAAGATTGGGATGACTCAAATCTTCCAAGAAGATGGTAGGGTGATTCCGGTTACAGTTATTCAAGCTGGCCCAATTTATGTGGTTCAAAAGAAAACTGTTGAAAAAGATGGATATAATGCAATCCAAGTTGGATTTGGAGATGTAAAAGAAACAAGATCAAACAAGCCGATGAAAGGCCACTTTGAAAAGGGTGGAGTTCCATATAAAAGGTATTTAAAGGAATTTAGGGTAGAAAACCCAGATGAATTTGAGATTGGACAAGAAATAAAGGCTGATGTTTTCCAAGAAGGAGACATGGTTGATATAACAGGTACTTCCAAGGGTAAGGGTACCCAAGGTGTTATAAAGAGACATGGCTTCAGCAGAGGTAGAGAAACCCACGGTTCAAAGATGCATAGAACTGCTGGTGGTATGGGCGCAAGTGCATACCCTGGAAAAGTATTCAAGGGCCATAGAATGGCTGGAAGAATGGGTAATGATAGGGTTACTGTACAAAACCTTGAAATTGTAAGGGTGGATGCAGATAAGAACCTAATCCTAGTTAAGGGTGGAATACCAGGACCTAAAAAGGGACTTATAACTATAAAGGCAACAACTAAGAGACAATAATTTGGCCGAAAGGAGGATGTGAAATGCCTAAGGTAAATGTGTACAATATGTTGGGAGAACAAGTAGAAGAAATAGAGCTTAGTGATGAAGTATTTGGTATTGAAGTTAACCAACATGCGGTTTATGAAGTAGTTAAAAATCATCTTGCAAATAGAAGACAAGGTACTCAATCAGCAAAGACTAGAGCTGAAGTAAGAGGTGGTGGAGCGAAACCTTGGAGACAAAAAGGTACAGGTAGGGCTCGTGCGGGTAGTAGAAGGGCACCTAACTGGACAGGTGGTGGAGTAGTATTTGCTCCAAAGCCAAGAGACTACAGCTACAGGGTTCCAAAGAAGGTCAAGAGATTGGCTATGAAATCAGCCTTGACTTCAAAGGTTGAAAATGGAGAAATAATTATAGTAGATGAATTGACCTTTGAAGCTCCAAAGACTAAGGATATGGTAAATCTATTAACCAAGTTAAATGCTGATAGGAAGGCTTTGATTGTAACTGCAGAAAAGGATGAAAATGTAGTTAAATCAGCTAACAACATTCCAAACGTGCAAACTACAGTAGTTAATAACTTAAATGTTTACGATATTTTAAAGTACAACTCATTTATAATAACTAAGGAAGCTGTTAGAAAAGTGGAGGAGGTGTATGCATAATGCGTATTCCACACGATATTATTATCAAACCGATAATAACTGAAAAAAGCATGGAAGAAATGGCAAATGGCAAGTATACTTTCATGGTGGATAAGAAGGCTAATAAGAGTGAAATAAAGAAGGCTGTTGAAAAAATCTTCGACGTAAAGGTGGAAAAGGTAAATACCATGAACATGCTAGGTAAGGTTAAGAGGCAAGGCTTGACTTACGGAAGAAGACCTAGTTGGAAGAAGGCAATTGTTAAGTTAACAGAAGACTCTAAGGGAATTGAATTCTTCGAGGGTATGGAATAGAAGTTTGATTGAAGGAGGGAAAAAAGATGAGCGTTAGAAAATATAAACCAACTTCCCCTGCTGTTAGGCAAATGACAGTATCATCATTCGATGAAATAACAAAAACAGAGCCAGAAAAATCTTTACTAGTTAGCATGAGTAAAAGCGGTGGAAGAAACTCTCAAGGTAAAATCACTATCCGTCACAGGGGTGGTGGAGCCAAGAGGAAGTATAGAATTATAGACTTTAAAAGAGATAAGGATGGAATACCAGGTCGTGTTGCATCCATAGAATATGATCCAAATTGAACTGCAAATATAGCTCTAATAAACTATGCTGATGGTGAAAAGAGATATATATTAGCTCCTCACGGATTAAAGGTTGGAGATGTTATAGAATCCGGGGAGAATGCAGATATTAAAATAGGTAATGCATTGAAATTAAAGGATATGCCAGTGGGTACAACAGTGCATAATGTGGAATTAAAACCAGGAAAAGGTGGACAATTGGTTAGGTCTGCTGGTTCTGAAGCTCAATTAATGGCTAAAGAAGGTAAGTATGCACAGCTTAGACTTCCATCTGGAGAATTTAGACTAGTTAGTCTCGAGTGTAGGGCTACTATAGGTCAGGTAGGTAACCTATCCCATGAGCTTATCACCATAGGTAAGGCTGGTAGGGCAAGACACATGGGTCACAGACCTTCAGTTAGAGGTAGTGCGATGAACCCTGTAGACCATCCACACGGTGGTGGAGAAGGTAGGGCACCAATAGGTATGCCATCACCAATGACTCCATGGGGTAAACCAACATTGGGCTATAAGACAAGGAAGAAAGGCAAGAAATCTGATCAATATATCGTAAGACGTAGAACTAAGTAGTCAAATTATCTGGAAGGAGGAATTACAATGGGTAGATCCCTAAAAAAAGGACCTTTTATAGATGACCATCTTCTTAAGAAAATAGAAGAAATGAATGCGAAAAACGAGAAAAAGGTTATAAAGACATGGTCACGTCGTTCAACAATATTCCCAGAAATGGTTGGACACACCATTGCTGTTCACGACGGAAGAAAGCATGTCCCTGTATATATAACTGAAGACATGGTAGGACATAAGTTGGGTGAGTTTGTCTCAACTAGAACATTTAGAGGCCATGCTGATAAAGTTGAAAAATCATCAGGTGTTAGATAGATTTAGAAGAGGAGGGAATCTCAGTGGAAGCAAGAGCTATAGCTAAATATGTTCGGATTTCACCGTTAAAGGTAAATTATATTTGCGATGAAATCAGAGGAAAGCAAGTAGATGAAGCTCTATCAATATTGAAATTTACGCCTAAAAGAGGTGCTAGAGTTCTAGAAAAGGTATTGAATTCTGCCATAGCAAATGCAGAAAACAATTTGAACTTAGATAGAGAGAATTTATACGTATATCAAGCCTATGCTAATGACGGTCCTCACATGAAGAGATGGAGACCTAAGGCTAAGGGTATGGCACATCCAATCCTAAAGAGGAGTAGTCATATTGGGGTAGTTGTCAAAGAACGTGAATAGAAGAGGAGGGATGATTAATGGGTCAAAAAGTAAACCCACACGGTTTGAGAGTTGGTATCATTAAAGATTGGGATTCAAAATGGTATGCAGACAAGAAAAGCTTTAGTGATTTCCTAGTTGAAGATAATAAGATCCGTATTTATATAAAAGAAAAACTATATTTAGCGGGAATATCAAAAATTGAGATTGAAAGAGCTGCTAACAAGGTTAAAGTTTCAGTATACACTGCAAAGCCCGGTATGGTAATCGGTAGAGGTGGTTCAGGAGTTGAAGAACTAAGGACTGAGATTGAGAAACTAACTGGAAAATCTGTAGTAGTAAATGTAGAAGAAATTAAAAGGCCTGAGCTAGATGCTCAATTAGTAGCTGAGAATATTGCATCACAACTTGAGAGAAGAGTATCTTTTAGAAGGGCTATGAAACAAGCTATCCAAAGGTCAATGAGATTCGGTGCCAAGGGTATCAAGACCCAAGTTTCAGGAAGACTTGGTGGAGCAGATATGGCTAGGACAGAAGGATATAGTGAAGGAACTATACCCCTACAAACACTAAGGGCAGACATTGACTATGGTTTTGCTGAAGCAAATACGACTTATGGTAAGCTTGGTGTGAAGGTATGGCTGTATAAAGGAGAAATTCTTCCTACTAAGAAGGTAGAGAGTGAAGAGAAAAAAGAAACAGTTGAATAATAACTGTAGGAAGGAGGAAGATTATTATGTTAATGCCTAAAAGGGTTAAATATCGTAGAGTTCATAGAGGAAGAATGAAGGGTAAGGCGCAAAAAGGCAATACTATAACATATGGTGAATTTGGTCTACAGGCATTAGAGCCTGCTTGGATCACTTCAAACCAAATAGAGGCAGCTAGACGTGCTATGACTAGATATGTTAGAAGAGGTGGAAATATCTGGATTAAGATATTCCCTGATAAACCAGTTACAGAGAAACCAGCTGAAACACGTATGGGTTCAGGTAAGGGAGCACCAGAATACTGGGTATCAGTAGTAAAGCCAGGTAGAATATTATTTGAAATGGGTGGTGTATCTGAGGAAGACGCTAGAGAAGCCATGAGGTTGGCGGCCCATAAATTACCCATAAAAACCAAATTCGTTACTCGTGATGAAGGACAAGAAAAGGGTGGTGAAGCCTAATGAAAGCTAAAGAGATTCGCCAATTATCCGTTGAAGAATTAGATAATAAACTGTTAGAGCTAAAGGCAGAATTATTTAATTTGAGGTTTCAATTGGCAACAGGCCAATTAGATAACCCCATGAGAGTAAAGGCTGTAAGAAAGGATATAGCTCGTATACAGACTATACTAAGAGAACGAGAACTAGGGATAAGAAAGGAGGTCTAAGGCCTAAATGGAAAGAGGAAATCGTAAAGTAAGAGTAGGTACTGTCGTTAGCGACAAGATGGATAAGACGGTAGTAGTTGCTGTTGAAACATTAGCAACACATCCTTTATATAAGAAGCAAATCAAAAAGACCACCAAATTTAAGGTTCATGATGAGAATAATGAATGTGGTGTAGGCGATGTAATTAGAATTATGGAAACTAGGCCACTTAGCAAAGATAAAAGATGGAGATTAGTGGAGATTGTAGAAAAAGCGAAATAATCTTTTTACTTGGAAGGAGGTATTCTAATGATCCAGACTGAGAGTCGTATGAGAGTAGCTGACAACTCAGGAGCAAAGGAAGTTCTTGTTATTAGGGTTCTTGGTGGAACTAACAAGAGATATGCTCAGGTAGGGGATACAGTTGTTTGTACTGTTAAGAGTGCAACACCCGGTGGTGTTGTTAAAAAAGGCGATATTGTAAAGGCTGTTGTTGTTAGAACAAAATATGGAGTTAGAAGAAACGATGGCTCTTATATTAAATTCGATGATAATGCAGCTGTAATTATAAAAGATGATAACAATCCTGTAGGTACTCGTATTTTTGGACCTGTAACAAGGGAGTTAAGAAGAGGAAACTTCATGAAAATAATATCCTTAGCACCGGAAGTACTATAAGAGGAGGTGTAAAGCATGCATGTAAAGAAAGGCGATAAGGTTGTTGTTATTTCTGGCAAGGAAAAGGGCAAAATCGGAGAAGTAATGAGAGTATTACCTAAAGAAAACAAGGTAATAGTTGAAAATATAAATATGATTACAAAGCATAACAAGCCTATGGGTCCTACTAGACCAGGCGGTATTGTTAAGTATGAGGGACCTATTTACGCTTCAAAGGTTATGCTGTACTGTGACAAAGATAAGACTGGAGTAAGAACACGCACAGATATCGTAGATGGCAAAAAGGTAAGAGTTTGTAAAAAATGTGGGGAAGTATTTGACAAATAGTTAGAGGGGAGGTAAGAGTATGACTTCCAGATTAAAGGAAAAGTACGAAAAAGAAGTTGTAAAATCATTAATGGAAAAGTTTCAATATAAAAACGTAATGGAAGTACCAAGACTTGAAAAGATTGTTGTAAATATGGGTGTTGGTGATGCTAAAGATAATCCAAAGAAGTTAGAGGCTGCTGTAAAGGAGTTAGAAATCATTACAGGACAAAGGCCAGTAGTAACTCAGGCAAAGAAATCTATTGCTAACTTTAAGTTACGTCAAGGTATGAAGATAGGAACCAAGGTTACCCTTAGGGGACAAAAAATGTATGACTTCTTGGATAAGTTGATGAACATTGCCCTACCAAGAGTTAGGGACTTTAGAGGTATTAGTAGTACATCTTTTGATGGTAGAGGTAACTACGCCCTAGGTATCAAAGAACAGTTGATTTTCCCTGAAATTGATTATGATATGGTAGAGTCCATCAGAGGATTAGACATAGTTATTGTAACTACTGCTAAGACCGATGAGGAAGCTAGAGTATTCTTAGAAGAGATGGGAATGCCCTTTAGAAAGTAAAGGAGGAGGGAAATAACTTGGCAAAAAAATCAATGATTGCTAAACAAAAGAGCAAGCAAAAATTTAGCTCAAGAGAGTATAATAGATGCAAGATTTGTGGTAGACCACATGCCTATATAAGAAAGTACGGAGTATGTCGTATTTGCTTTAGGGAATTGGCCCACAAAGGTCAAATACCTGGAGTTAGAAAAGCAAGCTGGTAGTTGATTTATGAAAGGAGGTAGCTAATATGATGACAGACCCAATAGCTGATATGCTGACTAGGATAAGAAATAGTAACGATGCAAAACATGATTCTGTTGATATTCCCGCTTCCAATATTAAGAAACAAATAGCTCAGATCCTACTAGATGAGGGATTCATAAAGGGCTATGATGTTATTGATGATGGAAAACAAGGAATCATTAGGATAGATATAAAATACGGTAGCCAAAACGAAAAGGTAATAAGTGGAATCAAGAGAATTTCAAAGCCAGGCCTTAGGGTTTATGTAAAAGCTGATGAGGTACCCAGGGTTTTAGGTGGTTTAGGAATAGCAATTCTTTCAACATCTAAAGGTGTTATGGCTGATAAAGAAGCTAGAAAATTAGGTGTAGGTGGAGAAGTTATTTGTTATGTTTGGTAATATAACAACTAGATTAATGGAACAGGAGGTGCACTCATGTCACGAATAGGACAGAAACCAATAAATATCCCAAGTGGGGTAGAAGTGAAGGTGTTGAAAAACAACCTTGTTGAGGTAAAAGGACCAAAAGGAACACTATCAGAGCAAATTAGTCCTGATATGAGCGTTACGATTGAAGATGGAGTTATAACAGTTGAAAGACCAAGTGAAAATAAAAGACATAAATCTTTACACGGTTTATCAAGAACTTTAATCGCTAATATGATAGAGGGCGTTAGTGAAGGGTATTCAAAAACTCTAGAAATAGAAGGTACTGGATACAGGGCTCAAAAACAAGGTAAGAAACTAGTGCTTAATTTAGGATTCTCACATCCAATTGAATTAGAGGACCCAGAAGGAATCGAAGTAGAAGTACCAGACGCCAACAAGATAATCGTTAAAGGTGCTAACAAGCAGCAAGTAGGTAATTATGCTGCAGTTATCAGGGCCTTAAGAAAACCTGAGCCATACAAGGGTAAGGGTGTTAGATATGCTGGCGAGCACATAAGACGTAAGGTTGGTAAGGCAGGTAAGTAGAAGGGAGTGAATAGAATGCTTAAAAATATTGACAAAAATGCTAATAGAAAAGCAAGGCATATGAGAGTAAGAAAGAAGATCTCAGGAACTTCAGAATTACCAAGATTAAATGTTTTTAGAAGTGGAAAGCATATATATGCTCAGATAATAGATGATGTTGCAGGTTCTACTTTAGTATCAGCTTCTACTTTAGATAAGTCCCTTAATCTTACTTCAACCGGTAATAAAGAAGCTGCTAGAGCCGTAGGTGAATTAATAGCAAAAAAAGCATTAGAAAAAGGCATAGAAAATGTTGTCTTTGACAGAGGCGGATATATATATCACGGTAGAGTTCAATCTCTTGCAGAGGGAGCAAGGGAAGCAGGATTGAAGTTTTAATAGAAGGAGGGGAATTAATGGAACGAACATTCATAAATCCAGATGAATTAGACTTACAAGAGAGAGTTGTTAACATAAATAGGATAACTAAGGTTGTTAAAGGTGGTAGAAACTTCAGATTTAGCGCCCTAGTTGTAGTAGGAGATGAGAATGGCCACGTTGGAGTAGGTATGGCTAAGGCCCTAGAAGTACCAGAAGCCATAAGAAAGGCTATTCAAGATGCTAAGAAGCACATTATTAAGGTACCAATGTTAGGTACAACAATACCACACGAAATCATTGGAGAGTTCGGTGCTGGTAAGGTACTGTTAAAGCCATCCAAAGAGGGTACTGGAGTTATAGCTGGTGGAGCAGTACGTGCTGTATGTGAGTTAGCTGGAATAAGAGATATCAGGACTAAATCACTAGGCAGTAGTAACCCTAGAAACATTGTAAATGCAACTATGGAAGCCTTAAAGGGATTAAAGAGGGCTGAAGAGGTTGCAAAATTAAGAGGAAAATCTGTAGAAGAAATAATAGGCTAGGAGGGGATTAGCATGACTAAGATCAAGATAAAATTGGTAAAAAGCCCAATTGGCAAACCTGAGACCCACAAGAAAACAATTGAAGCTTTAGGATTAAAGAAGATCGGTCAAGTAGTTGAAAAAAATGATACCCCTCAAATAAGAGGTATGATACATCAAGTAAACTACATGGTTGAGGTAATAGACTAAGTGTAAGGAGGTGTACCCAATGAAACTGAATGATTTAAGACCAAATGCAGGCGGAGGAAGCAAACCAAGAAAAAGAGTAGGTAGAGGTATTGGTTCTGGTTTAGGAAAGACAGCAGGAAGGGGTCATGACGGCCAAAACGCTAGGTCAGGCGGAGGAGTTAGACCAGGATTTGAAGGTGGTCAAATGCCACTATTCAGAAGGCTTCCCAAACGTGGTTTTACAAATATATTTGCAAAAGAGTTTGCAATAGTAAATATAGAGGATTTAAACGTGTTTGCTGATGATACAGTAGTTACCCCAGAACTATTAATTGAAGAAGGTTTGGTTAAAAAGGGTAAGGTTATAGACGGTATCAAGGTATTAGGAAATGGAGAAATTACAAAAAAACTAACCGTTAAATCCCATAAGTTCAGTAAATCTGCGGTAGAGAAGATAGAGGCTGCAGGTGGAAAGACAGAGGTGATATAAGTGATTTCTACCTTAAGAAATGCTTGGAAGATACCGGATATTAGGAAGAAGATGCAATTTACTCTACTGATGTTATTAGTTTTTAGACTGGGTTCTAGTATCCCTGTTCCCTATATGAATAAAATCATAATCAGGAGTATATTTGAATCCTCCCAGGGTGGAATCCTACAATTCCTAGACCTGATGGCAGGTGGAACCTTTAGTAACTTCAGTATATTTGCAACTAATATCTATCCATATATCACTGCATCTATAATAATCCAACTTCTCACAATTGCTATCCCTCGACTAGAAGAGTTAGCTAAAGAGGGAGAAGAGGGTAAAAAGAAAATCAATAGATACACAAGAGTGTTAGCGATAGTCTTAGCAGGAGTTCAAGCCATAGGATATACAATGGGTATATTTAAGTCAGCCTTGGACCCAAACGCAGGTAACTTGCAGAAGGTAATCGTAGTAATCACTCTGGTTGCGGGAACAGCATTTTTAATATGGATTGGTGAGCAAATCACGAAAAACGGAATTGGGAATGGAATTTCCCTTCTGATATTTGTCGGTATTGTTTCTCAATTACCTGGAAGTGTTATAGCTATTGTTAGCGGAGTTTTTGCAGGGGATTTAAATGTGATAAAAATACTGATATTTGGTATAGTATTTTTAGCCATAATAGCCTTTGTAGTAGCCTTACAGGAAGGAGAAAGAAAGATACCTGTTCAGTATGCTAAAAGAGTAATCGGTAGAAAGATGTATGGTGGGCAAAGCACCCATATACCAGTTAAGGTATCTATGTCAGGTGTAATGCCAGTAATATTTTCATCAGCAATTCTTTCTTTACCACAGACTATAACCCTGTTTTCAGACGGTAAATTTGCCCAATGGGTGATTAAGTATTTGACACCACAAGGGCCTGTAGGAATCTGGATTTACTCAATCTTGAACATCATTCTAATAATGTTCTTCACATACTTTTATACGGCTGTACAATTCAATACTGTTGAATATTCAAGGAACTTACAGCAAAATGGGGGCTTTATTCCTGGAATTAGACCAGGTAGACCTACATCAGATTATTTGGGTAGGGTAGTTAATAGACTGGCATTTGTAGGTGGTTTTTCACTTGCTGTGTTGGCTTCACTACCAATAATCCTATCAAAATTATTTGCTATGAATATAAACTTTGGAGGAACTGCGGTTATAATAGTAGTTGGTGTTGCCTTAGAGACTGTAAAACAAATTGAAGCACAGATGTTGATGAGGCATTATAAGGGATTCTTAAAATAAACTATAGGAGATGAAAAAATGAGAATTATTTTACTTGGACCACCAGGCGTGGGGAAAGGTACTCAGGCGTCAAATATAGTAAAAAAGTATAATATACCACATATCTCCACAGGTGACATATTTAGAGCAAATATCAAGTCAGGGACTGAGCTTGGAATAACAGCTAAATCCTACATGGACAAAGGTCTATTAGTGCCAGATGAAATAGTGGTTTCAATAGTACAGGATAGGCTAGCCCAGGATGACTGCAAGGATGGGTTTTTGCTTGATGGTTTCCCAAGGACAGTTGAGCAGGCAGAGGCCTTAGATATTGAATTAGATAAGATGGGTATAAAACTTGACAAAGTTGTCAATATTGATGCAGATAAGGACGTTTTGATAGCCAGAGTAACAGGCAGACGTATTTGTAAAGAATGCGGAGCCACTTATCATGTAATCAATAACCCTCCTAAGGTCGAAGGTGTTTGTGATATAGATGGAGGAGAGCTTTACCAGAGAGCTGATGACACAGAAGAAACAGTTGCTACTAGGATCCAGGTCTATTTAGAGCAAACTCAACCCTTGATTGACTATTATAGGAAAAAAGGTTTATTGCTGGATGTTGACGGTACTAAGCCAATTGAAGAAGTATTCAGGACTATAATAAATTCAATTGAATAGGAACCAGATTAAGGTTTCATATAAAGCGTAAGTATACGAGGTGAATTTATAATGGATTCTACAATGGATATTTCTATCGGGCAAGTAGTTATGTCAAGGGCAGGAAGGGATAAGGGAAGGATTTTCTTAGTCCTCCAGATAGTAGACGACCAACATGTCTTTATTGTAGATGGGGACTTGAGAAAACTGGACAATCCGAAGCGCAAAAAGATAAAGCACTTGACTGTTTACAATACGGTGGTAACGGAATTTAAAGATAAGATAGAGAATGATGTGAATATTAATGATGCATATGTTAGAAAACTTTTAGAAGCTTTTCAAACCAGCTTCTAAACAAGTGGAACAGGAGGTTCGAAACCGAATGGCTAAAAAAGATGTAATAGAGGTAGAAGGTACGGTTATAGATGTATTGCCTAATGCCATATTTAAAGTGAGGCTCGAGAATGGTCACGAGATTTTAGCCCATATTTCAGGAAAATTAAGAATGAATTATATCAGAATTCTTTCCGGAGATAGAGTAACAGTTGAACTCTCACCCTACGATTTGACAAGAGGTAGAATAACCTGGCGAAACAAGTAGCATAGGAGGGATTTAAATGAAAGTAAGACCATCAGTTAAGAAGATGTGTGAAAAATGTAAGATTATCAAGAGAAACGGTAGAGTAATGGTAATCTGTGAAAATCCAAAGCATAAACAAAAACAAGGCTAGTTTGGAAATGTATAATTAGGAGGTGCAGGATTTAATGGCAAGAATTGCAGGCGTGGATTTACCCAGAGATAAAAGAGCTGAAGTTGGCCTAACATATATCTATGGAATCGGAAGATCAAGGTCACTAGAAATCTTGAACAAGGCTGGTATAGATCCAAATACAAAGATTAAAGATTTAACCGAAACAGAAGTTGCAAAACTAAGGGAAATCATCGATACCTATCAAGTAGAAGGTGATTTAAGAAGAGAAATAGCATTCAACTTGAAGAGGCTAAGAGAGATAAATTGCTATAGAGGAATTAGACATAGAAGGGGCTTACCAGTAAGGGGCCAAAGAACCAAGACAAATGCAAGAACTCGAAAAGGTCCTAAGAGGATAGTATCTAAGAAAAAATAGTTCAAGCAAAGGAGGGAAAGATCAGTGGCGACTAAAGGTAGTAAAACTCGTGTAAGAAGGAAGGCCAAAAAGAACATAGAAAGAGGTCAAGCGCATATTTCTTCTACATTTAATAATACAATGGTTACATTAACAGACCTACAAGGAAATGTAATATCATGGGCAAGTGCTGGACAATTAGGTTTTAGAGGTTCAAGAAAATCTACTCCATTTGCTGCCCAAGAAGCAGCTGAAGAAGCAGCTAAAAAGGCTATGGTGCATGGCTTAAAAACCGTTGAGGTATATGTAAACGGACCCGGATCAGGTAGAGAGGCGGCTATTAGATCACTTCAAGCATCAGGGTTAGAAGTAACAATGATTAAGGATGTTACTCCAATTCCACATAATGGTTGTAGACCACCAAAACGTAGAAGAGTTTAATACAGGAGGTGTAAATAGATGTCAAGATATACAGGGGCCGTATGTAGGTTATGCCGTAGAGAAGGTATGAAATTATATCTTAAAGGAGATAGATGTTTTTCCGATAGATGTGCAATAGCAAAGAGAAACTATGCACCTGGACAACACGGTCAATCAAGAAAAAAGGTAACTGAGTACGGCATGCAGTTAAGAGAAAAGCAAAAGGTTAGAAGATTTTATGGTATAAATGAATCACAAATGGTTAAATACTTTAACATGGCTGACAAAATGAAGGGTATCACAGGTGAGAACCTATTAAAAATATTAGAGTCAAGGCTAGACAATGTTGTCTATAGGATGGGATTCGGTTCTTCAAGAGCTGAAGCTAGACAACTAGTTACCCACGGACATTTCCTATTAAATGGCCAGAAGGCCGATATACCATCAATGATTCTTACTGTAGGAGATGAAATCTCTGTAAAAGCTAAGAGCAGAAACAGTGAAAAGTTTAAGGAATTAATAGAAAATCATAATGGCAACACAGTTTCATGGGTAAATGTTGATTTGGAACAACTAAAGGGAACTATTATAGCTGAGCCAACTAGGGAAGATATTGACATACCAATAGAAGAACACTTGATTGTTGAGTTGTATTCTAAATAATGTTTTATAATGGTGTTGGTTGCCCTCGTCCTTATAAAACCAAATTGTAAAGGAGGGTCATGTTAATGATAGAAATAGAAAAACCAAGAATTGAAATCCTAGAAGAGAGCGAAGATGGTAGCTACGGTAAATTTGTAGTTGAACCTTTAGAGAGAGGCTATGGTACTACATTAGGTAACTCTTTAAGAAGGGTCCTTTTATCCTCACTACCAGGGGCAGCAGTATCATCAGTTAAGATACAGGGTGTACTGCACGAATTCACAACTATACCTGGAGTATTAGAGGATGTGCCAGAGATTATCCTAAACATCAAGGAGATAGCAGCTACATCACATTCTGATGAGCCAGTTACCCTATTATTGGATGTAGAGGGACCTAAGGAAGTAAGGGCAGGAGATATTGTTACAGGCCTTGATGTTGAAATTATAAACAAGGATCATTATATAGCAACTGTCAATGAAGATGGCAGATTATATATGGAACTTGAAATAACTAGGGGTAGGGGCTATTCAGTGAGTGAAAAACATAAAACTGACACTAACTCCATCGGAGTTATACCAGTTGACTCTGCCTATACTCCAGTAAAGAAGGTTAACTTTAATGTTAGCGACACCAGGGTAGGTCAAATTACAGACTTCGATAAATTAGAATTAGAAGTTTGGACTAATGGAACAATGACTGCTAAAGAAGCGACCTCATTAGGGGCTAAGATTATTACAGAGCATTTGAATCTGTTTATTGGGTTGACAGACCATGTGAACGACGTAGAAATCATGGTCGAAAAAGAAGAAGATAAGAAGGAAAAAGTACTTGAAATGACAGTTGAAGAGCTTGATCTATCTGTTAGAAGCTACAACTGTCTAAAAAGGGCAAATATTAATACTGTAGAAGAATTAACTCAGAGAACTGAAGAAGACATGATGAAGGTAAGAAACCTAGGTAAAAAGTCCCTTGAGGAAGTTAAGGGTAAACTTACTGAACTAGGATTAAGTCTTAGGAAGATCGATGAGTAATCAAGCGTGAAGGAGGGATAAATGTGGCAACATTGAGAAAGCTTGGCCGTTCTTCAGCTCATAGACAAGCGATGCTTAGAAATCAGGTAACATCCTTGTTAAGAGAGGGGAGAATTGAAACCACATTAGAAAAGGCTAAAGAAACCCAAAGAATGGCAGAGAAAATGATAACTTTAGGAAAAAAAGGAGATCTACACGCTAGAAGACAAGCTTTAGCTTATATATATGATGAAGAAGTAGTAAGAAAGCTATTCGATGAAATAGCACCAGGATATTCAGAAAGAAATGGTGGATATACAAGAGTATTGAAAACTGGTCCCCGCCGTGGTGACGGAGCGGAAACAGCTATATTGGAACTTGTATAATTTATAGGGATTAAGTTAAAGCTTAGTCCCCTTTTTTATGATTTTTAGCCCCCACTTATCCTTTAATATTTCTCCGATATATGGTATATTGGTAGGGTATAACACGGAAGATTGAGGTAGAAGAATGAACGATATAATGATAAAAATTGACAATGTCACATATGAATATAAGTCCTATGATGATGAAGAAATCGCAGCAGCTGTAAAGAACTTATCCCTTGAGGTAAAAAGAGGAGAGTTCTTGATTGTGCTTGGGCATAATGGCTCAGGTAAGTCCACCTTGGCCAAAATGATGAATGGACTTTTGCTTCCTACATCGGGTGATATAGAAGTAATGGGTATGAATACTAAAGATGAAGATAAGATATGGGATATAAGGCAGAAGGCAGGGATAGTCTTTCAAAACCCTGATAACCAAATAGTAGCTACAATAGTAGAGGAAGATGTAGCCTTTGGACCAGAAAATCAGGGTATTGACCCTGTAGAAATAAGAAAAAGGGTGGATGAAGCATTAGAAATTGTCGAAATGTCTGACTATAAGAAACATGCCCCCCATCTGCTTTCTGGCGGTCAAAAACAGAGGGTAGCCATAGCAGGGATACTTGCCATGAAACCTGACTGTATTATCCTAGACGAGCCCACTTCCATGCTGGACCCTATTGGTAGGATAGAAGTTATGAATACTATCAAGAAGCTAAATCGGGAAGAAGGCAAGTCCATAGTCCTAATTACCCACTATATGGATGAGGCTGTCCAAGGGGATAGGATAGTAGTCATGGCCCAAGGAGAGATAAAGATGGAGGGAACTCCCAAGGAAATTTTTAGACAGGTGGATAAAATCAAAGAACTAGGCCTAGATGTGCCCCAGGTAACGGAATTAGCCTATGAACTTAGAAAGGAAGGCATTGATATAAGCCAGGACGTCCTAAGTGTAGAGGAGTTGTTAAATCTGCTATGATAATAGAAATTAAAAACTTAAATTTCACATACAATCCCAATACCCCCTTTCAGGCTAAGGCCCTAAAGGATATCAACCTTAGCATAGATGAGGGTGAATTCATAGGATTAATAGGACATACAGGTTCAGGTAAATCTACCTTGGTCCAACACCTAAATGGTTTGATTAGACCAACCTCAGGTGAAGTCGTTATAGACGGAGCCAATATAACAGACAAGGATGTTAAGCTAAGCAGTATCAGGCAGAAGGTTGGGCTGGTCTTCCAATATCCTGAATACCAGTTATTTGAGGAGACGGTCTATAAGGATATAGCCTTTGGACCCAGTAATTTAGGCATAGGCAAGGAAGAAGTAGATAAAAGAGTAAGAGAGGCCATGGACCTTGTAGGTCTTGATTTTGAATCCTTAAAGGATAGATCTCCCTTTGAATTAAGTGGAGGTCAAAAGAGGAGGGTGGCCATAGCTGGAGTCATAGCCATGAAACCCAAGGTCTTGGTTTTAGACGAGCCCACAGCAGGCCTAGACCCCCATGGGAGAGATGAAATCCTAGGTGAGATCTACAATTTATTTAGAAAAGAGAAGATTACCATAATATTGGTCTCCCATAGTATGGAGGATATAGCAAAACTAGTAGATAGGATTTTAGTCATGCATGATGGCAGGATTGTCATGGATGGTAAGACTAGGGATATATTTAAAAGGGCAGATGAGTTGGAGAGTATAGGGCTGGGAATTCCTCAGATAACCAAGTTTATGAGGGAACTTAAATCCAGGGGCCATGATGTAAGAGAGGACATACTGACGGTTGCAGAGGCCAAAGAAGAGTTATTAAGCTATTTAAGGAGAAGAGAAGATGATTAAGGATATTACAATTGGGCAATATTTTCCTGGAGATACCTTTATCCATAGGTTAGATCCAAGGATTAAAATAATCATTATTGCACTATTCATAGTAACATTATTCTTTATTAATAATTTTTATCCTTATATACTGGTTTTAGGATTTATACTGACAGCAGTGCATCTGTCAAAGGTCCCTCTAAAATTCATTCTTAAGGGTATAAAACCCCTGATGTTTATAATACTCATTACCTTCTTTATAAATATCTTTATGACCAAGGGAGAGGTACTCTTCTATATAGGGCCCTTGGTAGTTACAAAAGAGGGGTTGAGACAGGCTGTTTTTATGGCTATGAGGTTGGTATTCTTGATAACAGGGACCTCCCTCTTAACCCTAACCACATCTCCTATAGCCCTAACAGATGGGATAGAGAAGCTCCTATCACCCTTTAAGAAGGTAGGATTACCAGCCCATGAGCTGGCCATGATGATGACCATTGCCCTGAGGTTTATACCAACCTTACTGGAAGAAACCGACAAAATTATGAAGGCCCAGATGGCAAGAGGGGCAGATTTTGAATCAGGGAATATCTTAAGACGGGCTAAAAACCTAGTCCCCCTTTTGGTGCCCTTATTTGTAAATGCCTTCAGGAGGGCTGACGAGTTAGCTACTGCCATGGAGGCTAGGTGCTATAGGGGCGGAGATAGTAGGACTAGGTTAAATGAGTTAGTCCTCAGAAGAGTGGATATAGCCACCTTGGGAGCCATGATAGTATTTTTTGGAATAATAATATCAACTAGATATATTTAGGTGTTAAGATGAGAAATATTAAGATAACAATTGAATACGATGGGACAAATTATTCAGGTTGGCAAAGACAGGAGAATGCCCTAACTATTCAAGAGGTATTAGAGACAGCTCTAGAGATGGCCACAGGTGAAATGGTTAGGGTTATAGGCTCGGGTAGAACTGATGCCAGGGTTCATGCCAGGGGCCAGGTAGCCAACTTTTTCACCACTAGCGATATACCAGCCGAGAGATTTATGCATGCCATAAATTTGAAGCTGCCAGAGGATATCCTAGTGGTTAAATCAGAGGAAGTTAGTTTGGATTTTCATGCAAGATTTGATGCTAAGGGGAAGCGATATCGATATGTTATCTATAATGACAAGTTGGCTAGTCCCTTAAATAGGAATTATTCCTATCATGTTAAAAAACCTTTAAATATAGATGAGATGAGAAAGGCAACCAAGTATTTCATAGGTGAGAAGGATTTTAGAAGTTTTATGGTTGCCAAGACCATTGTCCATACAGCAGTTAGGGAAATATACAGCATGGAAATAAGAAAAAATGATCCCTTTATAGATATAGTTATCGAAGGAAAGAGTTTTTTGAGAAACATGGTTAGAATTATCGCAGGAACCCTGGTCTGGGTTGGAACTGGTAGGATAAAAAGCGAAGAAGTGGAAAAGATTATAGAAGGAAGGGATAGAACCTTGGCTGGTCCAACTGCACCACCCCAAGGCCTATATTTAGAAAAAGTATACTATGATTAGTCTTTTTCCGATACAAAATCTTAAAAATGTGATACAATAATAAAGTATAAAGTGAGATGTAAATTCTCTTGACATAGTATTTTACATGTATTAGAATATATAAGAGTGTTTAAAAAGAGCCCGGAAACTTTTTTATACCTCGAATATATTAAGTAATTTTATTGGTATAAGGAGGGAAAGTAATGAAGACCTTTATGGCAAAAACGAATGAAATAGATAGAAAATGGTATGTAATTGATGCTGAAGGTAAGGTACTAGGTAGACTTGCATCTGAAGTATCTGCTATTCTAACTGGTAAAAACAAGCCAATATATACTCCTCATGTTGATACAGGAGATTTTGTTATTATAATAAATGCTGAGAAAATAAAACTAACAGGTAATAAATTGGAGCAGTTAAATCATACCTACCATACAGGACATCCAGGTGGCTTGAAAGAAATTCCTTACAAGAGATTGATTGAGGAAAAACCAGAAAGAATAATTGAACTAGCAGTTAAGGGTATGCTACCAAAGAACAAGCTAGGTAGAAAGATGATTAAGAAACTGAAAATATATGCAGGTCCTGAGCACAAGCATGAAGCTCAACAACCTGAAGTATACGAACTATAGGATTGAATGAGAAAGGAGGACTGTAAATGGCTGTAACACAATATTGGGGAACAGGTAGAAGAAAGACTTCTGTCGCCAGAGTTAGATTAGTCCCAGGAAATGGAAACATAGTTATTAATGATAAAGATATAGAAGAATATTTTGATTATGAAACATTGAGAACCATAGCTAGAGAACCACTTGTAATCACAGAACAAGCAGATAAATTTGATGTTCTAGTTAATGTACAAGGTGGAGGATTTACTGGTCAAGCAGGTGCTATAAGACATGGCATAGCAAGGGCTTTATTAGAAGCAGATCCTGAGTTAAGACCTCTACTTAAAAAGGCTGGTCATTTGACAAGAGATCCTAGAATGAAGGAAAGAAAGAAGTACGGCTTCAAAAAAGCAAGAAAAAGCCCACAATTCTCAAAGAGATAATAGATTTAAACACCAAAGGTTTATACCCTTGGTGTTTTTTATTTCTACGACCTATTAATATCTAGACATATTCAATCATCACCTGAATTTATAATCATAGTATCAAAGAAGCATATTATTGCCAATTTTGGATTAGGTGTTATCT
>JAAYTL010000062.1 GCA_012518035.1 Tissierellia bacterium | reverse complement strand
TCAGTCCTAGGGGCATGTACAGCCCAAGCGGGAATCCAGCCAATCTTAGCTGCTAAAGATGTACATGTAGCCAAGAAATCAGCAATTATTACTGCATTTGCTGTAGCACCCTTTGGAGTCTTTACAGCCCTTCTAGGAATGACTGCTAGAGTTAAATACCCAGCCCTAGCCAATGCTAAACTAGCCCTACCAACCCTAATGATGGATTTAGAACCCTTAGCAGGGGGGATAGTCTTAGCATCTATTATGGCAGCTATACTTTCTACAGTATCCCCAATAATCCTGGCAGCTGGAACCATGGCAACCAAGGACATCTACCAGAAATTCATCAATAAGGATGCAGATGATGAAAAGCTCCTTAGAATATCCAGACTAACAACAGGATTATCAGGAATCCTATGTATGGTTTTGGCCCTAATCATGTATGGAAGTACCAGGGTCCTTGACATAGTATACTTTGCCTACACCTTACGAGGGGCCATATTTGTAGTCCTCCTATTTGGAATCTACTGGAAGAGGGCATCCTCTAAGGCTGCAGTAAAGTCAATGATCCTAACTACCATAGTGGGATTTGTTTGGGTAGCATATCATTCAGTCACAGGCAGATACCCAATCCATGCCAGCATTACAGAGACCTATGCATCTGTTATAACAGCCTTTATTAGTATGTTGACCCTAAGCCTAATATCCAAGGATAGCAAACAAGAGCTTGAAAGCTTGTAGGACTCTCTAAGGAGAGTTCTTTTTTATAAGAAAAGTAATTGAATTCTAGCTACATAAACAGTAAAAACCAGCTATGGGCCTGGGGATTTGTGATATAATAAACAAAAGAGGTGAGAACGGTGGAATACTTAGTAACTAGTAATGAGATGAAGGCCTGTGATTACAATACCATAAACAAGATTGGTATCCCATCCATGGTCTTGGTGGAAAGGGCGGCCCTAGGAGCCTTGGAAGAATTAGTGGACCATGGTTTTGACTTAAGTAGGGTCCTTGTAGTCTGTGGCAGGGGGAACAATGGGGCAGATGGTTTTGCCCTGGCCAGGCTCCTTCATTTAAAGGGAGTTTCAGTAGATATCCTCTTTATAGATAGGGACAAGAAGTCTACTCCTGAGACCAGCCAGCAGATAAGTATAGTTCAAAACTACGGGATAGGCATCTTGGACCAGGTGGATTTTACTGCCTATACCACCATAGTAGATGGCCTGCTAGGAGTGGGCTTATCTAGGGATGTGGAAGGAGCCTATGCTGACATCATAGAGGGAATAAATCAATCCCAGGCCAGGGTATTAGCCCTTGATATACCATCTGGGATATCAGCTGATGATGGCAAGGTTATGGGGAAGGCTGTCTTGGCTGATAAAACTGTTACCTTCGGCTTTAAGAAGCTGGGTCTGGTCCTATATCCTGGAGCTAGGTATGCAGGAGAGTTAGTAGTAAAGGACATAGGGCTTACTGAGATTGGCTTTGAAGGTAAGCTCCCCAAGGTATCCTCCCATACCCCAGAGGATATGGAAATGTTACCAGTCAGACAGCCCTATTCAAACAAAGGGACCTTTGGCAGGGTATTAGTAGTAGCAGGATCCACCAATATGAGTGGGGCAGCCTATCTATCAGCCAAGGCCGCCTATAGGATGGGGGTGGGACTGGTAAATATCTACACAGTAGAGGAGAATCGGGAAATCCTACAGACTCAATTACCTGAGGCCATCTTGACCACCTATGATTCCCAGAATCCAGACCTAGGTGATTTGATAGCTAAAATCCAAGAGGCCAGGGTTATCGTAGTGGGACCAGGTATGGGTAGGAGTCTATCTACTAGGATAATTCTAGAGACAGTCCTAAAGGTTTCAGAAGTACCTCTAGTTATAGACGCTGATGCTGTCAACATTCTGGCTGAAAATCCTGACCTCCTTGAAGACCACAGGCAGGATATCATCCTGACCCCCCATCTGGGAGAGATGAGCAGGTTGATAAAAAAGAATACCAGGCAAATATCGGAGAATATAATAGCTGAAGCGGAAGATTTTGCTAGGAAAAAGGGACTGAACTGTGTCCTTAAGGATACCAGGACAGTTATAGCCAGGAGGGACGGGCAAGTCTTCCTCAACCAATCAGGTAATGATGGTATGGCAACGGCTGGTTCTGGAGATGTCCTAACGGGCATAATAGCAGGACTTATAGCCCAGGGGCTTGGCTCCATGGAGGCTGCTAGCTTGGGAGTCTACATCCATGGCCTGGCAGGAGATAGGGCGGCGGAAAAACTGGGTAGGCATGCCCTGATGGCAGGGGATATCATAGACAGCCTACACTATATCCTTAGATGACGCTGGATTTATATGCTTACAGGAGGAGATTCTTAGTTTTCTTAGGGTCTACAAGAAGAATGGAGGGATTGTATGGACAAGGGCTATGTACATGTATATACAGGAAACGGGAAAGGCAAAACTACTGCTGCCCTAGGCCTGGCAGTTAGAGCAGTATGTGCTGGTAAGAAGGTCTATTTTGCTCAGTTTATCAAGGGAATGGAGTATAGTGAGCTTAAATGCGTGAACTACCTACCCAACCTTGAAATCCATCAATTTGGCAGGGATTGCTTCATAGTCAATGAACCCACCCAGAAAGACATAGACATTGCTAAGGAAGGCTTGGAGGTCTGCGCCCAGGTCCTAGCAGAAGGTAAATATGATCTGGTGGTCCTAGATGAATTAAATATAGCCACCCTTTATAAACTCTTTACAGTGGAAGAAGTTTTAGAAATTCTTGATAACCGGGCCCCCCATGTAGAGGTAGTGGTTACCGGAAGGTATGCGTCTCCAAGATTAATCGAATATGCCGATCTAGTAACTGAGATGAAGGAAGTCAAGCACTACTATCAAAAAGGAGTTCCTGCAAGGGAAGGTATTGAAAGATAGCTAGATATCCTAGGATATTTAGCTATCTTTCATATTAGGGCAAAGAATATTAGGCTATAAAAGGTTAATAATATATTATAAAAGATTAAAAAAATATTTGACAAAAATCCTTTTTGGTGGTATTATGTAAACATAGAATTAGCACTCAACGACAGAGAGTGCTAACAAACTAAAACAAAACTTTACAAATAGAAAAGGAGTGTTGTAGATGGCTGGATTGATACCATTCAATAGAAGGAACAGTATCTTAAGCAGGGAATTTGGAAACTTCTACAACATGATAGACGACTTTTTCAATAGTAACTGGCCATATGAGAGAAGTTTCCTACAAGGATCCTTTAGGATGGACGTTAGAGAAGATGACAAGGAGTATTTAATCGAAGCAGAGCTTCCAGGAATAGACAAGAAGGATATTTCCCTTGAGGTTAATGAGGGAAGGGTGACTATCTCCGTTGATAGAAAAGAAGAAATCAGCGAAGAAAAGGATAACTACATCCACAGGGAGAGAAGGCATTCTTCCATGTGCAGAAGCGTATATCTTGCTGATGCAGAAGATGAGGGAATCAAGGCCAACCTAGACAATGGTATCTTGAAGATATCAGTTCCTAAGAAGGATAGCGGTAGGAAGGCCCGAAGAATAGAAATCGAATAAGGCATCTTAATCCCTAAGGACTGGGCTAGAGAAATCTAGTCTGGTCCTTTTTCTTCTTTAAATCTTCCTAAATCTGTGGATTATAGGTCCCTTTAAGTATATAATTTTAATATATAGGAGAAAAGGGAGGGTTTCTTATGTGGATTTACATAATAATGGCAGCTACTTTCATCTTCTTAGGCCTGGCTGTCCATGTATTTAAATGGTATTTTTTGATAGCAGGATATAACACTATGCCCAAGGAGAGAAAGGCCAATGTGGATACAGCGGGACTTGGTCGGGCCATGGGGATTTATTCCTATGCCAATGGGGCAGTTTATCTTTTAGGAGGAATTCTACATAGCTTAGGTATTGAATGGTCAATGGCTCCTGCAGTCATCTTTACCATGGTTTCTTCTCTAGTCCTAGTAATCAGAATCCAAAAATATGATAGGAACATTTATAATGACCGAAGCAGGGGTTGGAGAAGGGGACGAAGGGAAGGCCTAGTAGGCATTGTTATAACGGTCCTGTCCTTGATTTTCGTACTAGTACTTATGGTTATTTCGATGAGGCCTACCAGGGTGGGCATTTTAGATGAGGGCTTGAAAATCTATGGCATGTATGGGGACACCTATACATGGGAGGAGATTGAGGAAGCTAAAACCTTGGAAGAGCTACCTACTATCAAGCGAAGGACCAATGGTGCATCAGTAGGCCCCCATTTAAAGGGTAACTTTACCACTGAGGAAATGGGTCCAGTCAGGCTCCATGTCAAAAAGGGCAATCTACCATATATCTATATAAAAACCGATAAAAGAGTCATAATATTCAACCTGGATGATTCCCAGGAAGCACTAAAGGTCATTGAAGAGATCCAAGCCCAAATCCAATAAATTTGAAACAAATTCTTGCAATATTATGCTGGAATTTATATAATATATTTAGACAATTATCTAAATGTCTAAATTTATTTGAAAGAGGTGGGATGGATGTCCTTTAATAATTTGTTTAAAGCCTTATCAGATGCCAACAGGAGGAAGATCTTGAATCTTCTGAAGGAAAAAGATATGACTGCTGGTGAGATTGCTGGGCATTTTGATATAAGTAAAGCAAGTATATCCCATCATTTGAATATCCTAAAACATGCTGACTTAATCAGCGATTTAAGACAAGGCCAATATATTCTTTATTCCTTGAATACCTCTGTATTTGAGGAGGTTATAGGTTGGTTTATGTCTTTTTCAAATAGTCCAGATAAGGGAGGAGGACCTGATGTTTAAGAAGAAAATAAATATCTATAGCTTGATTTTAATTGTGCTTGTACTTACCATGACTATAATCTTCTATGATAAACTTCCTGAAGAGATTCCCATACATTGGAACCTAAAAGGCGAGGTGGATAATTATGTAAGCAAGCCCTTTGGAGCCTTTCTATCCCCTCTATTGATGGTAGCAATCTGGCTGGGTATGAAGTTTTTACCTAATATAGACCCCAGAAGGCATAATTATAAGAAATTTGAATCCAGTTATGAAATCGCTATTGGGGTCCTGGTTACCTTTGCCTTTGTGCTTCAGATGGCCATCATTTTGTCTTCACTTGGCTATGACATTTCCATGGATAGAATTATCATGGTAATGGCAGGAGTCATGTTTGTAGTTATAGGTAACTACCTACCCAAGGCCAAAAGCAACTTCTTTTATGGTATAAAAACCCCCTGGACCCTTTCCAGTGAGATATCTTGGAAGAAGACCCACCGCCTAGGAGGAAGGCTCTTTGTAGTATCCGGCTTAGCAATTATTTTATCAAGCCTACTCTTCAATGAAACAGTAAGGGTAGTTGTAATGATTCTTACCTTGCTTGCAGTAGCTATTGTACCCATCTGGGCTAGCTACTTCTACGCAAAGGAAGACTAAATTACACATCAATATTTAGGAGGAATGCTTGTGCTAGAAATCAGAAACTTTTCAAAGTCTTATAAGCAAGGGAAAAAGGCAGTGGACAATATCTCTCTCAAGGTAGAGGCAGGCCATATCTATGGTTTTATAGGCCACAATGGAGCTGGCAAGACCACCACCATCAAGGCCATAGCTGGCATCCTGGATTTCCAGGAAGGGGAGGTCCTGATAGACGGAGTCTCCATCAAGGATGACCCCATAGGATGCAAGAGGAAGATTGCTTATATCCCTGATAATCCCAATCTTTATGAGTCCCTGACTGGTATCCAGTACCTAAGCTTTATTGCAGACATTTTTGGGATTGAAGAGGGTGAAAGGGAGGCGCTAATTAAAAAGTATGGTGATCTATTGGAACTGACCAGGTATCTGGGTGACTTGATATCATCATACTCCCGGGGTATGAAGCAAAAGCTGGTAATCATCTCAGCCCTAATCCATAAGCCCAAACTCTTAGTTCTGGATGAGCCCTTTGTTGGTTTGGACCCCAGGGCATCCCATGCCCTTAAGCAGGTTATGAAGGAGCTTTGTAAGGAGGGTTCAGCCATATTTTTCTCCACCCATGTATTGGAAGTGGCAGAGAAATTCTGCGACAGGATAGCCATTATCAAGCAGGGAAGGATAGCTGCAGAAGGCATTACCAGTGAAATCATCGGCGATAGCTCACTGGAAGACTTGTTTATGGAGTTGACGGAAAATGATTAATCTGAGAAATTTATTAAAGGCAAGCTTAATCAACGACTATGGGTTAAATGCTTTTTCAAGGAAGCTAGGCTCTAGCAAGGAGAAGAGGAAGGCCTTGCTTGCGTCAGGTATAGTATTATTGGGTATCTCAGCCCTAGCCTATACCATTACCCTATACTTCCAAATCATGGCAGATGCCCTAGAGCAGATTGGTTATTTGGAAATGATTATAATCATGGCCATCATGGCCAGTACCGTCATGGTCTTCTTTACATCTATATATAAGGCCCAGGGCAGCCTCTTTACTTCCAGGGACTATGATTTACTCCTGTCCCTCCCCATCAAGGATTCTACTATCCTGATAAGCAAAATAATCAACCTCCTATCCTTGAACTGGGTATTTTCGGCCTTTATCCTGATACCCACATCAATTATATATTTTACTAGGGTAGGGGATTTGTCCTGGACTTATTTTCTAGTCTTAAGTTTTGGTGTCCTTTTGATACCCTTGATACCGGTTATATTGGCTTCAATACTAGCCTTCTTTATCTCCTACTTTGCATCAAGATTTAGGTATAAGAACATCACCATTATCCTAGGTTCTATCCTATTAACCCTGGGTTTTATGGTTAGCTCCTACTATACCCAGGATATTATAGAAAGAATAGTCCTAAATAGCCCCTCCATAATGGATATGATATCCAAAATCTATCCGCCGGCGGCCTATTTAACTAAGGCCTTGGTTGATTTAAGCCTAGTGGACCTCTTAATCTTTATAGTACTTTCCCTACTACCTTTTATGGCCTTCATCCTGGTCTTTAGTAGGTCCTTTAAGCAGATTATATCCAGGCTGGGAGAGAGCTATAGGAGGGCTGACTATGAAGTGGGGACCCTAAAGGCAGAGACCCCCATAAGTGCCCTGGCCAAGAAGGAGATAAGGAGATATATTTCAATCCCAATTTATATTCTTAACACCTTTATCGGGATGATCCTACTTATGGTGGCAGCGGTAGCAACCCTCTTCATAAGTGGAGAGACCCTGGCCATGTATATGGATATACCCTATGTAGCGGATATCTTTCCCTTAGCCATATTAGCCATGATGGGATTCTGTATAGGTATGTCATCTACCACCAGTTCCTCCATCTCCCTGGAGGGGAAGAGCCTCTGGATTATGAAGTCCCTGCCCCTTAGGACCCAGGATATCTTCCTAGGAAAGATTATACTCAGCCTTTTAGTAACCCTACCCATAACCATACTGGCTAATATAATTTTCTACCTAGGCTTAGACTTTGATTTGTCAAGCCTCATATGGAACCTGGCTATATCCAGCCTTTACTGCCTGGTAGCTGCCTACACTGGTCTATTGATTAACCTTTACTTTCCCAAGCTGGATTGGACTTCACCTACAACTGTGGTAAAGCAGAGTGCCAGTGTCTTGGTATCCTTGGTAGTTACCCTGGTAACCATAGGCATACCTATCGCAGCCTTTATCCTCTTGGAGGTAACTAAAATCAATATCTTCCTAGGCCTAGTCCTAGTAGGCTTGATTATAAACCTACTGTTAGTGAGGCTAATACTCAACAGTAAGGGTGTAGAAAAATTTATGGAGCTTTAGGAGGAATTATGGAGAATTATTAGGTTTCTATTTCTTAATTCAGGGTATATAAGGGTATAAATAAAACAAGGCAATTCAAACTAGTGCAGGAGGGATGATGATGTATAGAATTGTGAACGACTTCCCTAATGAATTATTTAAGGCGACAGAAGGGCCCTTTATATCCTTGTATCAACCCACCCACAGACATAGCCCAGAAAAGAACCAAGATGTCATCAGGTTTAAGAACCTGGTCAAGGAAGTGGAGAGATTACTGGAGCTAAAGTATCCCAAGAAGGAAATCAGCACTATAATGGAGGATTTTATCAGGCTAAGCGAGGACAAGCAGTTTTGGATAAATACTTATGATGGTTTAGGTATCCTCCACGCAGAGGGTCAGACCATAATCTATAAGTTAAGTAGGCCGGTGAAGGAGCTGGTGGTTGTGGGAGATAACTTCTACATCAAGCCCCTAATAAGAAACTTCCAGTCTGCAGACCGATACCATGTCCTAGGCCTTAACCGTCATGGCTTTACCCTCTTTGAGGGGAATAGGTATGGTTTTGATGAGGTAGACCTAGATGAGGATATCCCCAACAACATCAGGGATGTCTTAGGTGATGAATTCACCTCCTCTTATATCACAGGCAGGTATGGGGCAGCAGGAGGTCCAGCCGTCTTCCATGGTTCTGGTAGTAGGAAGGACGAAATTGAAAAGGATACAGAAAAATTCTTCAGGTTTGTTGATAGGGTGGTCTTAGAAAACTATTCTAAGCCAACTCAACTACCCCTTGTCCTAGTAGCCCTACCAGAATACCACACCCTATTCAGGAAGATAAGCCACAATCCTTATCTTTTAGAAGAAGGGGTTAAGACCAACTACGATATTTTGACCGTTGATAAATTAAAGGATACCTTCTGGGAAGTAATCGAACCTTCCTACCTAAGGAAGACAGAGGCGCTTATACAGAAATTTGAAACATCTAGATCCCAACACCTAGGCTCAGATGACATAGCCCAAATAGCTAGGGCATGTGTCGAAAACAGAATTGATACGGTACTATTGGAGGCGGATAGGCTGATTCCAGGTAGAGTTAATCGTGAGACCGGACAATTGGAAGAAGGGGAGTCGGGTGCCGAATATGGTGATATCTTAAATGACATTGCAGAAATAGTAATCAGTAACGGAGGCAATGTAGTAATCCTGCCGAAGGATAGGATGCCCTCCACCACCGGAGCAGCAGCAAGCTACAGGTTCTAAATAAAAATGACTAGGCTACCGCTAAGCGGTAGCCTTTAATATTTCAAGTGTTATGACAATTCTGCTTTGGGTAATTATATATTGTTGACTAAATTATGAGTTCATAAATGAAGAAGGAGGTTACAGTGGGTTTAATAGTAGAAGAAGCTTTAGAATTGGATTGCCTTAGAAATACTAAGGTTCTGGCAGGACTTGGAGGCTTACATAAGGAAGTAAGATTTGCTAATGTGATGGAGGTTCCAGATATATCGGATTGGATCCATGAGCATGAGCTGTTATTAACTACAGCCTATCCCTTCCAAAATATGGAAGGTAGCCTAGAAGAATTTATGCTATCTATTAATGAGAAAAAGGTTTCTGCCTTAGGAATCAAGACCAGATATATAGAAAAAATTCCTATGGAAATTATTAGGCTAGGAAATGAGCTCAATATTCCAATCTTGGAATTACCTCCTGATGCAAAGTTTGATTTAATTTTAAGAGATGTTTTAAGTGAAATAACTAATAGGGATTATGTTACCATTAAAAAGTCTGAGGAAATACACAGACTTTTTACTAATATAATCTTGACTGGAGGAGAGATAAGAGGGATAGCTGAAACTCTTTCAAAACTAACATCTTCTAAGGTGCGAATATTGGATAAGGATAACAAGCTTTTAGAGGAAGCGGAATATGACGGGGCTTCCGATAACCTAGGGTTTGGAGAGATAGAGTCTATAATAGAGACAAAGCCAATCCATATTAATGATGTGTTGGTAGCACATATTAACATGATTAAACCAAGAGAAAAGTTTGAAGAAGAAGACATGATTGCCATGGAAAGAGCTGTTGAGGCTCTAGCAATGATCTTTTTAAAAAGATTTGCCTCAGAGGCAATTGAAAAAAAGTACAAGTATGATTTTCTAAATGACCTAATCAAAGGTGATGTTCAAACAAGGGAGGCGGTACTTGAAAGGGGAAAGTTTTTTGGCATGGACCTTAGTAGGGAATACTTACTTTTCCTATTAGATGTTGATTCATTTGAAGAGGTCTTCTTACAAAGATTAAAAAAGGATGAAAGAGAGTCTCACCTTCTCCTGTCAAGATTATTTGAGTTTGTTTTTAGAACCTTTTTTTCCAAGGCTGGAGATAGTATCGTCTGGGCTCAAAGCGATAGTATTTATGTCCTCTATCCAATTTCAAAAGATATACAACAGGATAAGAATTGTATAAGAAAAGTAGCAACGGATTTAGCAAATCAAATAAAGGAAATAGTAGGTAAAAATTTAAAGGAATTTACCTTTACCATTGGTTTAGGGAATTTCTATCCAGATATATTGCAGGTAAGTAGAAGCTATTATGAAGCTAAGGAGGCCATTAGGCTTGGAAAATTAATCTGGGGCCATGATGGGGTCTATCATTACGATGATTTAGAAACCTATAATATATTGATGTAATGTAGCAATGAGAAAAACCTTAAGAGATTTGTAAGTAGGAAGCTAGGAGAATTGATTAAACACGATAGGTTAAATAAGTCTAATTTAGTTGAGACATTAAAGGTTTA
>JAAYTL010000061.1 GCA_012518035.1 Tissierellia bacterium | reverse complement strand
TACAACAATAATTTACCCCGTAGGGTATTGATAGGGAGTGCCCCAGGGTACAAAGATGACCTAACTTAGCGAACTATAGTGAGCTTTAGTAGGTCATTCGCAAGGAACATCAAATTTGCAAGAGAGGGACGAATGAACAAATTTGTCATGTGAGACTGCGCTTTATTATAAGTTATCTACTTTTGTTAATCCCTAGTAATGTGTAATGAGGGAGTGTGTGTTAGGTCATAAAAAAGTAGAGCCTTTCGGCTCTACTTTCTTAGCTAGCGACGTCTTCGTCTTTCTTTTCTACACTAGTCCAAATACATTTAGTTGGACATTTTTCTTCACAAATTCCACAATTTGTACACTTGTCATAGATAATCTTGGCTAGATTATTTTCAAATGTGAAGGCATCCTCTGGACAATTTCTGACACAGATTCTACATCCTATGCAGCCTATGGAACAATTTGCCCTAACATCTTTACCCTTGTCCTCACTCATACATTTAACTATGTATTCATTATCATAAGGTACAAGCTCGATGATACCTTTAGGACAGATTTCTATACACTTCATACAAGCTGTACATTTGTCCTTATCTATGACTGCAACACCATCTATCATTCTTATTGCGTCGAATTCACAGACATCATAGCACGTACCACAGCCTAGACAGCCGTATGAACAAGCCTTGCATCCATCTGCAATTTCGTTTTGATATCTGCAATCTTCAACGCCATCATAAACATATTTATCTTTGGCTTTTTCCTTACTACCTTGACATAAGACCACAGCAACATTCTTGTCTACACCTGCTGAGTCTACACCCATGATTTGAGCTACGTTATCCGCAGTAGTTTGACCACCGATTGGACAAGCATTTACAGGTGCTTCTCCCTTAGCTATGGCTTCCGCTAGTCCAGCACAACCTGGAAAACCACAAGCACCACAGTTAGCCCCTGGTAATGCTTCTAATACTTCCTCTATTTTAGGGTCTACTTCTACCTTAAATACGTTAGAGGCAATGGATAGCAATACGCCAAATAGTAGTCCAAATCCGCCTAAGACTGTAATCGGATATAATATATTTTCCATTTCATTACCTCCTATACTATTCCACTAAAACCTGAAAAGGCTATGGACATCAATCCCGCTGCAACTAATGCAATAGGAACACCTTGTAAAGCCTTTGGTACATTGGCTAGTTCTAATTTCTCCCTAACACCAGCTAATAAAAGTAGGGCTAAGAAGAAACCTAAGGATGCACCAAGACCATTAGCTATAGATTCTACAAAAGTAAACTTTTCTTGAATGTTAATAATGGTAACAGCTAATACCACACAGTTTGTAGTAATAAGTGGTAGATAAACACCCATTGCATCATATAAGGCTGGACTTGCCTTCTTTATAAATAATTCAATAAACTGAACTAATGACGCAATTATAAGTATAAATGTTAATGTTTGTAAGTAGCCAATTCCTAATGGATCAAGAATGGCATGTTGAACGAAATATGTTATGGCTGAAGCCATGGTTATAACGAATGTAACTGCTAGACCCATACCTGTAGCGGTTTCTGTTTTTTGAGATACTCCAAGAAAAGGACATATCCCTAAGAACCTAGCGAATACATAGTTATTAACAAATACAGTAGATACTAATATTGTTAAAAGATTCATTTAGTCTCCTCCTTTTCTTGTAATTAGTTCTTAGCCTTTTTTCTGTTAATGACCACATTAAATACCGCTATGAAGATCCCTAACAGAATGAAGGCTCCTGCTGGAGCTACAAATACTCCAGCTGGTTGGTATGCATCTCCAAAAACATTTATTACAAAATCTGTACCACCTAGTATAGTACCGCTTCCAAAGAGTTCCCTTACTGCTCCTAATACCGTAACAGCAAAGGCAAATCCTAGACCCATTCCTAAACCATCAACTATAGAAGGAACAAGCTTGTTTTTTGAAGCGAATGATTCAGCCCTTGCAAGTATGGTACAGTTTACCACGATTAAGGGTAGGAAGATACCTAATGCCCTATAAACTGATACCAAGTAGGCATTTAAGAACATCTCTAACAAGGTAACAAAGGTTGCAATAACTACTATAAATGCTGGAATACGAATCTTATCAGGTATTACGTTTCTCAGCAATGAAATTACTATGTTAGAACCTAACAATACAGCTGTTACAGCTAATCCCATTGACAAACCATTTAGTGCGGTTGTAGTTACAGCCAGTACTGAACACAGACCAACTAACTGGACTAATACTGGGTTCTCATCTATGATACCATTTTTGAATATTTTAAATAGTTTCAATGTCTCCACCTCCATTATTCCTATTTGTTAGTTTAAACTACCAAATATTTCTATGGCTTCATTTACAGCTTTTACTACTGCCTTTGTGGAAACTGTTGCGCCTGAGATCATTAGGACTTCATCTTCAGCTGAAGGTGATGCTACTGCCTTAAGTTCACTATCAGTTCCCTTACCAACAAATGTATCTGTAAATTCTGCTTCTTCGATCTTAGTACCTAATCCTGGGGTTTCAGAGTTTTCACCAACTCTAATTCCTGTCAGCTTACCATCTGTACTTACACCAGTAAGGACAGGGACATCTCCTCCGTAACCCTTGGAGCTTGTTGAAATTATATAGCCTAATAACTCCCCGCCCGCTTTTGCTTCTTTTACATTTTCATTAACTTCAGTAAATTCATCAGCATCTGGGAAGAGTTCGCCTAGTAATTTTGCTTGCTTTTCTTCTTCTGTTTCTTCTACTATTGGTTCAACGTCTGCATCAGTGAATTTTACTTGATATATGTTGATGGCTTCATTTACAGCCTTAACTGCTGCTTCAGTAGATACTGTAGCTCCTGATATCATTTGAACTTCATTTTCAGCTGAAGGTGATGCTACTGCCTTAAGGTCACCAGTAGCTGCCTTACCAGCAAATGTATCTGTAAAGGCTGCTTCTTCTATCTTAGTTCCTAAACCTGGGGTTTCTGAGTTTGTACCTACTCTAATTCCTGATAGTGTACCATCTACATTTATACCAGTTAATACAGGTACTTCTCCACCATAACCCTTGGAAGTAGTCATGATTACATAACCTAATAGGTTTCCGCCAGACTTAGCTTCTAGGATATTTTCCTCTATTTCAGTGAACTCATCAGCCTCTGGGAATAGCTCACTAATTAATCTTTCTTGTTTTTCTTCTTCTGTTTCTTCAACAATAGGCGCTACTTCTATATCTGTAAAGTATCTTAGGTATGCGTCATTTGCATCATTTACAGCAGTAAGAACTGCAAAGGATGAAATTGTAGCTCCTGAAATTTGTTGTACTTCATTTGCAGCTGATGGAGAACCAACTGCTACTAACTTTTCTGTTGTAGGTTTGCCCTTATAAGTATCTGTAAAGCTAGGGTCTTCAATCTTATCCCCTAGGTCTGGTGTCTCGGAATGGCTACCGATACTAATGCCAGCAATGGTATTGTCTGTTGCATTTATTCCGGTAACTACATTAACATCTCCACCGTATCCACCTGCAAAATTGCTAATTGCATAACCTATTATAGAACCACCTGATTTAACTTCAAGTATTTCTGTGATATTTGAATGTGTTTCTTGAACCTCGGCTAATTTATCCTCTTCGATTTCTACGAACTCATCTGCGTCCGGAAATATATTTAATAGGGCCCCATATCTTTCTTCCTTTTCTCGTTCCGCTATAATCGGGCCTGTTATACTATTGGAATATGCTAATATACCAGCAGCTACAGCTGCAATAATTAATAAGGTTACACCTAATTTAATAGTCTCTTTCATTTATTTTGCACCCCCAAACACTCTTGGTCTTGTAAACCTCTCAATAATTGGGGTCATTATGTTCATAAGTAAGATAGAATATGATACCCCTTCTGGCATACCACCCTTTACTCTGATTAGGGCTGTTAATACACCGCATCCAATGGCAAAGACTATTTTACCAAGGGGTGTAATAGGTGTAGTAGAGTAGTCGGTAGCCATAAAGAAAGCACCTAGTATAAGTCCCCCACCTAGAATTTGATATATTATTAAATCGCCACTAACGCCTAGTAATAATAACATGATTGCTGTTGTACCTATATAAAATACAGGTATTCTCCAATTGATAACTTGCCTAATCAATAGATAAGCTGCACCAATCAATAATAGCAAGGCAGAGGTTTCGCCTAAACTACCACCTATATCTCCTATAAACATTCTAGTAAGTGATGGCAATGATTCTACTCCTGCTCCACCTTTCATTACTGCAAGGGGTGTAGCACTAGTTATTCCATCTGGGTTTATATATGTAGCCATGATTGATGGCCATGAAGCCACTAGGGCTGCTCTTGCCGCAAGTGCTGGGTTCATGAAGTTTGAACCGATGCCTCCAAAGAATTCCTTTACTATTATAATTGCGAATGCTGAACCAAATACTGCTATCCACCAAGGTGCATTGGCTGGCAGGTTAAATGCCAACAAGATACCAGTAACTACAGCACTTAAATCTCCTATTTGGATATCCTTCTTAAACAACTTTTGTATCAAGGCTTCCGCTACAACAGCAGATGCTACTGAAGTCAAAATAAGGACTAGTGCTTGTAAACCATAGAAATAAACGCTACCAATAATCGCTGGCACCATTGCAATTATAACATCTAGCATTAATCTCCTGGTAGTATCACAGGATCTTATATGAGGTGCCAAAGACATGGTTAAGGGTTTATCTAAAACTACTTTATCCCTATTCGGATCTTTAACTTTACCTTCCATTCTATTTCCTCCTAATAATTATGAATTTTTCCTTTTAGCTCTTATCTCCCTTTTTGCATGGGCTATTGCCTCTGTTAAAGGTCTCTTAGCTGGGCAAATATATGAGCAAGTTCCGCATTTAACGCATGACAGGGCATTGTATTCTTCTGCATCATCATACCTGTCTTTGAGTGATAGGGCTTGAATAACATTAGGCATTAAATAAACAGGACATGCTTCAACACATTTACCGCATTTTATACAAGGTGTTGTTTTTACGGGAGCTGCTTCTTCCTCTGTAAGTACAATTATACCTGTAACCTCCTTAGTTACCGGAGTATCAAGGGTGAATAGAGTGTTACCTGTCATTGGGCCACCTGCTATGATCTTGCCTGGTGTACCATTGAAGCCGCCACATTGCTCTATAATATCAGCAACGCTTGTACCAACCTTAATCAGAAGGTTCTTAGGCTCCTTAACTCCGTTTCCTGTAACTGTAACAACTCTCTCATATAAAGGTTTCCCTTCTACTATGGCATCCCTTACAGCGGCTGCTGTTAATACATTTGTTACAAAGGTCTTTACATCCTTAGTACGGCCGCCTTGAGGAACCTTCCTACCAGTAACAGCATCTACTAGCCTGTAGGATTCACCCTGTGGGAATTTAGTTTTTAAACTAGCTACTTTTATCTTGTCATTATCCTTCAGTGCCTCTTTTAAGGATGAAATGGCATTAGGCTTATTGTCTTCTACTGCTATGTAACTCTCATCTACGCCAAGGTACTTCATGATTACTTGTGTACCATAGATAACCTTTTCAGGACATTCCTGCATATATCTGTCATCTGAGTTTAGGTATGGCTCACATTCTGAACCATTTATGATGATGGTATCAACTTCAGCTTCAAGTGAAGTACTTAATTTGATGTGAAGCGGGAATCCAGCTCCTCCCATTCCTGCTATACCTGCTTCTCTTACGATTGCAAGAATTTCTTCACCTGTTAAATCTTCAAGATTTCCCTTTGGCTCTACAGATTCATGCATTTCATTAAGTCCATCGGACTCTATTACAATGCAGTCTACCCTTAATCCTTCAGGATTATATAGTTTTTCTATACCTATAACTTCTCCTGAAACGCTGGAGTGAACTGGTACAGACAGAGTAGCTTCTGAGTCGCCAATTTTTTGTCCGACTTTTACCTTGTCACCTTTTTTTACCAAAGCCTTGCAGGGAGCTCCTACATGTTGTTGTAAAGGAATCCTTACTATACTTGGTTCTGCTGCCTTCTCTATCGCCTTGTCCCTAGTAAAGTCTTTACGATCTTTAACGAGGACCCCACCTTTAAAAGTGAGATTGTCAAGTCTCATTCTTATTCCACCTCTTTAATTGTAATATTGTAAAGTTTATGAAAAACCCAAAAACATTTGAGCCTAACACCACATTTTATTATAACATTAATTGTTAAAAAAGTACACAAGTTGACCTATAATAGATAAACTTTTAACTAATGACGCTAAAAAAATAGATATTTGTATAAAAAAATAGACATAAAAAAAGATATCCCTATTGGATTTTCAATAAGATATATCTATGGTGCGAGTAGTGGGAGTCGAACCCACACGCCATTACTGACACATGCCCCTCAAGCATGCCTGTCTACCAGTTCCAGCATACTCGCAAATTTATAAGTGGTAACTAAAGTTACCTACATATTATTATAGACTATTATGGGAAATTTTCAAAGGAATAATTTCTCATATTAGTAAAAACTATACGGTGAATGGAAAACTAATAATAAAAAGCCCCTTTCAAAGGGGCTTTATGCTAATTTGCCTGGCTAGCTTTTTGGCTTTGTAACTTTTCGATTAACTTCTTGTCTTCTTCATAATCTGGCACTAGTTTATAGATTGCCACATACACAATAAATGCTATGATTAAAGCCGCTAGTCCTGATGGGAAATCACCTGGTAGTTTTATATAGTATTCAAATAGGTATCCTAGGATTCCCCCCACCACAAATGATACTATTCCTGCCCAGCGATATTCAGGCTGATTATATAGGGTCCTCTTATCATATTTAGTCTTGTCATTACGATAAACAATGAAGTAATCTGCTAAGATTGGTGCACAGATTGGAGGTCCGACTGCACCCAGGATACTAATAAAGTTGGCAAAGAACATTTGGTAAACGCCTAGGGCTGCTATTATGGTACCAAAGGTTCCTATAACAAAGGCTATTCTACTACGATTAATATCCTTCATTCCTAAGGAGTCAAAGATAGGTCCTAGGTAGAGGGAGTTACAATATAGCTCACTCTGGTTTGTAGTCCAAAGTGATACTGTCCATGTGAATACACCTAGTATAGCCAAGAGCATACTTTGTACAATCATCCAGGCTACAAAGTTGTAATTCCCATAGGAAACTGTACTAATGTAACCTACTATATTTAAAATTGGATTTGTTATTAGGAAGCATGCAGCGGATCCTAACCAAACCGCTAGGAGGTTTTTGTTGAACCTAAATAGGTCAACCCCCATTACAGCACCTGCTATCCAACTTCCAACAAGGACGGTAACACCTGAGCCTAGGCTCAGCCCTTCCCTTTGGTTAGCTATGTTCATAAAGGAATCCATTCCACCTGCTTGTTTTATCATTACATAACCCATACTTAAGGCAATAATGAGGATAATCCAACCAACATAAGTCGCTACTTTTTCTATGGATGTAATACCCTTGGCAGCTGTATAAGTAAATACCAATCCCCAGACTACCGTTGCCAAAAATGCCTCAAGGGTAATTGGAGGAATATTGTATCCAAATTTTGACGGATCTATTATGGTTATACCCGAGCTATTTCCAAGGAACTGTCCCCAAATATCTCCCACCATTCCAGTTATATTGGAGAACCAACCCAGGGTCATCAGGGCCATGGCTAACATTGGTAAAATCATACCCTTAGCGCCATAGGTATATCTTGATAGCAGTGAAAGGTTAAGACCTATTCTCTGGGCAACAATCCCTAAGAACGAGGTTATTAGGAATAGTGACCCCATACCAAGTATGATTGCCAAGATAGTTTCAGAAGGTGTTAATCCAGGCATATCACCATGGCCTGCCAAAACACCACCTACGAACAAGCCTGTAACTACATAGCCAAATCCAACCCATACCCAAATCTGCGATAAGGTAGGTCTTCTTTTGTCTAATGGAACGGGTGATAGCATAAAATCATTTTTCTCATCTTGTGCCAGGAATTCTTTGTCATCTAGTAGGTTTGACAATCGGACATTATTCTTATCCATTTCCTATCCCCTTTCATTAACAGATTTATTTTAAAGATATTGGTTGCCTGTTTATTTCATTAGTAATTAATCTAAGCTTGTTGCTGCATGGTCCTTAGTGTTGTAGTTCCAATCTCTTTCATTTAAGTAGTCAATTGCTTCCATCAAGGCCTTTACCAAAACGTCGTTCATCATCTTACCCTTTTCGGCACTCGCCTTAGTAGCATCTCCTGTCTGGGCTGTATCGGTAATTTCAGCGAAATCCCATTTGACATCTACATAAGGTGGTAGATTGTCTGGTACAACTGAAGTGGCAAGCTCTGGCTCACAATATTCAGGATAATAGTAATACATTATGGAGCTTTCGCCTTCGCCTGCATGACCCAAGCCATCCCATACTTCAAAGGTATCCTTGGGAAGGAGCTCGCCTGCAGTCACCCACCATTGCGGTAGAGCAATTATTCTGGCATTTGGATAAGTCTCCTTGATCATTCGACTGGCGATTTCGATTGGTGCTATATTACCATCATGGCCATTGATGATAATAATTTTTTCAATTTTGTTTCTAATTACAGATTCGATTAAATCATATAAGACCTGTATTGTTGTGTCGTAGCCTAAGGACAAGGTAAATGGAAAGCTATCATAGTGTCCACTATAACCGATGGGTATAGGAGGTAATACCAGTATGTCATCATAGTTTTCAGCTATTTGACATGCAAGCTTGTAGGCTACCAAGGTGTCTGTGCCTTCAGGCAGATGCTGTCCATGAGCTTCACATGAGCCAATGGAGATAATTGCCTTGTCAAAATCCCTACTCGTAACTTGGTTAGCAGTCATCTTGTACAGCTCATACTTCATAATATACATCCCCCTTTATATTTTGATGATTGAGATTGGTGACATCTTCTATCTAAATAATAGCCCAATAATAATAGTTACTTGATATGGCTTGCTAGTTTATCCCCGACTACAAGTACTTCTATATCCATCACCTCCGTCATGGTATATAAGGATAAGCTAGCAAGAAACTTAAGGGCCATTCGAATACCTTAGAAAAACTTAATCTATACTCCTAAATGCTTGTACACGTCTATTATAACCCCTTGATTTGACTGGTGTTAAGAAGTTGATTGAATATTTTGAATAGTTCACTTATTCGACAATTGTCTCACAAATAAAAATCCCCCGACTTTTTATATCAAAAATCGGAGGATTTTATCATATCTTATTCTACTATATAGCACTTTTCTAGCCCATTATAGATATTAAAGAAGGTTGGGTTAAGATCTCCTTGGATTTTAGTATCAATTAATAGGGCTCTATTTATATAATATAGGCTTACATAGGGGATATCCTCTACTATAAGACCCTGGAGCCTTTCATAGATGGATTCCTTCCTTTCTCTGGGACTGCCGATTAAACTATCCAATAAGACTTGGTCCATTCTATCATTGATATAATTAATAAAGTTTGTCCCTTGAGCTATCATGCTGCTATGGAACATACTTGATAGGTTGGGGATTACTGATGCCTGCCAGCCCAGTAGGACTATATCAAAGTCCCCTCTGACTAACCTGTTGTTAAATTGTTCCCAGATTATCTCATCCTCTGCCTCATCATAGTCCCTTATATAATGGGTGTCGAAATCTAGGGTTATTTCTATTCCAATATCACCTAGATCTTCCTTTATCTCTTCTGCTACTATGACCCTAGTTTGGTTATTAGCATTGGTTAATAATCTAAAGCTGAGCTTATTACCCTCTTCATCTTCCAGGATACCATCATCATCCCCGTCGTCAAATCCTGCCTCCCTAAGTATTTTTATGGCTAAGTCCTTATTGTATCCATAGCTATAGGCGTGGTCCGATACCAGGTAAGAGTCAGGATGAAGGGGTACATCTATCTGGATTCCATGGCCCAGATAGACCTTATGAATAATATCCTGTCTGTCTATGCCATAGGAAATGGCCTTCCTTATTTCTTGGCCCTTTTCTCCTGCTATAAAACCATTGTCGAAGTTAAACCCTAGGAATTCAAAGCTGGGTGATGTAAATTCTGCAACCCTTATCCTCTTATTCTGCTTGTACTTGTCCCAGTCAGTTCCAAGTGAAGCCGCTAAATTAACCTGACCTGTTTCAAATGCTACTAGGATGGATTCATCATCATCCAAGATCCTACCAGTTATCCCTTCTATTTGGGGGTTACCATTCCAATAGTCCTGGTTCCTGACTAACCTTATAGACTTATGTTTCTCATAGATGTCGAACCTATAGGGTCCGGTTCCAATGGGCTGATAATCCTCTATCTGAAGGGCTCTGTTAATGGCCTGCTTAGTACCCCTAGCTTCTGAAAAAACATGTTTAGGTATGATGGGGAAGGTTAGGACTTCTAAGTTGTTTAGATAGATATTATCAAAGTGGATTTCAATCCTATAGTCATCAAGTATAGTGGTTTTAATGACTGAGTTATAATTGATTGAACCTTCAATGCCTAAACTAGACTCTATCATTTTCCCATAGGTTCCCTCACTGCCTGCAGCCTTTATAACTTCAATGGTAAAGGCCACATCTTCAGCTGTAAACTGTGCCCCATCATGCCATTTGATATTATTCTTTAGCTCTACCAGGATGGTTTTTCCTTCATCATAGATGGTATATTCTTGGGCCAATCTAGGTACCACACTCAAATCCTCATCAAAATCAAAGAGGGATTCAAAAATCAATTTGCTAAAAAAGTGGTAGTTTAGGTTTGTGGTTAAAAGGGGGTTTAGGGTATTAAAATTGGTTAGGGGTATGGTTATTTCTCCACCCTCAACTATTTCTCCTGTTACAGGCTCATCTTCACCAGTATCATTTGAAACATCTTCTACATCAATTGGTCTACAGGCTGTTATCAGTAATACCAGTGTAATTAAAATGATTATTAAACTTTTCTTCTTAGTCAAATTATCTCCCCCTTTCCATATGAATTGCCTATATTTTTTATATATTCACGGACACTTCTAAGAAATTGTAGATAGATGTTACCAAATCTTTCCGAATTGCTTATCTTATTATTATAAAGTAGCTTATAGATTCGTAAATTGTTCTTAACCCTGATAAGATAGTCTTCTGTCTCCTTAAAGGGTATATTATCTAGATTAGCCCCATCTTCAGAGTATTGTGGGTCTGACAACCACTTTTGTACATTGCCACTACCTGCATTATAAGCTGCTAAAATCAAATCCAAATCATCTCCAAATTCTACCTTCAACTTGGATATGTACCAGGTACCTATCCTGATATTAAGCTCTGGAATAAAGAGCATATTATGGTTATAGTTTTCTATGTTCAATTCTTGACCAGCCCATTGGCCTGTGGAAGGTCCTATTTGCATTAGACCCCTGGCATTTTTGGCTGAAACAGCATCCATCCTATACTTGCTTTCTACATTTATGATGGAGGCTACCAAGAGGGGGTCAAGACTATATTCCTCAGAATATCTTTCTATATATTCATAATAGTCCAGGGGAAAGATCAGGGATAGACCTAGGATAAGGCTGGTGATTATTAATAAGATAATAACTAACCTTGATAATATCCTAAAGCCTCCCTTACTCTTTGTCCTTTTTCTACGAAACAAATAAACCCCTCCTAGTGGATGAATTCACTTAAGATTTCTTCCACGTTATTCCTTAAGTCTGTCAAATCTCCCCTATTATCTATAATCCTAGTGGCCAACTTTTTCTTCTCATCCATGGGTATCTGGGTATTTATCCTGGCCAGGGCCTGGCTTCTGCTTAGTTTGTTTCTCTTTATTAATCTTTCCAGCTGCCTATCCTGATCTAAATAAACTAACCAAATTTCATAGAACCTTATATCCCACTCCTCAAGCTCATCATAGACCTCAAATAGTAGGGGAACGTCCACAAAGACGAAGTCATAGTGGAGACAATCTTTCTCGATGGTTTTCTTTAATCTGTCAAATATATAGGGGTGGGTAATTTTATTTAAATCCTCTAAGAACTGGGGATTTGAAAATACTAAGTCACCCAGGGCCTGCCTATTTAAATTACCATCATCATCTAAGATAGCTTGACCAAAATGAGCAACCAGCTCCTTTAGGGCTGGTTGATTTTTCTCAACTACCTGCCTGGCAATTATATCGGCGTCTATTACCCTGTAGCCCTTCTCTCTCAGGATAGATGAAACAGCAGACTTTCCCGTAGCTATCCCACCCGTTATTCCAATTATCTTAGTACTAGTGTGTTTCATACCAGCTATCCCCTATCTCAATATCTACACGTAAAGGAATGCTTAGGCTAATGGAGCCTTCCATGATTTCCTTTAGGATAGTCTTGACCTCATCTAGTTCATCCATATGGGTCTCAATTATCAACTCGTCATGGACCTGGAGGATTAATCTTGATTTTAGGCCCTTCTCCCTCAAGGCCTTATAGACCTTGACCATAGCTACCTTGATTATATCGGCAGCGCTCCCCTGGATAGGGGTATTCATGGCTATCCTCTCACCAAAGGACCTTACATTGAAGTTCTTAGACTTTAATTCGGGTATATACCTTCTTCTATGAAGAAGGGTTTCTACATAGCCCTTTTCCTTTCCTTCAACAACTATATCTTCCATGAACTGCCTTACTCCAGTATAGTTATCCAGGTACTTGTCGATGAAGTCCTTGGCCTCTTTTCTAGTGATATTTAAATCCTGGGATAGCCCATAGTCGGATATCCCATAGACTATACCAAAGTTTACTGCCTTGGCATTGTTCCTTATGCTGGGGGTTACCTCCTCCATAGGAAGGTGGAAGACCTCAGAGGCTGTCTTAGTATGAATGTCTTGATCCTTGATAAAGGCCTCCATCATTTTTTCATCCTGGGATATGTGGGCCAGGACCCTTAGCTCGATTTGGGAGTAGTCTGCATCAACCAGGGTATAGTCGGGTTTCTCAGCTACGAAGGCCTTCCTAATCCGCCTACCATCCTCGGTTCTTATGGGGATGTTTTGAAGATTAGGCTCTGTACTGGAAATCCTACCTGTACTTGTAATGGTCTGGTTGAAGCTGGAATGAATCCTCCCAGTCTTTCTATTTATCAAGGCTGTTAAGCCATCTATATAGGTGGATTTAAGCTTAACTATCTGCCTATACCTTAATATCTTTTCAATTATGGGGTGTTTATCCTTGAGCTTTTCCAATACCTCTACACTGGTGGAATAGCCGGTCTTGGTCTTTTTAATTACAGGAAGATTCAGCCTATCAAATAGGATTTCACCAATTTGCTTCGGAGAATTAATATTGAATTCCCCTCCTCCCAATTGGTGGATTTCTTCTGTTAGGGATTTGATTTCTGCATCAAATTGTTCTCCTAACATCTTCAGCTGGTCTTCGTCTACCTTAAAGCCCAAATATTCCATGCTGCTAAGAACTTCTGTCAAGGGTAGTTCAACATTATAGTAGAGATCCTCCATATCATATTCCCTTATCTTTTCTATCATCTTGCCTTCTAAGGCAAAGACAGTTTCCAGGGTAAAGGATAGATGGGAGGCCATATCTTCTTCGCTTAATTGACTGAAGGTTTTCTTGCCCTTACCCTTGCCTAAGAGCATCTCTTCATCTGTACCATAGGCGCCTAGGTATTCTTCACTTAGCTTATTAATGGAATAGTCACTTTGGCTAGGGTCAATTAGGTATTGGGCTATCATGGAATCAAAGCCATAGTTTTGGATTTGGATGCCGTATCTAAATAGTATGGCCATATCCTTCTTGAGACTATGACCTATTTTTTCAATTTGAGGATTCTCAAATATTGGTTTAAACAGCTGGATAAACCTTTCTCCCATATTTGATAAATCAATATAATAAGTGGAACCTGTTTGGGGTTTAATTCCCAAGGAAATTATTTCATCTTCTATTATATTGCTACCGTCAATAAGAAATTTGAAGGCTAGTTTCTTTTCTTGGCTTAAGGATTTGGCTACTTCTTCAATCTCCTCAGCTGAAACTATCTTGTACTCATAGTTTATTTCTATCTCATCTTCCTTATTCCTGTACTTATCGGGAGCCCGATTTATAAAGCTCTTAAATTCCAACTTTTCAAATAGGGGTAGCAACTCTTCCCAATTGGCGTCCTTTACTTTTAGGTCTTCTATTCCAAGATCTAGGGGGATGTTGGTGATTATCTCCCCTAGTTTCCTACTTAAATAGGCTATGTTTTCATTTTCTATAAGATTTTCCTTTAATTTCTTCCCACTTACCTTGTCTAAGTTTTTATAAACCTCTTCTATACTACCAAATTCCTTAATCAATTTTAAGCCAGTTTTCTCTCCAATTCCTGGCACTCCTGGTATATTATCGGACTTGTCTCCCATTAGCCCCTTCACATCTATGAGCTGTTTGGGTTCTAAACCGTATTCTTCTAGAATGGTCTCCCTATCGAATTCTTCCATATCAGAGATACCTTTTCTTGTCAGTAGGACCTTGGATTTTTCAGTGGCTAGCTGTAAATAGTCCTTGTCTCCTGTAACCAGGATAACCTCTAGACCCTTCTCCTCCCCTTGTCTAGCCAAGGTTCCTGCTATATCATCTGCCTCGTACTCAGACATCTCAAGGGTTACTATATTCATGGACTTTAAGATATCCCTTATGATGGAAAATTGTCCAGCCAATTCAGAAGGGGTTTCCTGCCTGGTGCCCTTGTATTCTTCATATTCCTTATGTCTAAAGGTTGGCCCAGACTTATCAAAGGCAACACAGATATAGTCTGGCTGGTATTGGTCCTGGAGATTATAGAGCATGGTTAAGAAACCATAGGCTCCATTGGTGTAAATACCGTCCTTGGTTGTCAAGAGGGGCAAGGCATAAAATGCCCTATATAGTAAAGAACTACCATCTATAATCATCAACTTATCCTTGGTCATTAAATCTCTCCTTTTGCTTTATTATCATACCTTTAAGTATATCCTAAAAGTTAGAATCAGTAAACAAAAGTAAAATTAAATTCTTGCTTATTATCAGTATTTATGTTAATATATCTATTGTTAAACAATAAGCCGGTGTGTCGGAACTGGAAGACGAGACAGACTCAAAATCTGTTATCCGCAAGGGTGTGTGGGTTCGAGTCCCACCACCGGCACCATTAATAGACTCACTAACTAAAAGATAGGAGATAACTTAGTTCCTATCTTATTCTTTTTTATAAGCTAATATATTTATGTATTTAAGCCATAGCTGTCCTTAATGAGATAAAGACAACTCATTTTAACATTATGCCTACTTATTTGATTAACACTTATATGCTGATTTGCATATTCTATAGTGAGATTAAACTATTGAATTCTATTGAAATGAGGTGTTAGGTATGGCTGATGTTCTAGATAGAAGGGACTTGGATCGTGATAGAGACAGAAGAGGATGTGATTGTAATGGATCTATACTCTTCTTCTTTCCACTGCTTGCAATAATTTTTGCTGGCGACTTTTTTGATTAAACACTATCTTAGAATCGGGATTTACCCGATTCTTTTATTTTAATTCTTATTTCTAGGCTTTATTCTTCATCTATACAGC
>JAAYTL010000060.1 GCA_012518035.1 Tissierellia bacterium | reverse complement strand
TTCATGGTATCACGGATGGCGTTGGTAATGGCTACTCCTGGCACCAGGTACATTATTGAGCCTATGATTATCTTGTCTAGATTATGTCCTAGCCCAATTCTAAGGGAGATAGCTGCAAACAAGGAGGCCAAGAAGGCACCAAAAAAGTTATCAATAAAATATGGAAACCCAAAATCATTTACTTTATTCAAGATAGATATTACTAAATAAGAGCCTAAAAAACTTGAATAAAAATCTCTGATACCTCCCCCAAACATAAGGGTAAAGAAGGCAGCAGCTAGGCCACCAAAAAGGGCCTTGGTCCTTCCTGAGTAGGTACTTATCCTATTTATCTCTTGGATGATTTTCATGCCTTCATCCAAGGATATGTTGCATGTGACAAATTTCCTAGAAAAGCGGCTGACTTCGCTTATCTTTTTTAAATTGATTCCAGTGTTTTTGACTCTTTTGAAGCTGACAAAGGGATGGTTTTCATACTCAAAGGTTAGGAATATACCCGTCTGAGTAACAAAGGAGTTGACATTATGGATATTCCCCCTGGAGTTACAAAGTCTTACCATGGTGTCCTCAACCCTGGATACTTCAGCACCGTTAGTCAAGAGGGTTTCACCAGCACATATTGACAATTTCATTAATTTTTTGGCATCATTCTTGTTATCGATAGTTAAGTGATTCATTTTCCACCTCTAGGGTAAATATTTTAGTAGTCTATGTAATAACTTGTGGTATAATATTAATTATTATTTTGATAGCGCGTTAATGACCTGTAGTAAGTTTTTAAGTACTTACTACTATTATAATATAAAAGAGGAGGATGTACATGAATTTTGAAAACCTTGAGAAGAAGGATCCCGTTGTCTTGGAAATGATTAAGAAGGAAATTGGCAGGCAAAACAACAATATTGAGCTTATTGCCTCAGAGAACTTTGTCAGTAGACAGGTTATGGAGGCTATGGGGAGCCAATTGACCAACAAGTATGCAGAGGGATATCCTGGTAGGAGATACTATGGCGGATGTGAGTTTGTAGACCAGGTGGAGGACTTGGCTATAGCAAGGTTGAAGGAATTATTTGGGGCGGAGCATGCAAATGTACAACCTCATTCAGGAGCAAATGCAAACTTGGGCGTATATTTTGCAATATTAGAGCCAGGAGACAAGGTTCTTGGAATGAATTTGTCCCAGGGTGGCCATTTAACCCACGGTAGCCCTGTTAATATATCTGGAACTTATTACAACTTTATAGAGTATGGTGTCGACAAGGAATCAGAAGTTATCGACTATGAAAAGGTAAGGGAGCTTGCCCTTAAGGAGAAACCAAAACTAATAGTGGCTGGTGCAAGTGCCTATGCAAGGGCTATAGACTTCAAAAAGTTCAAGGAGATTGCTGATGAAGTAGGGGCATATTTTATGGTTGATATGGCCCATATAGCCGGTCTAGTGGCTGCTGGTCTACATCAAAGTCCAATACCTTATGCTGATTTTGTGACCACAACTACCCACAAAACCCTGAGGGGACCCAGAGGGGGAGCTATTCTATGTAAGGAAGAATATGCCAAGATGATTGATAAGTCCATCTTCCCTGGTATTCAAGGAGGCCCCTTGATGCATATAATTGCTGCTAAGGCTGTAGCCTTTGGTGAGGCCTTGACCGATGAGTTTAAAGAGTATCAAAAACAAATCATCCTAAATGCCAAGGTCTTGGCTGAAGAGCTTAAGAAAAATGGATTTAGGTTGGTTTCAGGGGGCACTGACAACCACTTGATACTCATAGATGTTAGAAGCAAGAATATGACAGGTAAAAAGGCGGAAGCCCTCTTGGAAGACATCGGGGTAGCAGTCAATAAGAATACCATACCCTATGACCCAGAGAGTCCTTTTGTTACCAGCGGTATAAGGATAGGTACACCGGCTGTTACAAGCAGGGGTATGAGGGAAGAAGAGATGAAGGTAATAGCTGAGATAATTACCTTGGCATTAGATGAGAGCGTTGATAGGGAATCAGTTCGAGAAAAGGTTGCAGACCTTTGTGAGAGGTTTCCACTATATTAAATCAAAAGGCCTACAGATTCATCTGTAGGCCACTAATATGTTGGATACTAGATCGTAAAAAGTCCAGAGAGATTCACTCTTTAGGTTGGATGGGATTTTATGAATTGCAGACATTGGTTTGTATTTTTTTGGATTTTTTATGATATAGTTAATAGTAGTATAAGCTTAAGAAAAGGTGGAAGATTATGGAATTAGGAAATTATAAGGAGTCAAGGAATATAATTGAAGAGGTGGCTCATGGTTCTATAGCTGAAGAATTGGATATCCAAACAGGGGATATTTTATTGAGTATAAATGGAAACGAAGTAAAAGATATAATTGATTATAAGTATCTGGTTTCTGATGATTATATCCTTCTGGAAATCCTAAAACCCAGTGGTGAGGTTTGGGAGTATGAGATAGAAAAGGACTATCATGAGGATTTGGGCATTATCTTTACCAATCCCCTAATCGATAGGGCCAAGTCCTGTACCAATAAATGTGTCTTTTGCTTTATAGACCAATTGCCACCCAATATGAGGGAGACCCTTTATTTTAAGGATGATGATTCCAGGTTATCCTTCTTGCAGGGGAATTTTATTACCTTGACCAACATGAGTGATAGTGAAATAGATAGAATTATCAAGTATAGGCTCAGCCCCATAAATATTAGCGTCCATACTACAAACCCTGACTTAAGGGTAAAGATGCTAAATAATAAGAAGGCGGGCAGGATTTATGATATAATGAAAAGGTTCCATGAGGCCAACTTGGAGCTCAACTGTCAAATTGTACTAGTTCCAGGCCTAAATGATGGGAAGGAGTTGGAAAGAACACTGGCTGACTTGGCCAAGTTATATCCAAGTGTTGAATCCGTAGCTGTAGTTCCCATAGGACTAACCAAGTATAGGGAGAAGCTTGCTAAGCTTGATTCATATAATAATGAATCTGCTGAAGATTTACTAGACTTCCTAGGAGGCTTGCAGGAGAAGTATATGAAAGAGCTGGGTACAAGGTTTGTCTTTCCATCTGATGAGTTCTATGCCCTGTCAGGTAGGGAACTTCCAGATTATGAATACTATGAGGGTTTCCCACAACTGGAGAACGGTGTAGGTTTGATGAGACTTTTCTACCAGGAGGTTGAAGAAGAGATTTCCAAACTTAGTGATCTACCAAACTTGGACAAAAAATATATAGTGGCTACTGGAACCCTAGCCCATGATTTTGTAAGGGATATTTTTGATAAAATCCAGGGTGTGATTCCTGGTCTTGAAATTGAAGTTATAGCCATAAATAATGACTTCTTTGGTGATAGGATAACTGTATCTGGCCTAATTACCGGCTCTGACATACTAGCCCAATTAGAGGGTAGGAAAGCAGATGGGCTTATCATTCCTAGTTCCATGATGAAGGCTGATGAGGAGATCTTTCTGGATAATATAACCGTTGATGAGCTGACCAGGGAATTATCTATGGAAGTGATTGTTTCAGAGGTTTCGGGTAATGATATAATAAATAGAGTACTTTTGGGGGTGAAATGATGGGTAGACCGATTGTTTGTATAGTGGGCAGGCCAAATGTTGGCAAGTCTACCTTGTTTAATAGAATAGTCAGGCAAAGAATTGCCATTACAGAGGATACACCTGGCGTGACCAGGGATAGGATATATGCAGACGCAGAGTGGCAGGGTAATCACTTTACCCTAATTGATACTGGAGGATTGGAGCCTGATAGTGAAGATACCATTATGTCCAATATTCGTAAACAGGCAGCTATTGCCATGGATACAGCTGACGTTATCCTATTTGTTGTTGATGGTTTAGAAGGATTAACAAATACTGATAGGGATGTAGCCAATATCTTGAGAAAGTCTGGTAAGGATGTCATCTTGGTCTGTAACAAGATTGACACATCAAGGGTCCCTGATACCATTTATGATTTTTATGAGCTAGGCATGGGTGAACCTGTCTTAATTTCTGCTGAGCAGGCCTTGGGAATTGGCGATTTATTGGATGACATTGTAGCCTTGTTTCCAGAGCATAAATCTACTGATGGGGAAGATGAGCTAATTAAGGTAACCTTTATAGGTAAGCCTAACGTAGGCAAGTCATCCCTGATCAACCATATCCTTGGTGAGGAGAGGGTCATAGTGACCAATATTCCAGGTACCACCAGGGATGCCATAGATAGCTACTTTAGCTATGGTGACAATGATTATGTATTGGTGGACACAGCGGGACTTAGGAAGAAGAAGAGGATATATGAGGATGTGGAGAGGTATTCTGTTGTTAGGACCCTGGCTGCTGTTGATAGGTCCGATATTTGTGTCTTGGTTATTGACGCAACTGAAGGTGTAACTGAGCAGGATACCAAGATAGCCGGATATGCCCATGATAACGGAAAGGCCATAATAATAGCCATTAACAAGTGGGACTTAATAGAAAAGGATAATAAGACCGTTAGGAACTTTGAAAGGGATATTAGGGAGAAGTTAAGCTTTATTAGCTATGCTCCAATTATATTTATTTCTGCTAAGACAGGTCAAAGGGTCAATAAACTACTGGAATTGATTAACCTTGTAAATAACAACTACAATTTGAGAATAAGTACGGGGGTTCTAAACGATATAATTAACGAGGCAGTATTAATGAACCAGCCTCCATCAGACAAGGGTAAGAGGTTAAGAATATATTACGGAACCCAGGTAGCAGTAAGGCCTCCTAAGTTTGTTATTTTTATAAATGATAAGGATTTGATGCACTTTTCCTATGAAAGATACCTGGAAAACCAAATTCGTCAACACTTTGGATTCGATGGTAGCCCTATAAGACTCGAGTTTAACCAGAGGAGCAGGGGTGATTAGACGTGAAGTATATATTGACAATCTTGATTGGTTACTTAATAGGATGTTTTTCATCTGCTTATTTTGTTGGCAAGGCCTACAAGGGGATAGATATAAGGCTCCACGGTAGTGGAAATGCAGGGGCCACAAATGCCCTTAGGGTTATGGGACCTAGGCTGGGCCTTATAGCCTTTATACTAGATGTTTTAAAGGGAATAGTTGCTGTGGTAATTGGTAGGTTGATAATGGATTTTAATGGGGCCATGCTTTGTGGTTTTGCAGCAGTCCTAGGCCATAATTACCCAGTCTTTTTACAGTTTAAAGGGGGCAAGGGGGTGGCTACCTCAATTGGAGTTTTGGCTAGTCTGCATTTTCCTAGTGCCCTGGCGGGCGCACCCCTAGCTATTATACTTATAATTCTTAAAAGGTATGTCTCCTTGGGTTCCATGGTTTTTTTGGCGTCTGTTCCAATAGCCTATGTCCTAGTGACTAGGGATTTCAAGAAGGAATATTTAATCCTAACTATTATCTTAGCCCTCTTATCAATATTTAGACATAGGGAAAATATTAGTAGATTGATAGCTGGTACTGAGAATAAGATTGGCAGGTGAGACTATGAGTGAAAAAATAGGTGTTCTAGGTGGCGGGAGCTGGGGTACTGCCCTGGCAATCTTGCTAGCTAAAAAGGGCCTAGAAGTGGATATGTGGCTTAGAAACAAGGAGCAAATTTCTGATATCAAGGAAAGCAGGGAGAATAAAAAATACCTCCCAGGAGTTAAACTTCCTCCAAATTTAAATGTAGTGGAGGATATTAAAAAGGCAATTGTAGGTAAGGAGATTCTTCTTTTAGCTACCTCTTCCCATGGTATAAGGGAGATATTAAATAAGAATAGGGACTATATAGAAAAGGACCAACTGATAGTTAATGTTGCCAAGGGGATAGAAAACGACACCTTGATGCGGGTTTCAGAAATAGTTAAGGAAATCTTACCTGAGAATACATATGTTATTCTTTCAGGTCCATCACACGCTGAAGAGGTGGCGATAGATATTCCAACTACGGTAGTATCAGCTTCCCTGGACAAGGCTGCAGCTGAATACGTCCAGGATGTCTTTATGACCCCTTACTTTAGGGTCTATACAAACCCTGATGTGGTAGGAGTTGAACTAGGAGGGTCCCTTAAGAATGTTATCGCCCTGGCTGCTGGGATTTCAGATGGTCTAGGTTATGGGGACAATACCAAGGCCGCCCTTATGACCAGGGGAATATTTGAGATGGCCAGGCTGGGAGAGAAGATGGGAGCCAATAGTAGTACATTTTCTGGACTTGCTGGTATAGGGGACTTAATAGTTACCTGTACTAGTATGCTCAGTAGGAATAGGAGGGCAGGTATCCTAATAGGTAAGGGATATTCTGTTGAAGAGGCTACCAAGGAGGTTGGAATGGTGGTTGAGGGTATTAAGACAACAAAATCAGCCTACCAACTAGCCAAGAAGTACGGTGTCGACATGCCTATAACCGAGGAGCTATATGAGGTCTTGTACGAAGGGAAATCCGTTAAGGAGTCAGTACCCAACCTCATGGGTAGGGATAAAAAACACGAGATGGAGAATATAGTTTCAGACGAAGACTTAAGATGGTAACCTGCTAGGTTTAGTAGGTTACTTTTTGTTTTGTTAGTTCTTTCGTCCGAATAGAAAGGATATTCATCTAGCAACAATTGTAAGTATTTTTACCCTAGCTTGTAATATTTACTAGTACTAGGACGTATATATATATTATTAGTACGGTAAATAAGGATAAGGGGGTTAATTGTGATGCAATTCGATATATACCAGGATATAGCAGAACGAACAGAAGGAAGTATTTATGCAGGAATAGTGGGACCTGTAAGGACGGGTAAATCAACCTTCATCAAGAGGTTCATGGAATTGTTGGTTCTACCCAATATTGATGATGTACATAAGAAGGAGAGGGCCAGAGATGAGCTGCCCTTAAGTGGAGCTGGTAAGACCATAATGACAACTGAGCCAAAGTTCGTACCCAATGAGGCGGTTGAACTTGTTCTTAATGATAATATTAGGTTCAAGGTTCGTATGGTGGACTGTGTTGGTTACTTGGTCCAGGGGGCCCTAGGACATATAGAGGATGAGGTACCTAGGATGGTATCTACTCCTTGGAGTGATGTTGACATCCCCTTTGAAGAGGCAGCTGAGATAGGAACTAGGAAGGTCATCGAAGATCATTCCTCCATTGGATTTGTAGTTACCACAGACGGATCCATTACAGACATTGAAAGGGCTAACTACATCAAGGCAGAGGAAAGGGTAATCAATGAATTAAAGGAGTTGGGTAAGCCCTTTATCATAATCTTGAATTCCAGGAATCCAGATCTGGATACAACCCTTGCTCTTAAGGAAAGCCTACAGGAAAAATATAAGGTTTCAGTGGTAGCCTTGGACTGTATGAATATGGGGGTTTCCGATGTAGAGAGGATATTTGAGAAATTATTGTTTGAATTCCCCATTAAGGAAATAACCATCAACCTACCTAAATGGGTTGAGGGACTACCCAAGGAGCATTGGATTAGGAAGGATATTATGGAAGCCTTGAAACCAGCTGTTGAAGACCTGGAAAAGCTAGATCAAGTCTATGATTCCCTTGATCCTATCAGGGGCTTAGATATAATTGACCAAGTGGCCATTAGGGAAATCAATCTAGGAGAGGGGATAGTCCATACGGATTTCAATGTGGAGGAATCCTTGTTCTATGATATTCTAGAAGAGTTGACTGGTTATAAGATTGAAGGCGACCATCAGATTCTTGCCTTAATTGATAGATTGGCCAATGTCAAGAAGGAATACGATAAGATAGAGAAGGCCTTGAATGATGCTAGGGAAATAGGTTATGGCTTTGTAAGTCCAACCATGGATGAGTTAGAGCTAGCTGAGCCAGAAATCTATCGTCAGGGTAACAGATTTGGAGTTAAACTAGTGGCTACTGCACCTTCACTCCACATTATGAAGGCCAACATAGCTACAGAGGTTTCACCCTTAATAGGGACTGAGAAGGAATCAGAGGAGCTACTTCAATACTTTATATCTGAGTTTGAGAGTGAGCCTTCCAAGATCTGGAACTCCAACCTATTTGGAAAATCCTTGCATGACTTAGTTACTGAACAATTAAGTGGTAAACTAACAGCCATGCCAGAAGATGCAAGAAACAAGATGAGGAGGGCCCTGGAGAGGATAGTTAATGATGGAAGTGCTGGGCTAATCCTAATAATAATATGATAGGACTCTTTTGGGTCCTATTTTATTTAGTGACTAAAGTATGATATAATGTAGACAATTACGATTAGATAAAGTGATAAGGATGGTAGATAGAATGGTTTTGGAAAAGGATAGGGTTTACGAGTTAAGAACTGAGCTGGCAGATTTAAATGAGAATAACCTTTTAAAACCTAATGGTTATCAGAAGCTCTTCGTTCAATTAGGGGACATGCATCTTGACAAGATAGAAATAAATGTGGATACCACTATGGAGAACAATTTGGCCTGGGCCTTTATATCCATGTCTATTGAGATAGTTAAGCCAATAGAGGGGATAGTAAAGCTTAAGGGTAGGACTTGGCATTCTCAAAGGAAGGGTCCCTTTTATAGGAGGGAGTACCTATTTACAAATGAAGAAGGGGTGGTAGTAGCCCAGGGGGCTAGTTTTTCAGTCCTTTTGGATATGGAAACCAGGTCTGTTTATCGAAAAAAAGAGGCTCCCTTTTATATTTCAGAGCCCCTTGAAGAGTTCACCATAGATGCTAAAAGGAATAAGAGGGTCAAACTAGATTACACTAAGGTAGATGAGAGAAAGGTCTATAATAGTTACATAGATTGCCTAGGACATGTTAATAACACCCGATACGGAGAATTTGCCTACGATATACTGAGGGATGAGGAGATAGAAAAGCTGAATAGGTTAAAGAGGATAGACATATATTTTAGGTCTGAGCTTAGGAAGGGGGATGTCTTCTCCATGCACAAGGCCTATGAGGGGGATATCCTACATATTCGGGGTGAAAATGAAAGTAAAAAGGATGTAGCCTTTGATATAACATTTACTTTTAACTAGATAAGAAAAATCATCAGGAGAACCTGATGATTTTTTAGATTTTATCGATGTTTAGAAACTTATTCTTGGCTATGAATTTCATAACTGGTACCCCTATAAGGCTTACCACTATAAATTGGGATAACATAATTTGGCCAGTAATTATGAAGAAGTTGACTGGCTCAGAAGATAAGAGCATAATCTCTATACCAATCATGATACTGAATACTGCTGGCCAAAGACTTGCTATATAGATGTTTTTGGTCTTACTCATGGCTGTTAGGGCCAAGAAGCTTGAAAAGCTACCAAAGATTATATCTATTATACCAAAGGGGCTGGCTAGATTAGCTATTGCACATCCCAAAGTAAGGGGTATGATATAAAAGGGATTATAATAGGCTAATAAGGTCATTATCTCTGACAATCTAAATTGTAAGGGTCCATAGGCAGGTAGGGCCATTGTTAATACGGCATACATGGCAGCCACTAGGGCTCCTCTTACTAGCTTATTGGTGGTCATATATATCACCTACCTCCTTGCCATAATTATCCAATAAAAAAACCGCCCAAGCTTACATGGAGGCGATTCTAATAGGATATTTTCCAATGGATTCATATCGTGAATCCCTAAGTATCTTATCATTTTATCACTTCCTTGATTTTTTTGAAAAAGTGGGTGCCAAGAAACACTTTATCGAATTTTATCCTACTTAGTTCCTAATATATCATGGTCGGGATGACAGGATTTGAACCTGCGACCCCAAGTCCCCCAGACTTGTACGCTACCAAACTGCGCCACATCCCGACATTCAGGAACTTTTGATGCATACTACAAAGAGTATTATAGCATTGATTATTTAAAAATGCAAACCTGATTTGATATATTTTTCATAGGGGTGGAGGATGTTTTTACCTGTAAGTGTTTTAATGGACAGGTGATTATGCTATAATTAAATCTAAGGATTAAATCAGGAGGTAGCAGATGTTAACATTTATTCATAGGCTTGCAATAGTCCTATTCATCTTTAGTGTAGCCGGTTATATTCTAGTGGTAATAAGAGAAAAAATCTTCTTAAAAAACAATCTAATTATTATAGATAATAAGCACTTAACCCCAGAGGATTTAAGGGAAACCGATATAAATGAATTTGTCTTTAAGGGTACCAGGCTCAAGTCTGGAGATGAGATCAAGCTTGTTACCAAGGAGAAAAAGAAGTTCAGCGGGACCGTAATTGGGGCTAAGAAATCTGAGGATACAATTCACATAATTACCCATGATAATGATATAGTAAAATGTAAGGTTGATAATATCCTAAAGTTTAGGATTGTCAGTAGGTATGGTAGATTTTTTAACTTCTAGAGGGTGATGGAGTGTCTTATGAAGAGAGAAAACAAAGAAGATTGAGGAGGAAGAAGAGACGTAATTTATTTGTACTAAGTATATTTGTCTTACTTGTAGCAAGGTCTGCTTACGGGATCCTGGTTAAGAATCCTAAGACCGTCCTTCCCAAGGCTGAGGAATATAGGGATGTAATTACTGCCCAGGCAGTTTTGATAATGGATGAAAACCTAGTGGAAACCGATGGCGACTTAAGGCTGGAGTCTGATATGGAAGAAGGCATGAGGATTTCCAAGGGACACAAAATTGGAGTGGCTGATATCGTAAGTAATATCGCTAGTTTGAATGAGGAGTTAGAGGAGATAAATAGGGCTATATCTATCTTAGAGGACAGGAACCAAGATCCTAACATATTTCAAGGAGATATAGAAAGCCTAGAGGCCAGTCAGGATGAGTTAATTAGGGAGATACAGGAAAAAATAAATAATAAGGATTATTCAGGTCTTGAGGAGCTGAAGGCTAAGATAGCACACAATGATGACAAATTAGAGGATGTTTCAAGGGAGAACACCCTTCTAGCCCAAAGTATAAGGAGTTTAAATGATAGGAAGAACATTATCCTGGAGCAGATGAATAAGAATAAGGTTAATTATTACTCCCAGGATGCTGGCATCCTATCCTTTGAAATTGATGGTTATGAGAAATTATACATACCTAGGGAATTTGAAAACTATACCTATGATAGACTCCAAATACCAGAGGACTATGAATCACCTTTAGCTGGAGGTGGTCTGGACAGGTCCCTTAATAAGTTTAAAATCATAAATAATTTTGATTGGTATTTGGCTATAAAGATAGAAAACCCAAAGGTATTAGATGCCCATGAGCCAGGGGATAGGCTTTACATAAAGGTTGAAGATATTGATAGGGAACTTGCCGGAAATATTGTAGCAATAAATAAGTCAAACAAGAAGGCGGTTTGCGTTGTTAGGTTTAACTCATATCTTATGGACTACTACA
>JAAYTL010000059.1 GCA_012518035.1 Tissierellia bacterium | reverse complement strand
GGTCCAACAGATGCCTACACAGCCTGAATCAGCTGCCTGCCATCCATAGGTCCCCCCCCTCATCCAGTGGTTGGTATTCCTCAAGGCCACAAGTCCTATTCCAAAGTCCTTGGCCAGCTTGATGGCCCTGTCCATGGAAAATCTTGCGTTGAGATTCCCCATGCCCTGCCTACCATCCCATCTTTCATAGCCACCAAAGCCCTCAACCTTCTCAGGTTTTACCCCGACCGTGATATGACCCTTGTCTATATAGTTGATGACCTTGCTAAATCTATTGACACCATGGGAATAAACCCCATCTAAGCTGTTATCAGTAAATATCTTAGCCGATTGATATGCTTCTTCTTCAGGGAACCCCTTCTTGACTAGGATATCCTTGAATTTTTTCAGCATATCATCATATGAAATCCTCATATCTACCTCCTTGTATCATCTACACTCCTGAGTAAGCTGAGAATCCTCCATCTACAGGTATGACTACCCCATTTACAAAGCTAGATGCCTCTTCACTTACCAGGAAGAGTAGGACTCCTACTAACTCCTCTGGCTCCCCAAACCTATCCATGGGTGTACCTGCTATGATTTTTTTTGACCTGTCAGTATAGCTTCCATCTTCATTTAAGAGGAGGGCTTCATTTTGGCTGGTTAAAAAGAAACCTGGTGCTATACCATTGACCCTTATACCTACCTTGGATAGGTGGACTGCTAACCATTCGGTTAGGTTAGATACTGCAGCCTTGGCCCCAGAGTATGCTGGTATCTTAGTCAAGGGGGTATAGGCGTTCATGGAGGATATGTTTATTACTGTACATCCCTTCCTTTCCACCATATCCTTAACAAATTCCTGGGTTGGTAAGAAGGTTCCAAGGAAGTTCAGATCAAATACAAACCTGATACCGTCCTCTTCCAAATCAAAGAGGGTCTTTATATTATCATCCGTATTATTCAAGTCCTCTTCAAATAGGTACTCCTTAGTAGTGTTGCCTTTAGGATGGTTACCACCTGCCCCATTCAACAAGATATCGCAGGGACCCAGCTTCTCCAGGACCTCCCCATGGGCCTTCCTTAGGCTTTCCTTATTTAGGACATCTGCCTCAATCCCTATGGCAGTACCACCATTTTCTACAACCTCTCTTACTTTTTCATCAAGTTTTTCCTTGCTCCTACCAAGTAGGGCTATCTTGGCTCCACAGGCAGCCAGGGCATCTACCCAAATACTACCTAAAACCCCTGTACCACCCGTTACCACTGCTACCTTATCTTTTAAATCAACCCTAAAGGGTAAATTCATATCTAGTCCTCCTTCTTATATACCTTATCTAATGTTTCCCAGATACCTGCTACATACATTGCTCCCAGAGCCCTGTCATATAAGCCGTATCCTGGTCTTCCTGTCTCTCCCCAAATCATCCTACCATGGTCTGGCCTTAAATATCCGTCAAACTTATTCTTGTGCAAGGCTTTCATTATGGCTACTATGTCCAGGGAACCATAGGATGAATGGTGGGCTGACTCTTCAAAGCCACCGTCT
>JAAYTL010000058.1 GCA_012518035.1 Tissierellia bacterium | reverse complement strand
GCCTTGCATCTTTCAACTTCTCCCCTCATACCAGTAGAGATAAGCTCTTTACCATCTGCTAAATCACCTAGATAATCTATATATGGGGTATAGCCCACTATTACTTGAGATTTCTTTATTACTTCAACTGCTTTATAAGTCATATGTTCACGACCACCTGGTCCAATTCCTACTACATATAATTTTGCCATATTTCCCTCCATTATTTGTTTATTGATATAGTAACGCCTTTGTGTATAAACTTCCCTAATATTGGTTTGCCACCTAAGAGATATGCGCAGGGTTCTGATACTGAATACACTCCTATGGTATCCTTAACAAACTGGGATTTTTGAAACATATCCTCCAGTGGTAAAATATCTTCTATTGTAAATATCTCTAAGGGGCAATTGTAGTGTTCTGCCGCTTTGATTATACCGGCCTCATCTTTTTTTATTTCAACTGTTCCCATGGCTCTAATACTCTTATTTGAAAGATTGCTATTATTTAAAGCTAATTCTATAGCTCCTAAAACAATCTCCACTTCTTTTCCCTTTCTACATCCTATACCTATATTTATGTTCTTAGGCCTTAGGATCGTATGTGGAATATCTATGGGACCTATATCCTCCCTTGATGTTACTATTATGATTCCTTCTACTGATGGAGCAATATTATTTAAGTCATCCACCTTTATTAGATTTGGATAATTTATTAAATTTCCATCTTCAGTATAGATACCTACTCTTTTATTGTTGACCATCATTGAAACTATCCTAGTTACGGTGGATAAATCCTCAATATAATAATCATTTTCCTTTGCGAACATATCTATTGATTCTATACCTCTATTATCTGATGCTGTTGTAATAACTGTAGTAGCTTCAAGGTAATCTCCTATGGATTTTGCTATCCCATTGGCCCCTCCTAGATGTCCTGATAAGAGTGATATAGAAAACTTACCCTCATCATCTATGACCACTATTGCTGGATCTATATCTTTAGACTTTATATATGGTTGGCACATCCTAACAGCAATACCAGTGGCTGAAATAAATATGAATCCATCATATTTACTCCATGATGATTCTAAGAATCCCTTTATGCCACCTTGAATTTGTGAGTTGGAGATATGCTCCATCTTATAAGTATCACTATCTAGGGCTAGAAGTCTTTCCCCTAGCAATCTCCCTTTATCTGTAAAGGAAAGACAGGCTAACTTCATTTTATTGCCTCTCTAAATTCATGGGTAAAAGCCGGATCATAAAGCTTAGATCTTTCATATGCTCCTTCTATGAAGTTTCCAACTAATATTTGGCCCATCTTTTTAATGCCTTTGCTCTTCACTTTTTCAGCTATATCTCTTAAAGTTCCAAATACCATATCTTGATCTTCCCAAGTTGCCTTATATACTACCGCTACTGGTATATCATAGCTGCCATAGCCTTTGGCTAATTTTTCCACCACTCTATCTATCTCCTGAACTGATAAGAATATAGCCATGGAAGCTCTGTGACTTGCTAAATCTTCTAGGTCCTCTCCTTCAGGTACAGGGGTTCTTCCTTCTATCCTTGTAAGGATTACTGTTTGACTTACATTTGGTAAGGTAAATTCTTTTTTTATAGATGCACAAGCTGCTGTAAAGGAGCTTACTCCTGGAATCACCTCATATGATATACCCTTTTCGTCTAATAGGTCCATTTGCTCTCTTATGGCTCCATATATAGTTGGGTCTCCTGTGTGTAATCTTACAACTTTTAAGCCCTTATTC
>JAAYTL010000057.1 GCA_012518035.1 Tissierellia bacterium | reverse complement strand
GATTCATGGATCCTTAGGATACATATCACCAATTGAATATAGAAATAAAGATAGCTTTAAATTAGCAGCTTAGGCAGTATTTAGAAGGTATATTCTTGTTCGGAGTAATTTTGTCTAAAAAAGGGTTGCCTTTCCAGTTTATCTGTTTTGAAATAGGGGGCTTAAATCAGTTATGAAGGTAATTTATAAAATTACTTATCCAAACGGGAAGATTTATATTGGAAAGGATTTAACTGACAGTATTAATTATTTTGGTAGTGCAAACAGCAAATTAATTGCGAATGATTTTACAAGAGAAGAAAGAAGAGATTTTACAATTAGGAAGGAAATATTATGGGAATCAGAAACTGCTACGGACGAAGAAGTTAATCGCAAAGAAATTGAATATATAAAGTACTACAAATCAAACAATCCAAGTATAGGTTACAATCAATGGCCTAAGTTTAAACATGATTAAACGTATCTAAGTAATTTGTGATTGCCAACAAGCTACGGCTAAGTGGTAACTCTTCTCACAAGGAACGTGTCCTAAATTAAAATAGTTTTGACTTGGATTTTGCTGAATTTGCGAACTGGAAATGAAAAAAGAAGGGAATAGTCAGGATTTAATAATAATTTTTGAATAAGCAATCAAGGCTTGAGGATGGTGAAAAAGTAGGACTTTATTATAGGAAACCAGCGGACTTTGTTATCATCGGAGGTCAGTTATGATTACATATAACGAATCAAAAAAAGATTTGCCCGTGGACCAATTATACCGCCTGTTTTACTTAGCAGGGTGGACGGGTCCGGAAAGTTCCCCGGATTCAGATATGTTAAAAAATTTCAATACTCCTTTTATTAACTCAACTTTGGTGATCTCTGCATGGGATGGTAAACGTCTGGTAGGAGCTATAAGAGTATTGAGCGATAAAGCAATCCGTTCAGTAATTTATGATCTCGTAGTTGATCCTGGGTACCAAAACAAGGGAATGGGAAAGAACTGGTGAGAAGGTGCATTACATATTTTCCTGATTCCGAATGGCTGGTTCAAACAGAAAAGCATATTGCAGGTTTCTATGAAAAAATGGGATTTAAGATTTATAATGATGTTGTTCTAACAATACCATCAATCTATCAGCATAAAGAATAAGTTAACCAGAATAGCACATATACATCTGGGGCATCCACTTGTGGCACTATAAATTTATTTTCTGTGTAGAATAAAAAATATAAGTCCTGATATATTTCCAATAATAATAGTAGTGATAATCAATTCTTTAATAAAGATATTCAAAGCTTCAAGCCCTGATGACTCACTTGGATTAGAAGTAGTTGAATTATATATGATCAATATAATTCCCAGGATGGTAGGTATTAGCATTATTATTCTTGATTTAGTGAATCTTTGAACAATAAAACTATAAAAGAAACCAATAAAAAATAGTATAAATAAAAATAGAATTAACCTATCCATAAAATGCAACTCCCATATTATAATATAATACATATACCCACAAATTAATCTCTCAAAGATAAGAATTCTAAAGATATAGTTGATGTGTGACTATATCTTTTGTTATTGAAGAATATTCCTCACATAAACTTGATAATAGATATAATCAATTTTTGACGCTTTCATAGCTGTCAGTTGGAATGCAAAATTTATAATTCTAACTGGACTTTCTTATTCTAGCTAATAGCAAAGTATATGGAAAACTAAGACATTTACATATATAATTGAATTAAGCTAAATCGTGTTTTGATATATCCAGATGATTAATATCATAGTTTTATTGATTTAGCATGGGAATTATGTTGAAAAAGCTTTATTACATATGTGTATAATAAGGAGATGGGGAAATTATATGAACAATGTAGTAAAAGCCATACAAGACAAAGATGATAAAAAAGCATATGCTTTGTTTAAGGAGGTTAGAGCAAGATCGGCTGCATCAGATGAATACTTTTGATGAAATTTTGGGGCTATTGAATACAAAAAGCTCATATGTAAGGACAAGGGGATTTGTTTTATGTTGCGCCCAAGCGAGATGGGATGAAGGCGGGAAACTACAAAAAGCACTCCCAACCATGCTTGCCTTGTTGCATGATGATAAACCAATAGTGGTAAGGCAGTGCCTTGCAGCTTTGCATGAAGTTGTATTATACAGGTCAGAATTGAGGGAAGCAATAAAGGCCGAGCTAGGAGCAATTGACTTTTCAAGACATAAGGAAAGCATGTCTCCCTTAATCAAGAAAGATGTAGAGGAACTCTTAAACTTGATAGATTGATAATTGGGGAATTTTCCCGCCAATTATAATGACTAGACTATCCAGTATTATAGGTGAGGAGAAGGAAATGGACTTGTTAGATTTAATCATAGAGTATCACAAGGATAAGGAACGTCAGGGACCAGGGAGCAAATATGCGGATGCCTTTCTTTACAAATATAATCATACAGATAATGTAATAGATTTTATCGAGGAGGTTAAAATCGAAGCAGACATGTATAATCGTTTTAAGGATTATTACAGCTATGTATTCTATATTGCAAAGAAAAAGTAGGGGGATTAGTAGTGAGCTAGATTATTTTAACTGATGAATCTGAGAGAGGAGGATTTCTTTATGTATCATAGGATTAAGACAACAAAGCCACAGCAGTTTATAGACATAACCAGGAAGGTTATAGAAGAAATCAAAAAAAGCAAAGTAGAGGATGGTATCGCAATCATACATGTACCCCATACAACAGCTGGTATTACAATAAACGAGAATGCTGACCCAGATGTTGTCAGAGACATGATCACTGCTTTGGACAAAACTTATCATGTATACGGGGACTACCTTCACTTTGAAGGAAATTCTCATGCCCATATTAAGGCTTCTCTCATGGGTTCTTCCTGTGCTGTCATAATCCAGGATGGAAAACCATTATTGGGTACCTGGCAAGGGATTTATTTTTGCGAATTTGACGGACCTAGAGATCGAGGTTTTTACATAAAGATTATAAAAGGGTAAGATGATTTATCTTACCCTTTACATTTTATAGATTGACCATTAAAGCCGGAGAACACAAGTGTCAAAACCAATAGAAAACCTATCCCAATACATATTTTTTAGGGATAATTTTTTTATATTATGCTGAAGGATCTTCTATTAATGAAGCAAATACAAAAGTATGACTATGCCTATCATCAACGGAAGTTCTTGCAGATACAAAATGAATATGTTTGCCTTCTCCTACTGGAATACCAGGCCCCGATGTTCCCTCGATTTGATGATAGTGATCCAAGAAAAAGTCTGTATTAGTAAATAACTCGTGAACGTGGTTTCTATCTGGTACTGGAATAGCCCTTCCTGATACAGCTGCGAACCGGTGGTTATGCCGATCTTCACCTCTTTCAGCCATTCTAGTACTTCCTATAATCTCGTGGTTGTGTGCCTGTCTACAGTTACTATAATTATCATAGTGGTTCATTCTTCACACCCCTTTTAAACTATTTCCATAATATAGTATTCTGCAGCTGAGATAATGTATTTATTTTAAATGGTTATCTAGATTATCTAAAGGGAATAGGAGTGTAAACTTAGTGCCTTTACCAATTTCACTTTCCACATAAATAACTCCCCCATGGGCTTCTACTAGATTCCTTACTATAGATAGGCCAAGACCTGTTCCGCCAGTCTCCTTATTCCTAGAACTATCAACCCTATAAAATCTTTCAAAGATATAGGGTATATCCTCATCCTTGATTCCTATACCATTATCTTCTACAGTTATTTTTATATGATGTTTTTCTTTACTTAAGCCCACAATAACTGTTCCATCTCTTCTTAAGTATCTCATGGAATTTGAAAGCAGATTGAACATAATTTGTTTTAATTTATCCCTGTCCATAACAATTTCAATGTCTTTTTCTACTGCTAATTCCAAGTAATAATTCTTGGACTTGTATATAGGCTTGAAGGTGGAAATAATATTCTCCAACTCCTGAGAAAGATTAAAATTTCTTTTGTTCAAGACTTGATTAGTATCTTTGGATTCAAAAGTATACCTGAGGTCTTCCACTAGTTTGGTTAATCTATTTATCTCTTCCATAAGGATAGAAAGATTATCATCACTAGGTTCCCACACATCATCAATAATGGCTTCAACATAGGACTTTATTGTAGTTAAAGGTGTACGTAACTCATGTTCAATATCAGATGCATATTTCCTCCTTAAATCATCCTGTCTTTCCAAAGTCTCAGCAAGAAAGTTTATGGAGTCTGACAGCTCCTTTACCTCAATAGTATTTGTTTCCACCTTAGAACGTGATTTTAATTGTCCAATGCGTATTCTATTGGCTGTACTTGCTATATGGGCCAATGGTCTAGTTAAGCCTTTAGAAAGAAATATAGAAGCGAAAATACCGAATATAATAGCAATAATTCCAGACACTATAAAAGCTGTTGAAAGGGTGTCCTTAAAAATGAGGGCAGATTCTGTCAAATGAGAGTTATCTATATATCCAATAAGCAAATTACCAATAACCTTGTTTCCTTCTGATAACTCGTAGGTCCTTTCAACATAGTTACCACTTGAGTGCATTCTCGTATGGTGTCTCATCATTCCACCCCTCATACCTCTATGAAGCAAATCTCTATTATTAGAATGACATAGTAGATTATTATTTGTATCAAGGACGGATATATAAATACCTTCAGAAGAGGCCAAGCTTGATATATCCTCAGCTGATATAGAGGAGCCCTTTTCGATTAATAGATCATTAATTTCATCTCTAACTCTTTCAAATTTTACATTCTGTTCTTCAATTAAATAAGAATCAAATCTTTTATTAATCATTGAATTAGACATGAAACTTGTAACTAATATTGAAATCGTTATAGTAATTATAAAATAAATCATTAATTTCTTGGATAAGGTCATTTACTACCTCCATATTTATATCCAATACCATAAATAGTTAAGATATATTTTGGCCTTTTAGGATTCTCTTCTATCTTCCGTCTTATATTTTTAATATAGGTATCTATGGTTCTATCAAATCCATCATAATCATGCCCAAATGCAGATTGAATTAATTGCTCTCTGGAAAAAACTTGTCCAGGGTTTGATAAAAGCACCATTAATACCTTAAATTCACTAGCAGTCATATCTACATTTTGACCATTTTTCATTACTAGCATTTTATCTGCATCCACTACCAGGTCTCCATTATTGAATATGAACTTCTCAGCCAGGGGATTGGAATCCCTGTAGCTCCTTCTCAGCAAGGCCTTAACCCTACTAACTAAAACCCTAGGACTAAATGGTTTAGTAACATAATCGTCTGCCCCTATAGCTAGTCCTTCAATCTTAGCGTCTTCATCCACCTTAGCAGTCAGCATTATAATTGGTACATCTGATTTAGCCCGTAGGTAGGTGCAGACTTCTTCTCCAGATAATTTAGGAAGCATTAGGTCTAGTATTACCAAATGTATGTCTTGGTCCTCAAAGACCTCTAATGCCCGTTCACCATCTTGAGCAGTAAAGACCTTATAGCCTTCTTTACTTAAATAGGCCTTGATAACGTCACGTATATTTTTTTCATCTTCTACAACTAATATGTTGATCATGTTCCCTATGCCCCCTCAAATAATATATACCTTACTTATCCATATTATAGACAGCAATTGTGAAAATAAGATGGAGAAAGAATTATTCTTCATAATATCTTCATAATCTATATCTATAATTAGTTTAGAATAATTTAAGGAGATGATTAGATGAAGAAAATAATACTTATTTTATCCCTATTATTGGTCTTAGTATTATCCATAAGCTTCTCTTATGCAAATGAGCAGGATACTAGGCCAGGTTTAAATGTAGAAGTAAGGGAAGATTGGCACCAAGAAAAGATAGATTGGAAAAGAAAACGAATTGATGAAGCTCTAGATGATGGTATAATCAATGAAGATCAAGCTAGGACTTGGAATGAACACTTTGATTATATGGAAGACTTCCATGATGAAAATGGGTTCATGCCAGGTGGCTGCCACGGTTATAGAAAGGGTATGAGACGCGGTATGATGAGGACCCATGGTTGGAATAGATAAACAGTATATAACATAATCATAAAAACTGGTATGGATATCTCATATCAGTTTTTATTTAAATTTTTGTATCAAAACTTCCTCCAACGGGTGTATAATATACTTACTTTATATAAAGAGAAGCTTATTAAAAGGTAGTTGATAATATATATTTAACTACTTGAAAGGGAGGCTAAAATAGAAGCTTGCAGTAAGAATTATATAAATGAAAAAATCATAATGATTTGTACGGAGGATAAATTTTATGTATATTGCCACCTATATCATTGACATTATGGCACTTGTTTGCTTAATAGGTCTAGTGCATTCAAGTATTGTTTTAAATAATGATATAACCGGTATGAGTGCTCATACCGGTTATAATTATTACGCCTATTTATTGGGTGCTATCCCCTTTATTACTACCTCTGACCATTCCTCTATATAATTAATAGCCTTCTCGTATATGTCTGGGTGAGACAAACCTTCTACTAGGGCATGAAAGAATAGGAGTAAAAATTCATCAGAGTACTTTAAATCTATTTTTCCTTCTTTCCTTCCCCTATGGAAGAAGTCTAACATTATAGAGTAATTATCCTGAGCATATGTCCTCATCATCAGGGATAAACCATCATCCCCTTTTTCAGTGATGTACTCCATCATCCTCTTATAAAAGGTGTCGTTTATTTTACTCAAGTTTCTAATCTTATTTTGAGTCAGCTCAGTCAAGGTATCTTCAAAGGATTTATTCTCATCCAGTATTTCTTTAGCTGTACTAAATGCTTCGCTCAGAAAGAACTTATAGACCTCACGGACAAGATTGTCCTTGCTACCGAAATAGTTGAAAATAGTCGTCTTGCCAACTTTTGAATGTTTGGCTATCTCATCAACGGTTACATTACCATCTTCACTAACATTCATCAATTCAAAGGCTGCCTTCAGAACCCTTTTTTTATTCTCCTGAGTCCTTCTTTCGAATCCGTTCAAGGTTAAACCTACTTTCTTTTTCATAGTTTTATCTTATTATATACGAAAAAATATGAACTATCAAGACCTAGTTAGATTATTTTATTGACAAAGATTATAAAAAATGCTAATATTAGAACTAATGAACACAAATTAGTTCAAAATTATAGCGGGTATTATTTGATTTGAATAATTAGTACTGTAATGGTTTAAGTACTTGATAAAATCTTGTAAAGGAGTGTATATGGATATGACTGAGATTGTAAAACTTCAAGGTGTTCAAAAGAATTTCGGCAAGTTCCAAGCTTTAAAAGATGTTACTTTTACAGTAGACGAGGAACAAGTTGTGGGTTTTATTGGACCAAATGGAGCTGGTAAATCTACAACCATCCGAATACTTTTAGGAATACTCCAAAGAAGTGGTGGAGAAGCCAAGATATTTGGCAAAGATGTCTGGAAGGAAAGTTTAGCAATTCATAAGCGAATTTCCTATGTACCTGGAGAGGTTGTTCTTTGGAAGAACCTGACCGGTGGTGGAATAATAGATCTATTCCTTAAACTTCACGGTGGGAGAGATAAGAAGAAAAGGGATTATTTAATAGAGCGTTTTGAATTAGATCCAAAGAAGAAGGCCAAAACTTATTCAAAAGGTAATAGGCAAAAAGTAGGCTTAATCGCAGCCCTATCTGTTAATTCAGATTTATACATCTTCGATGAGCCTACTTCTGGTCTTGACCCTCTCATGGAATATGTCTTTCAAGATGAGGTTGCAAACCTAAAAAAGGAAGGGAAGTCAGTGCTTTTATCATCTCACATTTTAAGCGAGGTTGAAAGGCTAGCAGATAAGGTTGTAATTATTCGTCAGGGAGAAATTGTAGAAACTGGTACCCTGGATGAACTGCGACATTTGACTCGAACCACTGTAACTTTAGCAACAGAAGAAGATGTTAATAAGATTGCTTCTTTAAAGGGAGTACACGATTTTATACAAGAAGGTAATGAGGCTAGATTCTCAGTAGACAATAAATACATTAATACAATTCTACAAGAAGCAACTAAATTAGGAGTTAAACAGTTTGAAGCAGTGCCTCCAACTTTGGAAGACTTGTTTATGCGGTATTATGAAGAATAATCACTTAAGATAGGGGTGAGAAAGATGAAAGAGATATTTATGCGATGGGATACCTTGTTGTTTCAGTATTTTAAGCGTGATTGGAAGAAGATACTGATATGGGTATTAGGAATTGGAATATTCTCTGCAGGTTATGTTCCTGCCTTTATAGAAATTACTAAAGATAATAAGGCCTTAATAGGTATGTATCAAACCTTACAAAATCCTGCCATGACTTCAATAATTGGACCTACACCTATTGATACAGCGACAGATTATACTCTAGGAGCCATGTATTCTCATACAATGCTTTTATTCTGCGGTTTGTTTTCCATGATTATGTCCGCCTTGCATATAGTTGGCCACACTCGCAAGGAAGAAGACCTGGGTATTTTAGAATTAGTACGCTCATTTCATATAGGGCGTCAGGCAAACTCCCTAGCAGCATTGAAGGAGATATCCATAATAAATATCTTAATCACTATTTTTATTGGTGGACTTATGTATAGTTTCAATGCAGAAACCATCAGCCTAGAGGGAGCATTTTTATTTGGGGCATCTATTGGGATGGCAGGTATACTTGGAGGAGCTCTTGCCTTAGTGATGTCACAAATCATGTCTTCTTCATCTAGCGCAACTGGTTCTACCCTTGGTATTATAGGTCTCTTATATATTATTCGGGCAGCTACTGATGTTTCAAATATAAAGTTATCCATGATAAATCCTTTAAGTTGGACTTATTTGACCTATCCTTTTACTGAGGACAATTGGCTACCTCTTTTATTTGCCTTTATTTTATCTATAGTTTTGGTTGTCCTTGCCTTTGCCCTAGAAGGTAATCGTGATATGGGGGCAGGCTACTTACCTGAGAGGGAAGGTAGGGCCCATGCAAAGCAATCATTATTATCGATTCCGGGTTTATTCATAAGAATTAATAGGGGAGTAATTATTGCATGGTTGGTTGGATATCTAGTATTAAGTGTAACCTATGGGTCTATTTATGGTGATATGGAAACCTTCCTAAATAGTAGCGAGATAGTGCAACAAATGTTTAACTTTGCAGGATTTTCCATAGAGGAATCCTTCACTAGCACTATAATGATGGTGATGATGGGCTTGGTATGTATTCTACCAATCATTATTGTAAATAAGCTTTATAATGTTGAAAGTAGACTCTATATCAGTCAGCTTCATGCGACAAAAGTAACACGTGGTCAATTCTATTGGGTAAATATAGGTTTAGCAGTTCTTAGTGGTTTATTAGGAATCTTTGCTGTAGCGATTGGCCTTGGAGGGACAGCCATATCCGTAATGTCAGATAGCTCTAGGATGGAGATTTTGGACTTTTTTGCAGCTGGTCTGAATTTCTTACCTGCAATACTATTCTTTATTGGCCTTGCTGCCTTGGCCTTAGGTTGGTTACCAGGGCTAGGGAAAACTGTATATGTTTATCTCACCTATTCATTTGTACTAAACTATTTTTCTGGGATTCTTGATTTACCAAATTGGTTTATAAAGACTGCCATAAAAAGCTGGATACCCCGTATGCCCATGGAAAACTTCGACGGGACAATATTCTTTACAATTACAGCTATTAGTATAGGGATGATTGTTATGGGATATATCGGATACAAAAATCGTGATATGGTTGAAGGCTCTTAAGCATATTAAAACTGCCACCTCATAGGGTGGCAGTTTTAATATATACTAGTCTAGGGTTTTTACATATTCACCTATTTTTTTGTCCATATTCTTTATGTGATTAGTAAGCCAGTCTATAACCATTTTATTAGCATTAATAATAACTAAAATATTTCCACCGGATTCGTTATAATCATTTTTTAATTTTGTAAGGTCCTTGATAAAGCTTGCATGTGCCCTCTTCTGAGCCTCAAGCTCGGGATAAGCTATTTCTTCCATATAGGCTTCTTCGTCTTTAAAATGCTGTTTGGTATACTCATCTAGGAAATCAATCATAGTATTGATATATTCCTTAGCCTTTCTCTCTTTTCCAGCTTCAAATAGTCCATTAGCCTTTTCGAACCAAACCTTGTGTTGATCATCAATATGTTCTACACCTACTGACAAGTTAGGAGTCCATTGTATTGACATTTAAACCCTCCTTAAGATTATTAGTTACATAAATTCTATATTATTTGTTTGGAAAATTCAATATATTTCCATATTTATAGCAAATTTTGTCCAACTTACAACCATAAATGATAATCTATCCAAGACCAAGTCTTATGATTTACGTATTTTGATAAATCTATAGGGGATAGTAGCTACTAAACTTGGGTGGAAATAGATAGGCCATAGCTAGTAATAAATATTGAAACTTTAGTCAAAGATGAATTTCTTGCTCATAACCCTTATATAGGATTGTTGTAATGAGAAAACAGTAGGCCCTATCTAGGACCTACTGTTTATTTATCATATATAATTAGATTATTCCCATAGCATATTCTACGGCTAGGGCTACTATAACAACAAGAGCTGATATAATAAAGCCGTGGATCATTGGGTTTATACCAGACTTTTTCATTTCACGAAAATCTGTATTCATACCAATTGCTGCCAATGCTGCAACCATTAAAAATCTACTCACGGACTTCATGGTACTTGAAACTGTAGCAGGTATTACTCCCAAACTATTAATTATAGCCATGCCAACAAAGGCTAATATAAACCATGGAAACAAGGATGTAATCTTAACTTTTTCTTGGTTTGATGAGTTTACATTTGCTTTCTGGCTATTTAGCTTGGCATTAATAACTGAAAAGACCAGCACTGTAGGTATAATAGACAATGTACGGGTTAATTTTACCATGGTAGCAAAATCCCCTGCAGCTTCACTAAATGCATACCCTGCAGCAACTACACTAGAAGTATCATTAACAGCTGTACCTGTCCATAATCCATAGGCCATATCACTTAATCCTAATGCTCTACCCATTATAGGGAATAATATTATCATTGCCATATCAAATATAAAGGTAGCAGACATTGCATAAGCCACATCTTTATCTTCTGCATCTATAACTGGAGCCATAGCTGCTATGGCAGATCCTCCACAAATACCTGTACCAGCAGAAATCATATTGGAAAGTTTCCAATCTAATCCAAGCCACTTACCAACAAAATGTCCCCCACCAAAACATGTGAGAAGAGTAAAAAACATCACCGTCAATGATAAACGACCAACATTTAGAATTGTACCAATACTTAATGATGCACCCAGCAAAACAATAGAGAACTTTAATACCCTCTTAGAAGTAAATTGCAAACCTACCTCAATCATTGGACTAGGTTTTTTGATATAGTTGAGACCTATTCCAATAAATAATGCAATAACTGAAGCACCAATAAAAGGTAGTGGTAATAATGACTCTATATATCGTGCTAAGAAGGCTACAAAAATAGCCATAATGAAACCTGGAAAATATGATAATACTTTTTTCATAAGAACCCTCCTTTGTGTCATGTATAATTCTATATCAAAAGAACCATAAAATCCAATTATGATTACTTATAATCAATAAGTATATGTTATACTAATAAGTAAGAATACTTGATGGGGGAGTAATTATGCTAGATATTAAAATACTAACTTTTTTAAAGGTTGCCCAATTTAAGAATTATACTAGGGCAGCAGCTGAGTTAAACCTAACTCAGCCGGCAGTATCCCAGCATATAAAAAAACTGGAGGAATACTACGACTGTAGCTTGATTAAAATTGATGGGAAATCAGTTGAATTAACTGAGCAAGGAAAGCTACTTTATAACTATGCTAATTTTCAAAAAGCAAATGAAGAGCAACTGATCTATCAAATGAAGAAGGTGGCTACACCAATCAAGATAGGAGCTACTCTTTCTATAGCCGATTATTATTTGCCGAATTATCTAAGTGCATATCTGAACCATCATGATGGGTTAATCTCTGTTACAGTAAGAAATACAGAGACCATAATAGAAATGCTATTGAATAATGAACTCTATTGTGCATTTATTGAGGGGATATTTGATAAATCACTTTTTCATTATAGAGAATTTTGTAACACTAGATTTATTCCAGTAGCCAGGAAGGGGCATCCCTTAGAAGGTAAAGAGGTAAGCCTTTCGGAAACCCATAAGTACCCCTTGATTTTAAGAGAGAAGGGGTCAGGAACTAGAGAGATTTTTAAGAATTACCTATATGAGAATAATGATTCTATCCTATCCTACTCTAAGATTTATGAGTTCAGTAGTTTTGGGACTTTGAAAAGTGTTCTCAAGAATACTGATGCAATTTCATTTATGTATGAAGAGGTAGCAAGACAGGAAGTTGAGAGGGGAGAATTATGCTATCTAAGCATAAGGGATTATTCCATTACCAGACCCTTATACTTTGTTTATCCTAGCAATAGCTTGATGAAAGAAAAAATTGAGGCCTTTTACAGGAACCTCATATATTAGAGATCTAATAGCAAACTTTAATTTTGCGGAAGAGGTAAGGAAATAACTCTAAGAAAATTTATCAAATCATCTACCAAGTACTATGGAAATTTGTTTCAAATAAGTATATAATGTAATATGAAAATTCAGACAAGTTTAATATGGTTAGGAATTATTAGAACCAATCTTACTTATTAAAAGGATTTGATAGTGCATAATATGACGTACTCCACGAGGTAAACCATAAATTTAATTCTTTGAATAAAGATAATACTGTGAACCGATAGGTGATTTATTGGAGGGTTACAAATGAAGGAAGGGAATATCTCCTTAAGGCACCGTATTTTTAATGCAGTTTTCCTAGTTGGTATATGCATGTCATTTTCTTGCAGTTTGATTAATTGGCTTCTGGGTTTAGGACTACTACCAACCGTATTGACTGCACTTTGTGGCATAATTACTGTAGGCTTATATGTAGCATTTAGAAAAACTAGAAACTATGAAGTCTTGTCATTAATAGTTGTAGTATTTTTGAGCTTTGTTTTTTCCCAATCATGTGGCTATTTGCTGGGGGGACCTACACTAGCATTCCCTATTATATTATTGTTAACGCTGGGATAATAACCCTATTACTTGTTGGATTGAAGAGAAAGATAGTCCTTTTTCTTTTCACCCTATTCGTAGGGACCTTAATGATTATTGAGTATAAGATACCTGACTTGGTATTCGAATATGGATCACCATTAGAACGATACATAGATATATCCTTCGGGTTGTTTATTTGCTTATTATCTATTGCGGTTTTGATTGCAGTCCTAATAGATAGCTACATGGAGGAGCTCAGAAAATCAAAATTATACCTGGCAAGACTTGAGGAAAAGAACAAGGTGATAGAAGCCAAGAACAGGATGTTGGAAAAAAGTAATGCTGAGTTTATGAGGGCAAAGGAAAAAGAAGAAAAACTTAACAAGCTCCTGAATGAAGAGAAGCAGAAGTTAGAAGAGCTATCCATAACTGATTACTTAACAGGGGCTTTTAATCGGAGGTTTATCACATCTTGTTTAAAGGATGAAATGGAATCTTCCGACCTACAGCAGAAAGAGTTAACAGTGGCCATGGTTGATATTGATAACTTTAAGATGATCAATGATAGCTACGGTCACCTATATGGTGATTATGTACTGAAAAGGGTAGTTAGTACCATAAAAAGCAACCTAAGGCAATCAGATATAGTGGGGCGCTATGGAGGCGATGAGTTTTTAATCATTCTAAGAAACACCACTGGTAGCGAAGGATATGCCATGATGGAACGTATTCGCAGGATGATCCAAGAGTTAGAATGGGAAGGTGACTTAAAGGTTACTATTAGTGGTGGTGTCATAGAGGCTGGAAATAATGACTTGACAAGCCTATTAAAAAAGGCTGATAAATTATTATATCGGGCAAAGCATATGAGCAAAAACATGATAGAAAAAGAGCTCACAGCTGATGGGAATATATAATAGTTAACTTCAGGTATTAGTCTATAATAATATAAAGGAATTGCTAGAAAAGATAAAACCTTGTAATCGTTGAGATTACAAGGTTTTGTTTGGTGGAGATAAGGGGACTTGAACCCCTGACCTCTTGACTGCCAGTCAAGCGTTCTCCCAGCTGAACTATATCCCCATGAATTTTTCATCCTTATACATAATACTATTTTTTTTACTTTTGGTCAAGTAGAATTGACATAATCTATGCAAGAAACTTTTGACAGAGAAAAGTTTAGCTTATATAATAATCTCAACAGAAATATTTGCAATATTTCATCAATTGAAGAAAGATATCACGGGCTTATAAGGGATAAGAAAAGTAAGGCATAAAGGTTTTCTTTTCTAAGACATAATTAGTTATGGATTTTTGCTATAATAGTCTTGTAGGTAGTTTTGTAGATTTGACATAAAGTGTGAAAGGATGATTAAGTGGAAAAGATTGTTGAAAGGTTTAAAAGGTATATAGCTGTTGGTACAAGATCAGACGAAACTAGCAAGACCTGTCCCAGTACCCCAGGCCAATTAGAGTTAGGTGCCCTCCTGGTGGAAGAGTTAAAGGAAATAGGCCTTACTGATGCTAGGCAGGATGAAAGTGGATATGTATATGCAAGTCTTGAATCTAATATGGAAAGGAAGGTTCCTACAATAGGATTTATTGCCCACCTGGATACTAGCCCTGACCTAGATGGTAAATGTACAAACCCACAGATAATAAAATACCAGGGTGGAGATATAAAGCTAAATGACCAGTATACCATGACAGTAGAAGAGTTTCCTTTTCTAAAGGATTTGGTTGGGAAAGAACTCATGGTAACAGATGGAACAACCCTCTTGGGTGCTGATGACAAGGCTGGTATTGCAGAAATAATAGATGCTATGGAATACTTAATTCAGCATCCGGAAATAAAACATGGAGATATAAGAATTGCCTTTACACCTGATGAGGAGATAGGTAGAGGGGCAGACTTATTTGATGTTGAAGGTTTTGGTGCAGACTTTGCCTACACCTTAGACGGTGGGCCCTTGGGTGAGTTAGAATATGAAAACTTTAATGCTGCAAGTGTTAAAATACAAATCCAGGGCAAGAATGTACACCCAGGCACAGCTAAAAATATAATGATTAACTCACAACTTGTTGCCATGGATATAGAGGCTATGCTTCCTAGGAATGAAAAGCCAGAGTATACAGAAGGCTATGAAGGTTTCTATCTATTGACTAGATTTACAGGGACTGTAGATTCCAGTGAAATGAATTATATAATTAGGGATCATTCCAGGGCTAAGTTTGAAGCAAAGAAAGATTATATAAGGAATGTGGTAGACTTCCTAAACCAAAAATATGGTGAAATCATCACAATTGAAATCAAGGATAGTTACTATAATATGAAAGAAAAAATAGAACCCCATATGGAAATTATTGAGTTAGCTAAAGAATCAATGATGGAAATAGGAATAGAACCACTTATTCGTCCTATTAGGGGAGGGACAGATGGGGCTCGGCTTTCCTATATGGGGCTACCATGTCCAAACCTATTTACTGGTGGATATAATTATCATGGGAGATTTGAATTCATTCCCTTAGAATCTATGAAAAAAGCTTCTCAATTGATAGTAAAGATAATCGAGAATAATGCCAAAAAGTAAGTCCTATAAACTTCCTTTTTGAACATTTATTCCCATACAATATGTATATTTGCTTAGGAGGCGATGATATGGTTAAGGTACTTAGTATAGATTTTGACTATTTTATCGATGCAACCTCAAAGGACAGAGATACATATTTTCCAAGGGGCAGTGATGAAATACCAAGGGACAAGCTTAGGTTCATGTGGAAGGAGAGGTATTTAAGATATCCTAGACTAAGAGAAGTAGGGCTGATAGATGATTATTATAAGCTTAAGATGTTTATCAGCTTATTTGATGTAAGTAAGGATAAATTTTGCAAATCTGATTCTCATAAGGATATAAAAAAGGTCTTAGTCTCTATACCTTGGAATGAAAAAATCCAATTGGTTAATATTGATTTTCACCATGATTATTATCACTTTTATACAGGGGATAATCCACTGAATTGTGGTAATTGGTTAAGAAGACTAATGGAGAAAAGACCAGATACAAAAGTTTTATGGATAAGGAGGGAGGATTCTCAAACCACTTGTCTAGAAGGTGAATTTCCTTTCAATCATACTACAGAGATTGAATCCATATTTAATATGGAGTTTGATTATGTATTTATGTGTAGAAGTCCTGAATGGAGTCCGCCTCATTTGAGTAAATACTTCGAAGAATTAGCTTCTGCCCTAGTTAGTAAAACTGCCTAACTTATGGATTAAAGAAGGCTTTTGGGTTTAACATCCTGTGGCAAGGGTATATTATAATAAGTTAGTAATATTATACTAATAGAAGATTAGTAAACATGGACAATACATAATAGGAGTTGAAATTATGAAGAAATTATATCTTTCACTGTTAATTATCCTATCTATTCTTATACTCATCGCCTGTGGTAATAAGGCAAAAGATGAGTTTAAAGGAACAATAAAAGAAATCAATGGAAGCCAAGCAATCGTCACAGTAGATGAAGGAGAAAACATCAGGCGTTCAGGTGATTTAGTAGAAGTAGACCTTTCTAAGAATAAGGATACAGAATTCAAGGTTGGAGATAGAGTAAAAGTTGGATATGATGGGTCAGTCATGGAAAAGTATCCTCTTGGCATCAAGACCATATACGTAGAGCTGCTTGATTAAAAGCAGCTTTTTGGTATGAGATTCACCATCAAGAAGACCTTATATAGTATACCCTTTAGCTTTTTAGTTGGGCTGGTAGCCTATTTGTTAGTGTATGTAATAATCTTAAAAGTATAGACAAAATTGTTATAATTGTCTGAATTAGGGTAATTAACTAATTGAGAAATCATTAAGAACAGGGGGGATTAGTAATGTCACAATATCATGAACCAGTAGAATCATTAGATGAAAAGACCAGGGACATATCAAGGGCATTAAACAGTCTGAAGGAAGAGATTGAAGCGGTAGACTGGTATAACCAAAGGGTAGCTGCTACAAAGGACGAGACATTAAGGAGGATCTTAGAGCATAATAGGGATGAGGAAATTGAGCATGCTGTCATGTCTATTGAATGGCTAAGAAGGAACATGGACAAATGGGATGAAGAGCTAAGAACTTACTTATTTACAGACGGAGATATAACATCAATAGAAGAAGGAGCTGAAGGAGAAGGCTCAGAGGGCGAAAATGCTCAGGATAATGGTTTAAATATCGGAGATTTAAAATAGGGGGTGGAACATATGTTAAATAGAGACAAGGCACCTATATCTAAATTGGCATGGGAAGAGATAGATGCTAGGGCAACTGAAGTAATATTATCATATCTATCAGCCAGAAGAGTGGTTTCAGTGCATGGTCCAAAGGGATTGGATTTCAATACTTTACCTATAGGAAGGCTTGAGGGCCTAGATAGTTCAGGAAAGGTTAGCTACGGAACCTATATGGTCCAGCCATTAACAGAAGCAAGGATAGAATTCGAATTAGATAGAAGAGAGCTAGATAATATCCTAAGAGGAGCCAAGGATGTAGATTATGAGCCCTTAGAAGAGGCAATGAAGGACCTAGCTTTGTTTGAAGAAAATGCCATCTATAATGGCTTGGGTGCTTCCATAAAGGGTTTAAAATCATATGCTAAAGAAGAAATCCCATTTGGGAATAATCCTTCTGACATTGTTGCAGCCATAAGCAAGGGCTTAATTGAATTAAGAAAGGCCTTTGAAGCAGGCCCCTTTACCCTAGTGGTAAATGAAGAAGCCTATACCAGAATCTTGTCCAAAGAAACGGCATATCCATTAGACAAGAGGATTAAAGAATTAATTGGTGGTAAGATAATTTTAAGTCATGTTGTAGATGGGGCCTATTTATTACCACATAATCATGATGATTTAGCTATGACTATAGGAAAGGATTTTTCGATAGGTTATGAGTCCCATACTGATGAAAAGGTTAAATTCTTCGGAATTGAATCCTTTACCTTTAGGGTCTTAAATCCAGATTTGGTTATCAAATTTAAACTATAGTCCAATCTTCTTTAATAAAACACTGATTCTTTTATAAGGGAATCAGTGTTTCTATTTATTGGGTATAATATAGAGGGTGATAAGTATGAGATTATTTATTGCAATCAACTTTGATGACAGGGTGATAAAGAATATAAGTAAGATTAGGGAGAGGCTTAAACTACACTCCAAGCAAGGTAGATTTGTAAGAGATGAGCATTTACACTTGACCTTGGAGTTCCTTGGTGAAATATCCGAAGATAGACTTGAGGATATTAAATCAGTTATGAAGGATATAAATGCTAACCCATTTAACATAACCTTATCAAGGCTAGGTTATTTTAAAGGTAGGGAAGGCCATATCTATTGGCTGGGCCTTCTTGATAATAAGGACTTAATTAACCTACAAAACAAGCTCCATTTGCAGCTCCTGGATAAAGGTTTTAAATTAGATAAGAGAGAATATAAACCCCATATTACCATAGGGAGAAGGGTCAAGCTAAAAGATAACCTAGACATAGATGGAATTAACGAAGATATTAGCAAAATTAGTTTCAAGGTTGACTCAATTAGCTTAATGGAAAGTACAAATATTGCTGGTAAACTAATTTACAATGAGATTTACTCAAAACATCTAAGTTAAGGTAGGGTGCTGGACTACTACATATTTGGGAATTATGTTAAATTATGTGATTATCTTTTTCTAAGGATTATGATTTAATTAAATCTTATAGATAAAAAGGGCTTAAGATATTGCTTGTCTTAAGCCTTTAAGCCTTTTAGATGGGTTTGAATAGTCCTATAATGATTCGTATCCATATGATATAATAGCAATATCATTATCTTAAATCAGGTTAAATATGACAGATTAGATTACTAGCACCAAATCTAGGATAAATTACAAGTATGGAAGGAGTAGAACAAGATGAAGAGAGATAACTTTCTGATTATAACTAAAAGCCTAAAAATACTGATATTATTGATTTCTTTCGTATTGGTTTTTAATATTGCAGGATGCCAATATCTAAATGGGTCTGAAGGTCCGGAGACTCCTGAGGCCCCTATTGACAATGGGGACTTAAATGAAGATAAAGAACCTTCTAACCAAACTGGAGGAGAAGAAATAATAGAAGAGGACCTAAACCCCTTTGACTTTGTACTTTCCTTTGCAGGGGACATAAACTTTGATGAAAATTGGGCAACTATGAAGTACTACAATACTGCTGAAAATGGCATATATGATTGCATATCTCCTGAATTAATAGAGCTGATGAAGGAAGCAGATATAATGTGCTTAAACAATGAATTTACATATAGTACAGGAGGAACCCCTTTAAAAGGTAAGGCCTATACCTTTAGGGCCCATCCCTCTAGGGTTGAAATATTAAAGGAGATGGGGGTGGATATAGTAAGCCTGGCCAATAACCATGCCTACGATTATGGACCACAATCATTGATAGACACCATGGCCACCTTGAAGGAGGCTGGTATATCCTATGTTGGAGCTGGTCACAACATTGATGAGGCAATGGAACCAGCCTATTTTGAAGTTGATGGCAAGACCATTGCATATGTTGCAGCCTCAAGGGCTGAGAAGAATAAGATGACTCCCCAAGCCACTATGGATTCGCCAGGTATTTTAAGATGCTATGACACTGAGTTATTTGTTGAAACCATTAAAGAAGCCAAAATAAATGCAGATTATGTAATTGCATATGTTCATTGGGGAACTGAGTATTCCTATGAATTGGAGGAAGTCCAACTAAGTACCGGTAGGGAGTACCTTGATGCAGGAGCGGATATTATTATAGGTGCTCATCCCCATATCCTACAAGGGATTGAATATTATAACGGAAAGCCTATAGTATATAGCCTAGGTAACTACTGGTTCAATAATAAGGACATAGATACCATACTTTTGAATATCCATTTTTACGGGGATGATACAGAAGAATCTATTGAGTTAGAGATTATTCCTGCAATCCAATCCAATACTAGAACTCAAATAGTAACCGAGGAATCTGAAAAGGAGCGTATCTTTTCCTTGTTGGAGGATATTTCTATTAACATAGAAATCGATGAGAGGGGTATTGTAAGGGAAATTGAGTAGGACAAATCCTTCTTTTTTAGGGGAATTAGGCTATATGGTAATGAGTTTTCCTAAGAATTTATTCAAAATCCTTTGGATTAGTGGTATACTATATTGATGTACAATAATAGAAGGGCGGAAACATCTATGACAAACCAAAAAAATACACAGGGTGATAGCTTATTCACCAAGAGGAATATCTTGATTTTTACTTCCTTATTATTCATATTATTTTTTAAATACATTCCAGGGCCAGAGGGACTGTCTCAATCGGCAATGCAGGTTTTGGGCATATTCCTAGGAGTACTGCTACTCTGGTTGACAATATCCATAGACTGGCCTAGCCTCTTGTGCCTAGCTGCCTTAGCTTTTGTGCCTGAAATCAACTTCAATAGCATGTTAGCAGGTTCCATTGGGGGATCTACTTTTTCATTTCTATTGTTTACCTTTATGTGTACTTATGCAATATCGCAAACATCCTTTATCAGAAGGTGTGCAATATGGTTTATAACCAGTAAACTAGCCAAACGAGGACCTTGGTGGTTCCTAATATCCTATTGTGCCTCGGTTTTAATAATAGGCTTGGTCATGTCTCCTACAGTTCTATTTGTAATCTACCTTCCTATCTTGGATGAAATATGCCATGTTCTAAGGCTAGAGAAGGATGATAGGCTGGCAAATGGGCTAGTAATGGGGCAAACCATAGCCTGTGCCCTTTCTTCAGGCATGACACCCATAGCCCATGTATTTGCAATTATGGCAATGGGATTCTATGAGGTGGCAACTGGTAATACCATTGGTTATGCAGCCTATATGGGTTTTGCTATTCCTGTTGGTATAATCAGTTTTGTCGTCATGATTCTTATATTTAGACTATTTTTAAAACCAGACATGTCCAAGTTTGACACTATTGATATGGACAGTTTAAAGAAAGATATACAACCTATGGAGAAGAAGGAGAGACTAATACTGGCTATTTTCTTCCTAGTCATCGCCCTATGGGTAGTCCCAGAATTTATTAAACCAGTACTTCCAGATTTAGCTGATTATTTAAATGGTTTTGGAACTGCCTTTCCACCACTTTTAGGGGCTGTTGCTATGTTAATAATCACTGTGGAAGGTAAGCCATTGTTGAACTTCCATGATGCCATGAGCAAGGGGGTTTCATGGGCTAGTCTAATTATGACAGCCTCTACTCTAGCCTTAGGTTCAGCAATGACCAACGCAGATATAGGGCTGACAGACTGGTTGACAGCCAATATAGCCCCTATGATATCAGACTTAAGTCCTTTAATCCTTGTCTTGATATTTACTCTTTGGGCAGCACTTCAAACCAACCTATCATCAAACATGGTAACTATAACCGTAGTTTGTGCTGTGGCTATTCCAATCTGCATAGCCTCAGATGGACTCATTAGTACACCAGCAGTTGCATCCATCATAGGTATGATGGGGGCTTATGCCTTTGCCACACCCCCTGCCCATCCTAATGTAGCCTTGGCTAGTGCTTCTGGTTGGACTACTGCCGGGCAAATGATGAGATATGGTTTGGCCATCATGTTTGTTACTGTGGCTATTACAGTTGTTATCGGATATCCATTAGGAGTTTTCCTAATGGGGTATTAAATCAAATCTATTTACAGATTTAGGAGGAAAGATTATGGATGATTTAAAAGTATATAGGGATAAGATTGATAAGATAGATGCAGAATTAGTAGCGCTATTTGAAGAGCGAATGGAGATTGTATTAAAGATAGCTGCCTATAAAAAGGCTAACAAACTTCCTGTTTATAACGCGTCCAGGGAAAAAGAGGTAATAGCAAGAAACACCAGCAGATTAAAGAATCAAGATTTCGCTGAATCCTTGGAAAAGTTCCTTTTATATATGATGGATTTGAGTAAGGAAGAGCAAAGAAAAAGATTGTAGAGCTAGAATAGTATGACGGAGGAATATTATGAATAAAGAATTACGCTCCAGTTTATTGTTGCTAATAACAGCAATGATTTGGGGCCTTGCTTTTGTAGCACAGAGGGTCGGAATGGATTATTTAGGAGCCTTTACATATAATGGATTAAGGTTTGGACTAGGTAGTCTATCCCTCCTACCAGTTATAAAGTTTTTTGCAAAACCAAGTGAAGATGATAAAGAAAAGAATATTCAAGAGAATAATGCCTACCTAATCAAATATGGGGTTATAGCTGGGAGCATTCTTTTCATAGCAGCCTCCTTACAACAGGTAGGTATAGTATACACTACAGCCGCTAAGGCTGGTTTTATCACAACCCTATATATAGTACTTGTACCTATATTGGGTCTCTTCCTAAAGCAGAAGACAAGTATCAATGTCTGGGTTGGAGCTATTGTAGCCACTCTAGGTCTATATTTTTTGAGTATCAACGAAAACTTTACCATAGCTTACGGTGATTTACTACAACTAATTGGGGCCTTTTTCTGGGCTATGCATATAATTGCAATAGGATTTTTTACTAAGAGGGTTAACTCCCTGAAACTGTCATCTCTTCAGTTTGGGACCTGTTCCCTACTTAGTCTTATATGTGCCCTTATCTTCGAAGATATCCAATTAGAAGGTATTATAAGTGCAGCAGCTCCAATCCTTTATGGAGGGCTTATGTCAGTAGGTATCGCCTATACATTACAGGTAGTAGCCCAGAAGCATGCTAAGGCCTCCCATGCGGCTATAGCTATGAGTATGGAATCTGTATTTGCTGCTATTGGAGGAATCTTAATCTTGGGAGAAAAGTTACCAGCAAGGGGAATTTTAGGATGCCTTCTTATGCTGGCAGGTATGATGCTTTCCCAGGCAGATAACTTTAACCTGAAAGCATTGAATAAGATAAGCCAGGAATCCACTAGATAAGATAGCCTCATACTATCTTTTGTGACATTATGTATGGAAATCAAAAATAATATAAAAGCTGGAAAAACTTGATAGGAAACTGTCAAGTTTTTTTCTTCTTGTGATATAATTACAGCAGTAATACCTAGATCCATTCATACAAGCACATCTTTATTTGTCTAGCATACTAACTAAGGGGGAGACATATGTCTATTAAAAGATTTAGGCTGGTGGTTATTATCCTAGTATTGATTATAGTTATTACTATTTCACTAATTTTTATTAAGAGGTCTTCCATTATAGATAAGGAGTTTAAATCTTCCGAGAAGGTTATTGTCATAGACCCTGGCCACGGAGGCCGTGATCCTGGAGCAATTGGTTTTAGTGGGAGCTATGAAAAGGATATAAACTTAGAGATCTCAAAGAAGCTTTTTGAGGCCTTAAAATCTAAAGGATACAAGGTGATACTGACTAGGGATAAGGACGAATACATAGACAATAGCTTAAGGGCTGACCTGGCTAATAAGAAGAGGGCCAGGGTATTTATAAGTATACATGGAAACGCCATCAAGGATAAGGCTAGCGTAAAGGGAATCCAGGTCTTATATCGCCCCCACAGGGAAAGTACAATTGGGGATTTAGATAGTAGTCAATTGGCAGAAATAATCCTTAATTTCATGATTGAAGGAACAGGGGCAAAAAATATGGGTACAATAGTAAGAAATGATTTAATGGTTTTAAATAGAACAAAAATGCCAGCTATCTTAATCGAATGTGGTTTTATTTCCAATGAAAATGAGGAGAAACTGCTTTTAACAGAGGATTATCAGAAAAGACTGGTGGACTCCATAGTAACTGGGTTAGAACATTATTTTTCGCTTAATCCTGATGATGAACTTGACTCTTAATCATAGTTTTCATGGCTTATGGTAGACATAAATAGGGTATAAATGTAATGATTAACACAATTTAGCGAATCGATGACGGAGGATTTGGAAAGGGTGATTATATGGAACTACAAGGGAAGTATGGTTCTGCTAAGGTGTTCGTAAAGGATATAGAGGAAGGAGCCAAGCAACAAATTATCAATCTTTTAAACCAGGATTTTATAGAAGGCTCTAAGGTTCGCATCATGCCTGATGTCCACGAGGGCATGGGTTGTGTTATAGGCTTTACAGCTGATATGGGTGACAAGGTTATACCAAACATTGTAGGTGTGGATATAGGTTGTGGAATGCTTACAGTTGATCTTGGGGACATAGATATAGACTTGGAAAGGCTGGATAAGATAATTTATAATAAAATCCCTTCTGGCAACAAGACCCATAATGAAAGAAAATATAACTTTGAGAGATTGAGGGAGCTATACTGTCTCAGGGATTTAAAAAACACAAAAAGGATAGAGAGGAGTATAGGGACCTTAGGAGGAGGAAACCACTTTATTGAGGTAGGTATTGATGACTACAATAATAAATACTTGATAATCCACTCAGGAAGCAGGAACCTGGGCAAGCAGGTTGCTGACATCTATCAGAGATTAGCAGTAGATTTATGTAGTGGTAAGGAAGAGTATTTCAAAAGAAAAGATGAGCTAATCAGGACATATAAGGAGGCAGGTAGACGTAAGGAAATCAATAAAGCCCTTAAGGCCTTGGCCAAGGAATATGAGGGACTCAGGCCTCAATATCCCAAAGATTTATGCTTCTTGACGGGAGAATATAGGCAGAGGTATCTTCACGACATGAAGATATGTCAGGAGTATGCCACATTGAACCGTAGGGTTATGGCAGAGATAATCCTTGAAGCCCTATTAGGCAAAAGCTTAGATGATTTTGACCACTTCGAAACCATACACAACTATATAAATTTCCAGGATAATATTATACGCAAAGGGGCGATCTCTGCCTATAAGGGTGAAAAAATCCTGATTCCTATAAATATGAGAGATGGCTCTATCTTAGCAATAGGTAAGGGGAATCCAGATTGGAACTATTCTGCACCCCATGGGGCAGGTCGTGTAATGAGCAGGAATGTCGCCAAAGAAAAACTCTCTATGGATGAGTTTAAGAAGAGTATGGAAGGGATATATTCAACCTCAATCTCCAAGACCACTTTAGATGAGGCTCCATTTGCGTATAAACCCATGGATGACATTCTCGAAAGCTTAGAGGAAACTGCTGAAATCTATAGTATCATTAAGCCCATATACAATTTTAAGGCCCAATAATATAAGTAGGAGGTTTTAGTATGGATGTTATTAAGGACTTTGGTGACAAGGCTATGACAACTGCGAAGGTTGTAGGCGAAAAAACCCTAGATCTTGTAGAAATCGGTAGACTAAAATTACAAGTATCTAGACTAGAGAATGAAATTAGAAGACTAAAAACCAAAATAGGTAATGCCTTCTATCATGCCTATTCTGAAAGAGCAGACCTCAATGAAGGTGAGATAATAGCTATATGTGAAGAAATTAAGGGAAAATATTCTGAGATAGAAGAACTAAAATCGAAAATAGAAGAGATATAGAATTTGGCCTGGTGTGTAAAGCTATCCAGTGCTACATTGATTTCTTGGTGCATAAGTAAACAGAGACTTGGGTCATCTTCTAAACAGCCTAGTGGATAAAGATATAAATCTTCATCCACTATTTTATTTGTCAAAATAGACATTAGAATTCCTTATAATTTATTGACAAAATAAGCTAGATGTTATATACTTAGTTACACAACTAACTAACTAATCAACCAATGAATATATGGAGGTGGTAATTTGTTGGATTTGAGTTCAGAAAAATCAATCTATATTCAGGTTGCGGAAATAATTGAAAATGAGATACTTCTTGGGAATATAAATGAAGGGGATCAAGCCCCTTCAACAAATCAATTTGCAAAGATTTATAATATAAATCCAGCTACTGCAAGAAAGGGCTTAAATCTATTAGTAGACGAAGGGATACTCTATAAGAAAAGAGGGATTGGTATGTTTGTTGCTGATGGTGCCTACCAAAAGATAATTAAGAAACGTCAGACTATATTTTATAAAGAAGTACTACCCGAGATAATTCAAGAAGCTGATAGATTGGAAATCACCTTGGAAGAAATTATAGATCGTATCAAGGAAATTAAAGGAGGGGAATAAATTGCTTGAAATTAAAGGCTTAAGCAAATCCTTTGGCAGACACAAGGTATTGACTGATATAGACTTAATTATTGAGGAGAACAAGATATATGGTTTATTTGGGAGAAATGGCGTTGGGAAAACTACCTTATTGAAAATGATATCGGGTCAGTTAAGTCGTAACTCAGGCGAAATAAAACTAGATGGTTTGGATGTCTTAGAAAATGACAAGGCAATGGAGAATCTATGCTTGGTCAGGGAGTTTTCAAACTCCATTAAAGAAATGAAGGTTAAGGATATATTTAGTCTAGCTAGTATAATATACAAGGATTGGGATGAAGAATACAAAAACTACCTAATACAGGAGTTTAATCTGAGAATAAGGAATAGCTTTTTCTCAAATACAAAATTTTCTAAACTATCTACTGGTAATCAGACAATAGTAGGCTTGATTATTGGGCTAGCTTCTAGAGCAAGAATAACCATGTTTGACGAACCAACATTGGGTCTAGATGCAGCGATGAGATATAAATTTTATAATCTACTACTTGCTGATTATGAGGAGAATCCTAGGACAATTATTATATCAACCCATCTAATAGATGAAGTGTCAAATCTATTTGAAGAGATTTTGATACTAAATGATGAGAAAATTGCCTTACATGAAAACGTGGATTCACTTAGGGAAAAATCATATTTCCTAACAGGTCGTGAAGATAATATCAATTCTGTAATTAAAAACAAGAAGGTAATCTATACAGATAACTTTGGAAGTACAAAAATTGTTGGCATATATGGAGAATTAACTGAAGATGAGATAAGAGAGATCAAAAGCAATAATATTGAAATAGATAATATACCTCTCCAAAAGTTGTTTATCTATCTAACTGAGAATATTAAGTAGGAGGTAGGTTAAATGGAAATTAATAAGAGAATGTTCAGGTTTTTAAGTTATGATTTAATCCGAGGTGTTGGAATTTTTTGGACTATTATGCTATTGGTAGATATAGCTCCCATGGTGATTTCACTTTCTAGAGGTTCAGACTTTATACAGGGACCGATGATTATAAACCAAGGATCAATTTCCTTTGTAGCTAGTAACTTCTTTCCAATCTTTATTTTCTTTGTCATATATAGCCTGGAAATGTATTATGAAAAATTTTCTTTAGCTGTAGGATTTGGAGGTACTAGAAAGAGGTTCTATCAAAATCTAATTATTAATAATATAATCGTAGTACTTATATTTGCCACAATACAGACCATTTTATTGAAATTAGAAAACCTGATTCTATCAAATTCTACTATTAAACCAATTGTGGACTTTGGCTGGTTCAATATCAAATCTGATAGTATCCTACAGATTATTCTTACTTTATCATTTGTTTTTCTAACCTTAGTCTCAATTACTAATCTTATAGGAGTATTACAGTATAGATATAGCTACAAATTCTGGATTAGTCTTGGAATATTTATTCTAATAATTATAAGGACTAGTAACCTAATTGGAAGATTTATCAGTAGAATAATATATCATATGACTAATATTGACTATATCATTCCAAACCCAAATATAGTATTGGTTGGAGTTTTAATAATAATTGTAACCTACACATTAGGATTCATATTTATAAGAAAGGCCAATATAAAGTAAATTTTCATCAGTTTTAGAAATTTCGACTATAATCAAAAAACTATTATTTGACAAATACAATGAAACATGATAAATTATGCTAAAATAAATGCCTTTAAACTGATCCGAGAGATTAGAAAGGGATGCATTATAAGGGTATACCTATGCCTTCCTATCTAAGGAAGGCTTTTTGATGCTGTCCTTGAAGTTTTGTAAACTAAAGGGGGAATAATAATGTTAAAAGGTAGGCACCTTATAGACTCACAGGATTTAACAGTAAGGGAGCTAAAGAGCATTTTTGACTTAACAACTGAAATAATCAATAGACCAAAGGATTTTTCATATATTTGTGATGGTAAGATCCTTGGTACCTTATTTTATGAGCCTAGCACTAGAACCAAATTTAGTTTTGAAGCCGCAATGTTGAGATTGGGTGGCAAGATACTTGGTTTCTCAGAGCCAGGCTCTAGTTCTGTTTCCAAGGGAGAAAATTTACCAGACACCCTCAGGACGGTAGGAACCTATGCAGACATTATCGCCTTAAGACATCCTAAGGAAGGGGCGCCCAGATATGGGGCCATGTATTCTCCTGTACCCATAATCAATGCAGGAGATGGGGGACACCAACATCCTACCCAGACATTGGCTGATATCTATACCATATTGCAAGTGAAGGAAAGACTTGACAACCTAACCATAGGCCTATGTGGAGACCTGAAATTTGGCAGAACCGTTCACTCCTTGATAAAGGCTATGACTAGATATGATAATGTAAAACTTGTTCTAATATCCCCTAAGGAGTTGAAGGTTCCAGAGAATATAAAAATAGAAGTTTTAGAATCTAAGGGGATAGAGTATTTAGAAGTAGAAAAATTGGAAGATGTAATAGATATTCTAGATGTCCTTTATATGACACGGGTTCAGAAGGAAAGATTTTTTAATGAGGCAGACTATATACGCTTAAAGGATAGCTATATACTGGACCTGAAGAAACTAGAGCCCGCAAAGGAGGATTTGGCCATACTTCATCCCCTACCTAGAGTGAATGAAATAAAAATGGAAGTGGATGATGATAAAAGGGCCTACTATTTTCAGCAAGTGAAAAATGGTATGTATGTCAGGATGGCCTTGATTATAAAATTGTTGGGGGTGGATTAGATGCTTAGAATCAATAGTATTCGGAAGGGTATTGTAATTGACCATATTAAGCCAGGCTATGGGATGAAGATTTATGAATACTTAAAACTCCAGGATGCAAATTTCACAGTAGCCCTAATCATGAACGCCATCAGCAGAAAATATGGGCGCAAGGACATGATAAAGATAGAAAATGTTATAGACTTAGATTTAGCAATGTTGGGATTTATAGACCCTAAAATCACAGTTAATATCATAGAAGATGAGGTAATTAAAGAAAAGATAAACCTATCCCTACCAGACAGAATTGAGGGAGTAATAGAATGCAAAAACCCCAGATGTATTACATCTGAAGAAAGGGAAATAGTCCATAAGTTTGTTTTAATTGATAAGGAAAAGGCAATCTATAAATGTGAGTATTGCGACCATATATATCAAGGGAGGTAAAAGTGGAGCTATTAATAAAAAATGTCAGGATTGTAGATGAAAGCAAGGATTTTCATGGTGACTTATATATTCAAGATGGTTTAATTCAAGATTATGGTGTGGGCTTAGACCGTGATTGCCAGGTGCTTGAAGGAAATAATTTCACCCTTATGCCAGCCTTTATAGACCTACATGCCCACTTTCGTGATCCAGGTTATACCTATAAGGAGGATTTGGAAACCGGCTCTATGGCTGCCTTAAAGGGTGGGTTTACCTTTGTAAACCTCATGGGTAATACCAACCCCATATGCTCAAGTATGGAAGTGGTAGACTATGTATTAAAGAAGGCAGAGGAGCTGGGGCTAATAGGGGTTCACCAATGTGTATCCATAACAAAGGATTTTGATGGTCAGACCTTAGACCACCTGGATGCCATAGACAAGAGGGTAAAGATAATCACTGACGATGGCATGGGGATTAAATCCAATCTAGTCATGTATAAGGCCATGGTCAAGGCCAAGGAGAAGGATTTAATAATCATGACCCATGCAGAAGATGAGGATTTAACTCCCATAGATTATAGGATGTCTGAAAATATCATTACCTTTAGGGACATATATCTATCCCGGCTAGTAGGTAATAGGCTGCATTTAACCCATGTGAGTACTAGGGAGGCCATTAAGGAGATTAGACGGGCAAAACTAGAAGGTCATAAGCTCATAACCTGTGACGTAACTCCCCATCATCTATCCTTATGGGATAATTACTATAGGGTTAACCCGCCCATTAGGGATAAGGAGGATGTAGATGAAATTATCAAGGGAATAGTGGATGGCACAGTAGATGCCATAGCAACTGACCATGCTCCCCATACAGAGGAGGATACGGAAAAGGGAAGCCCAGGTTTAGTGGGACTGGAGACTGCCTTCTCAGTTTCCTACACTAACTTAGTTAAGCATAAGAAAATTAACCTGAGCAAACTTTCCAGCCTACTTTCAGGAAAAAGTGGAGAAATCCTCTCCTTAAACAAGGGTAAGATTGAAAAGGGTTTTGATGCAGATTTGGTGCTAGTTGATTTAGACAAGAGGATAGTTGTAGATTCTACTAAGTTTTATTCAAAGGGCAAGAATACGCCTTTTGCTGGATGGGAGCTGTATGGCGAAATTGTATCTACCATTAAGGGTGGGAGGCTCATGTATTCGAGGAATTTTGGGATAAGGGTAAAGGATGGAAGATAATAGAAGAGGAGGGTCTGTTTTGATAATAGATAGGCTTTTTAAGGAAGTGGAGGATAAGGGAATAGTTTGTGTTGGTTTGGATACAAGTCTAGATTATATTCCCGAGGAAATAAAAGTTAGATACCAGGATATAGACGATATTATTTTTGAATTTAATAAAAGAATCATAGATTGTACCCAGGATCTTGTTGCTATTTATAAGCTACAAATTGCCTTTTATGAAGCCAATGGAATTAGGGGCATCATGGCATATAAAAGGACCATGGAGTATTTAAAATCCAAGGGTCTTCTGTCTATAGGAGATGTAAAAAGAGGGGATATTTCATCCACAGCTGAAATGTATGCCAAGGCCCACCTTGAAGGAGAATTTGAGGCAGATTTCATAACCCTTAACCCCTATATGGGCTTTGATAGCATAACTCCATATCTGAAATACTTAGAATCTGGAGATAAGGGCTTATTTGTTCTCTTAAGGACTTCGAACCCAGGGGCCAAGGATATAGAGTATTTAGAGGCTAAAAAGAAACGGGTTTACTATCATGTAGGGGACAAGCTGGAAGAGATGGGGGCCAAATACATGGGAACATGTGGCTATTCTGCCCTGGGAGCTGTTGTAGGAGGGACCCATCTAGATGAGGCGGTAGAGATTAGGGATAGATATAAAAACATGTTTTTCTTAATTCCCGGGTATGGGGCCCAAGGTGGCAAGGGAAGCGATGCAGCCCTCTATCTAAGGGATGGAAATGGTGGGGTAGTTAATTCATCAAGGGGAATTATCACTGCCCATATGAAAAAACCCCATGGATATAAGAATTTTGAAGGTTATATTAGACAGGCTGTACTTACCATGAAGGAGGATATTAGTAGATAGGACTTAGTCTTGTTAGGTATCAGGCTATTTAAATAACAGGGAGGATAGTACATGAAGGATGGATATAAGGATGGACTAATTCTATCTAATCTAGAGATAAGTCCAAACATATATGAAATTATACTGGAAGGTAATTTTCAAGGTCAACCAGGTCAGTTTTATATGGTTAGGGGTTGGGATAGTTTAGATCCTTTTTTGCCTAGGCCCCTAAGTATAGCCAATCTAGAGGATAATAAAATAACCTTTCTATATGAGGTAAGGGGCAGGGGGACCCATCTTGTTTCTAAACTTTCCAGGGGAGATAAACTAAGCATTCTAGGTCCCCTAGGAAATGGCTTCCCATACAAGATGGATAAAAGAATTGCCCTGGTATCTGGAGGTATAGGCATTGCCCCAATGTACTATTTGGCCAGAGTACTAAAATCTAAACCAGATTTCTATGCGGGCTTTAGAAATAACACCTACTATTTGGATGCTTTTTCTCCCTTTGTAGAGAATGTATTTGTTTCTACAGAGGATGGTTCAAAAGGGCACAAGGGCTACATTATCGATATACTGGAGCCAGAAAAATATGATTTAATCTATACTTGTGGACCCCTTCCGATGATGGAGGCCTTGCTAAAGAAATCCAAAGGTCACACACAAGTATATGTATCCATGGAGAACAGGATGGCTTGTGGTATAGGAGCCTGTCTAGGTTGTACAATAGAAACCATAAGGGGCCTGGAGAAGGTCTGTAAGGAAGGTCCCGTCTTTTTAGGGGAGGAGGTTATCTTAAATGACTAAGGTTAGCATATGTGGTGTTGAATTCAAGAATCCGGTTATCGCAGCATCTGGAACCTTTGGCTTTGGAAGAGAATTTGATGAGTATTTTCCTATAGAAAGGCTGGGAGGTATCTCCACAAAGGGCTTGACCTTGGAGAAAAGAGAGGGAAATAAGGGTATCAGGATTTATGAGACTCCGGCAGGCTTGATGAATAGTATTGGTTTGCAGAATCCAGGTGTCCAGGGATTTATTGATGATGAGCTTGATTTTATGGAGGATAAGGATCTTGTAATCTTGGCAAACTTAGGTGGTGGGACCATCGAGGAATACGTAGAAGGAGTTAAGCTATTAAATGGGACAGGGATTGATTTCATAGAATTGAATATATCCTGTCCTAATGTAAAAACTGGAGGTATGGCCTTTGGGATTAAGTGTGAGTCAGCCTATGAGGTGGTCAAGGCCTGTAAGGAAGTTGCTGAAAAGCCAATGATAGTAAAGCTTTCACCAAATGCTGAAAATATTAGGGAAATGGCTGTAACCTGTGCAGAGGCAGGGGCAGATGGACTCTCCCTGGTGAATACCTTTAATGCACTGGCTATAGATGTATATAAAAGAAAACCGATTTTTAACAATATTACTGCAGGCCTTTCAGGTCCAGCTATAAAACCCATAGCCTTAAGGATGGTATATGAGGTTTGTAAGGAAGTGGATATTCCTGTAATAGGAATAGGAGGAATAACTAGTGGAATAGATGCCCTTGAATTTAT
>JAAYTL010000056.1 GCA_012518035.1 Tissierellia bacterium | reverse complement strand
GGACTAGGGCATACGGGGGGTACCTTGGATAAACTGGAATCCATCTCAGGCTTTTCTGTTGAAATGACCAAGGAGGACTTTATTAGGAATGTCAATGATATAAAACTTGCTGTAAGCGGTCAAACTGGGGACCTGGCACCTGCAGACAAGAAGATCTATGCCCTAAGGGATGTGACAGCCACCATTGATAATATGTCCCTAATAGCCAGCTCTATCATGAGCAAGAAGCTAGCATCAGGGGCGGACGCCATAGTCTTAGATGTAAAGACCGGTAGTGGTGCCTTTATGAAAAACCTAGACGACGCCTTTGCCTTGGCCAGGAGTATGGTGGAGATAGGCAATGGCATGGGCAGGGATACTGTTGCCCTCATCACCAATATGGACCAACCCCTGGGCTGGGCTGTAGGTAATGCCCTAGAGGTTAGGGAGGCCATAGAGACCCTTCAAGGTAGGGGACCAGAGGACTTGTATGAGCTCTGCCTCCATTTGGGAGCCCAGATGCTCCTCTTATCCGGGCTGGTCAAGGATAAGGAAGAGGCTAGAGAGAAACTAGTTGAGGTTGTTGATAATGGTCTAGCCTTCAAGAAGTTCAAGGAATTTGTTGCTAGGCAGGGTGGCAGGCTAGAGGAGATAGATAATCCAGACCTCCTACCCAAGGCCCAGTATATTATAGATGTAAAGTCTGACCAAAGGGGTTATATCCAACATATAGAGGCAGACGAGGTGGGTATGAGTGCCCTAGAACTAGGAGCCGGTAGGAAAACCAAGGACAGCATAATAGATTTGGCTGTTGGAATAGAATTAGTTAAAAAAGTTGGTGACAGGGTTGAAGTTGGAGATATCATTGCAAAAATCCACAGTAATGATATGATAAGGGCTAAGAATGCTAAGGAAAGGCTTCTGAAAGCCTATACTTTCACAGATAAGGAAGTTTCTCCTTCACAATTGATCTATGGACTGGTAGACAAGGAAGGGGAGTACAGGTACTAGTCTTGGTAGATAAATATAAATAATAATGGATGGGTGACTTTGATGAAGGCTAAGTTAAATGTTTTAATTGCTATGGTTACATTTGGAACAGTGTCTATCTTTGTAAAGAATATACCTCTTTCCACTGGAGAGATCTCCCTCTATAGGGCCAGTATAGGTTTTCTTGTAATCCTTTTATATCAACTCTTCAGTGGGAATAGGATAAAAATATCTGAAATCAAGCAGGACCTACCCCTCCTATTCATATCGGGTATATGTATTGGGTTTGGCTGGGTATTGCTCTTCCAGGCCTTCAAGTATACCACTGTTTCCCTGGCAACCTTGAGTCATTACTTTGCGCCAGTGCTTCTCATCATCCTAAGTGTAATAATCTTTAAGGAAAAACTATCCATTAAGCAGTTATTCTGCTTTGTCATGGCAACCCTAGGACTAATCATTATAATTACCAGTGAGGGCTTGGAGATTACCAACACAACCACTATAGGAGTTCTTTATGGTTTGGCATCGGCAGTACTATATGCCACTGTTCTAGTAATAAACAAGCGGATCAAAAATGTTACAGGCATAGACAGGACCCTAATCCAATTTTTTGCTGGTACCTTGGTACTTACTCCTTATGTCCTGGCTACATCGGGGATCAATATCCTGAGCCTAGAGCCCAAGGCTCTTATTAGTGTCCTGATCCTAGGAGGTTTTCATACAGGTTTTATGTATTTTCTTTTCTTCTCCTCCATCAAGGATCTAAGTGGGCAGGAGGTAGCTATCTTGAGCTATGCAGAACCCCTGGTATCCATAATAGTATCCCTCTTAGTCTTTAGGGAGCCCTTAACTCTCATGCAGATAATTGGGGGAGCCATGATACTTGGATTTACCCTGCTTAATGAGCTTAACATAAGTATCTTCAATGATTCTGAGGTAATTTCCAAATCAAAGATCGAAAATTTTGAAGAAAATTAAAAAAGTATAAAAAAACCCTTGACAAATTATACTAATGGGCATAAAATAAATAACAATATATCAATTCGACACTTTAATGCGATGAAGAAAATAGTAATCAGTCCTTATCTTTTTAGAGAGCAAATGGTCGGTGGGAATTTGCAGGTAAGCTGATGAATCCGTTTCAGAGCATTTTACGAAATAAGTAAGACGTATACCCTGCGATAAAGGGTCTCGAGTGAACAGATACTTTGTCTGTTAATTAGGGTGGCAACGCGGGTAACTCTCGTCCCTTGTATTTTCGGGACGGGAGTTTTTTATGACCTAACAACTTTATATATCTACTATGAAGAAAAGTAGTAATCAATCCTTATCCTTTCAGAGAGCAAATGGTTGGTGAGAATTTGCAGATAAGCTGATGAATCCGTTTCTGAGTATCTTACGAAACAAGTAAGACGTATACCCTGCGATAAAGGGACTTGAGTGAACAGAATTTTGTCTGTTAATTAGGGTGGCAACGCGGGTAATCTCCCGTCCCTTGTATTTATAGGGACGGGAGTTTTGTTATCTATATATTCATAATTTAAGGAGGAATCATGATGCATACTAAACTATTTATACCAGGACCAGTAGATGTCAGAGAGGACGTACTAGAAAAGATGTCCACACCACAAATTGGTCATAGGACCAAGGACGCTTCTAACCTACAAAGAGGCATTTCAGAGAAGATGCAAAAACTATTATATACCAAGGAAATGGTTCTACTATCAACCTCATCAGGAAGTGGCCTGATGGAGGGAGCCATTAGATCCTGTACCCTAAAGAGGGCTGCAGTCTTTTCAATAGGGGCCTTCGGTAAGAAATGGTATAACATAGGGATCAGTAATGGTGTTCAAGTAGACTTATATGAGAGAGAAATGGGTCAGGCCATGGATCCAAACATGATAGATGAAGCCCTTAAGACTGGCAAGTATGACTTAATTACAGTCACCCACAACGAAACCTCAACAGGAGTAGCCAATCCTTTAGAGGAAATAGCGGAAGTTGTGAAAAACTACCCAGATGTAATCTTTTGCGTAGACATGGTTAGCTCAGCTGGTGGCCACAAGATCAAGGTAGATGAATTAGGCATAGACATAGCTATCACCTCAGCCCAAAAATGTCTGGGCCTACCTGCAGGTATAGCAGTATGTACCTTCTCACAAAAGGCCATAGAAAGGGCAGAAAAGGTAGAGAATAGGGGTTATTATTTCGATTTACTCAATCTCTACAAGTGCATCCTTAAGAGGGATTACCAATATCCTTCAACCCCAACCCTACCACATATGTTTGCCCTAGATTATCAACTGGACTATATCCTAAATGTTGAGGGCTTAGAGAATAGGTTCGAAAGACACCTTCAAATGGCCAATATCGTAAGGAACTGGGCAGAGGATAAGTTTGAGCTCTTTGCAGACAAGAACCATCTATCAAGAACAGTTACAACCATCAAGAACACCAGAAATATAAGCGTAGCTGACTTGAATAATGAACTTAAGAAGCGTGGGATGATGATATCCAATGGCTACGGGGACTTGAAGGAGAAGACATTTAGGATAGCCCACATGGCCGACAAGCAACCACAAGAGATAGAGGAGTTATTGGACAATATTAATGATATCTTAAAAATCTAAGGAATGGAGGTAAGTAGAATGAGAATACTAGCAAATGATGGCTTAGATAGGGTAGCAATAGATGCCTTTGAGGAGCGTAATTTTGAAGTAGTAACCGAGCACTATGAAAAGGATAGGCTAATCAAGGAAATTAAGGATTTTGATGTGCTAATAGTAAGATCAGCCACCAAGGTGGATAGGGAGCTTATAGATGTAGCTAAGGGTACTAGGCTCAAGCTGGTGATCAGGGCAGGGGTTGGCCTGGACAATATAGATGTTGACTATGCTAAGGACAATGGGATAGATGTTACCAATACCCCATTAGCCAGCAGCGATTCTGTTGCTGAGTTGGTATTAGGTCATATGTTGGCCCTAGCCAGGTTTATCGCAATCTCAAATGTAACCATGCGCCAAGGAGCCTGGAATAAAAAGCTCTATAAAGGAGTAGAGTTGGCTGGCAAGACCCTGGGTATCATAGGTTTTGGTAGGATAGGCAGAGCCCTGGCAAGAAAGGCAGGTGCCCTAGGAATGAAGATTGTTTACTTTGACAAGTTCGTCAAGGAAAACCATGAATATAAGTACCTGGAGCTGGAAGATCTTTTGAAGGAGGCGGACTTCATTTCCCTCCATACACCAGCGACAGGCAAACCACTCATAGGCAAGGAAGAAATTCAACTTATGAAGGATGGAGTTTTCATAATCAACGCAGCCAGGGGAGGAGTCCTAGACGAGGCAGCCATCCTTGAAGCCTTAAATACTGATAAGATAGCAGGAGTGGGACTAGACGTATTTGAAAACGAGCCAAAACCCAATCCTGAACTTCTAAACCATCCCAAGGTGTCCTGCACTCCCCATATAGGGGCAGCTACCAAGGAGGCTCAAAGGAGAATAGGTGAAGAGATAAGAGATATAGTATTGAATCTAGATGAAGATATAAGAAAAGTTACTGTATAGGGGGATGACAATGATAAATATTAGACCATTTAGGGGACTGAGACCCAAGGAAGGCTTAGAGGACAAGATGGCCTGCAAACCCTATGATGTTATAAACCATGAAGAAGCCTTGGAACTAGGAGGGGATAATCCCTACTCCTTTGTCCATGTTACCAGGCCTGAGATAGACCTACCTCCTGGCACCGACCCATATTCAGATCAGGTATATAAGAAGGCTAAGGAGGCCTTGGACGACTTCATTCAAAAAGGCTACCTCATAGAGGAGGACAAGAAGGTATTCTATATCTATAGGCAGATCATGAAGGGCAGGGCCCAGAATGGAATCGTAGGCTGCACCTCCATAGATGACTATGGTGAAGGTAGGATCAAACGCCATGAGTTTACCAGGTTTGATAAGGAGGAGGATAGGATTAACCACTTCTATGCAGCAGATGCCAATACGGAGCCAGTATTTCTCTTTTATAAGAGAAATGCGGATTTGAAGAAGCTAATAGAAGACTGGACTAACAAACATGAGCCTGTATATGACTTTAGCTCCGAAGATGGGGTCAGGCAGATGCTCTGGATTGTGGATGGAGATGAGACTATTGAGAAAATCCAGCATCTCTTCCTGGACCTAGATAGTCTATATATAGCAGATGGCCATCATAGGACAGCTTCATCCTATAAGGTGGGTTTGAAAAAGAGGGAGGAAAATCCTGGCTACACTGGCGAAGAGGAGTTCAATTTCTTCATGTCTGTAATCTTCCCAGAAGACGAGCTCTATATAATGCCCTACAATAGGATGGTCAAGGACCTAAATGGGAATACAGAAGTAGAATTCCTGGATAAGGTTGGGGAGAAATTCCATATCCAGGCCATGGATACCATCGAAGAGCCAGAAAAGAAATACCAAATTACCATGATTCTGGGTGATAGGGTCTATAGACTGACTCCTAAGGAGGGGCTGGTAGACGAGGATGATAAGATAGCATGCCTAGATGTATCCATCCTCCAGGACAATCTTTTAGCCCCAATCCTGGGGATAGAGGACCCCAGAACGGATACCCGGATAGAATTCGTTGGTGGTGAAGATATGCTAGACACCATCAAGGAAAGGCTAAAGACGGATATAAAGGTAGCCTTCCTACTCTATCCAACCCAGATAGGGGACGTAAGGGCAGTAAGTGATATAGGGGAAGTCATGCCTCCTAAGTCAACCTGGTTTGAACCCAAGCTATTGAGTGGATTATTTGTCCATAGGTTTAAATAAAGTGAATAAAAATATAGGATAATGAAAATACCCAGCTCTTATAATGAGAGCTGGATATTTTTTGCTTTAATTTTGCTTGTATATCGTATATTATATACTTATATGATTTATTTTCATAACGAGATCTATTTTCATGAATATAAGCCTTTATAGCCAAGGTTGAAATTTTCTTACCAATATAAGGAGCAGACTCCTTTAATATCCCCACAAGGAGTTATTTAAACTATCTATGCTTCTACCTTCCTTAGGCTAAGGAATCCCTTGTATTATTAAGAACTGATGGTTTCCATCAGGTCATATTATTAATTAACCTAGCATATCATTAAATATATTTACATCTTCATATATCAGTGCTAGATGAGTAAATTTTGAAGCATTCTAGCTTCTAATAAGATGTCAAAATAATATACAAGTTATTTCCAAAGCCATCCAAATCACTGTCAACTTTTTACACAGAAAAGTCAAATTATTCAGACCCTAATTAAGGGCTTGTATATGTAAATCAGCAGTTAAATCAATCAAGATAAAACTTGGCACTAATTTTGCAACATTATTAGATGAAGTCAAAATATTATTTAAAGGGGGGTTTTATTGTGGCGATGCCCATAGAACTGATGTATCTTTTTGTACTACTTATTACCATAATAATAGTATTTGTGTACTATAAGAGACCAATCTACGAAGCAATGTTCATTGGTTTCCTGGTTATGGTAGTCGCATTAGGACGGTTTGACAGACTCTTCCACTATATCATCAAACCATCCACTAACACATTATTTTATGCAATTGTAGCATTCTTAGCCCTAGCCTACATATTTGGCGAAACAAATGTAATCAAACATGTAATTGACTTTATCCTAGCTCTTGTCGGAAGATTTAGAGGGGGGGCTGGATGGGTGGCCTTAGCCTCTAGTACCTTTATGGCAGCCCTGTCAGGGACAGGTCCAGGAAATGTTGCGGCTACAGGTATATTCACTATACCTACTATGATAAAGACTAAGTTCCCTAGACATCTTGCAGCAACAACAGAGATGGCAGCATCTTCATTGGGGCCAATGATTCCTCCATCCGGAACTATACTATTGGCATTTGGTGTATTAGATGCTGTATATCCTGGGAAGTATCAGTTATCTCAGTTTTGGATGGTGGTATGGGGTGTAGGTATCTGGTTAATAGTTCAAAGAGCTCTTACTCTCTATGGACTCTGTAGATACTATAAGGTTGAGTCAGTACCAAAAGAAGAGAGACCTAGTATCAGTGAAACATTCAAAAAAGGCTGGAAATCATTGATAGTACCATTGATAATTTTCCTCCCACTATTCTTAGATTTCCAACTTAAAGATACCTTCTTTACCAGTAGACTTGGACCCGATGGTGCAGCTGCTATGTCATCTTCAGTTATACAATTTACTCCTGGGGTTGCAGCCATATATGCTCTAATAATAAGCCGTAAAGAAATAGGCGGTTTAAGTCCAAGTAATCTATTTAAGTTCTTTAAAAAGGGTATTTCACAAATAGTTCCAGTTGCAGCTACTGTATATTTTGCCTATTGCCTATCAGAATTGTTTGGTGAGACAAATATTGCTGAACCAATAGGTGACTATATAGCATCCTTCAATATGACTAAAACTCAATTAGCTATATTCTTCCCAGTGCTTACAACATTCTTAGGTATGTTCATAACTGGCTCTGCCCAGGTAGCTATATTTGGGTCATTAATAGTTACAGCCCTAGCAGGAGTAGGTGTGAATCCTTTATTAGCAGCAGCTATACTACCTTGTATCACAGGAGCTTTAGAAGGCATGACACCACCGTTAGCTCTAGCAATGTATGCTGCAATGGGAATAGCAAAATCAGGAATGAAAGAGACGTCGATTTTGGCCTTGATCTGGGTCGGCCTGCATTTACTCTTCTCCATACTGATCATGACAGGCCTGTTACCTGTAGCATTTCTGTAAGGGGGGATTAATATGAGAGAATCCATAATGAAATTTGTCCAAAACCTATTTAGTATAGCAACTCTTATAGCTGTTTTAGGAGGAGCAGCTGTATTTACCATGTTCCTAGTAGGAATAATCATCGGTGGAGATTCAGGAACCTCCTTAGCAGTTAATGCAAAGGGAATCGTAATGCCATATTTTATTAGATGTGCAGCAGTTGCTGTCTTGGCAGGCTTAATTCACTATTATGCATCAGGAGAACATGCACTTACTATGGATGAAGGAGACTAATACTTAAGGGTAAGCAAACTGCTTACCCTTTTAAAATCTCTATCAATTAGGGTGATATAATGCAGGAGGTAGATGGAAGGGATATAAAAGCAGATATTGACCTATTAGTCGATACCATGCAGTCAATAAACAAGGCAAAGGATTTTCAAATTATATCTGATATTATATTTAAATTTATTCAGAGTTTTGTAAGCTTCAATATGATAGTTATCTATAAGTTCAATGAAAAAGAAAAGTCCTTGGATGTTGTTTCATGTTTAGGCTCTAATACCGAGCGCATGAAAAAAAGGATACCCTTTAAGATTGGGGAAGGAGCTGTTGGTCTAGCAGCAAAGGATAAAAAACCCCTCCTAATAGATGATGTCTTTAGAACACAGCACATTAAAGTAAGACAATTTTATGAAGAAGACCCCTTGATTAGATCCTTTATGGCTATTCCTTTGGTTGTAGGAGATACAATAGTAGGAATACTAAGCGTATCATGTTCCAGACCAAACCAGTATACATCCTATGATATGCAGATGATCTCTATAATAGCCTCGCAAGCAGCTGCCTTTCTTGAACTAAATGAGTATATCAGTGAAATAGAGATGGTTTCCGCCCAGATCTTAGAGAAGGTGAATAGTGGGGTTATGGTCATAGATTCGGAATATAGGATCTTGGTCTTTAATGATGCAGCTGAAAAGATAACCCAATACAAGGCTGAAGAAGTCTTAGGCAAAAATTTGCAGGATATACCATTAAAAGAAAGAGATAATCACTGGTATATACTAAAGAGTATCCAGGAAGAAAGGTGCTTTAATGAGGAAAAGGCCTATATGATTACAAAGTCGGGAGAGGTTATTAGTATTAGATTGTCCACATCCCTACTATATAAGGAGGACAATACAGTAAAGACCTGTATTTGTATTTTTAGAGATGTAACAGAGTTAGAGGAGTTACAGAGGCAGGTTATGCTGGCTGATAAACTAGCTGCACTAGGTAGATTAACAGCAGCCATAACCCATGAAATTAGAAATCCCCTGCTACCAATAAGGAATGCCAGTGAATACCTTTTGGAGAAGTTCAAGGATGATGATAAGAATTCAGATGTTTTTAAACTAGTAAATATTATTATTGAGGAAAGTGATAGGCTGAATAGGTTTTTAGTCCAATTATCTAATCTATCAAAAGATCATATCTTCATAGATGGAGTCTGTAATTTTCACCAGGTCCTAGATAATATCCTCCTACTACTTAGGTACAATATAAAAAGTAGGAAGATAGACCTAAAACTTGACATTGAGAAGAAAAAAGTTTATCTGCCCTGTAATGAGGATAACTTAAGGCAGGTACTTCTAAATCTACTACTCAATGCCATAGATTCATTTGAAGGGGAATATGGTAAGGAGAGGAGGGAAATTCAAATAAGGGGATCACTTATTGAGAGAGAACTCCATCTAGAGATAGAGGATACGGGAAAGGGTATAGGCAAAAATGAGCTAAGACACATTTTTGATCCATTTTATACAAGCAAGGATGATGGAACAGGTCTCGGGTTACCACTTTCTATGAACATAATTGATAATATAGGAGGTAAGTTAAGAATAGATAGTAGGTCAGGTGTAGGAACCAAGGTTTCATTAATCATTCCTACTTCAGATGGAGAGGGTGTCTAATGGGTAAAATTAATATTTTACTAGTTGATGATGAGGCAGCTATTAGAGAAACCCTTAAGATAATATTAAAAAATGAAGGCTATGATATATATACTGCAGAGAATGGCAATGTAGCCCTTGAAATAATTAGGAATAATATTATTGATATCCTTATTACTGATTTGAAGATGCCTAAGATGAATGGAATAGAGTTAATGGAAAGAGTACTTTCTCTAGATCCAGATATAGAAACCATATTCATTTCTGCCTATGCAGATATTAAGTCAGCCATAAGGGCGGTTAAGCTAGGGGCAATAGACTATCTAGAAAAATCCTTTACAAATGAAGAATTGATATCAACCATTAAGAAGGCGGAGAAAAGAGTAAAAATTAAAAGGGAGAATACTAATCTTAGAAATAGATTACTAAGCGATGAATATGCAAACATGGGGATTATAGGTACGGGAAGTAAGATGCAAAGGCTCTTCAAGGTGGTGGATAGGATAGCTCCTAGTAAGGCAAATGTACTCTTAACAGGAGAAAGCGGGGTTGGAAAGGACGAATTTGCCAAGCTAATCCATAGGAAGAGTTTACAAAGAGATAACAACTTTATAGCCATCAACTGTGGGGCCATCCCACACAACCTAATAGAATCCGAATTATTTGGTCATGAGAAGGGAGCCTTTACAGGGGCCTACCAGCAGAAAAGGGGTAAGTTTGAACTGGCAGACAAGGGGACCCTCTTCTTAGATGAGATAGGGGACCTAGCCTTGGATATGCAGGTTAAGTTCCTAAGGGTCCTTCAGGAAAGGCAATTTTTTAGGATAGGGTCTGAAGAGAGTATAAAGGTTGACGTTAGGATAATTGCAGCTACAAACAAAGACCTCCTAGCTGAGGTAGAGGCAGGGAATTTTAGGGAAGACCTATACTATAGATTAAATGTGGTCAATATCCACATTCCACCCTTGAGAGAGCGAAAGGAGGATATACCAGTCCTGGCTGAAAAATTCCTAATGGAGTTTGCCAAGGCCTATGATAAAAAGGTCAAGCACCTAGACTTTCAGACCATGGATATCCTAATGAATTATAATTGGAGGGGAAATATTAGGGAGTTAAGGAATGTAATAGAGAGATCCGTATTGGTTTGTGACCACAAGCAAGAAATCTTAGAAAAAGGACATCTGCCATATGAATTAACAGGGGTAGAGAATCCTGAGAAAGAAGCAAATGAAAATATGACCTTGAGCCAGTATGAGAAGATAATCATCAGGAACACTTTAAGAAAATATGGTGGCAATAAAACACAGACAGCCAAGGCCTTAGGTATTAGAAGGCAGACCCTTTATAATAAAATAAAGGAATATAACTTGGAGGAAAACTAAATGCGCACTTTTATTTAAATATTATCTTAGGATTTCTATCTTAATTAATAAAATTTGTATGAGCACAAGGTGGAACTGTCAAAATATATTACGAGAAAATATTAAAGATCTACCTAAAATGTATATATTATTGACGAAAGTAATATCCTTATCCATCGAAGGATTTGGATATTACTTTTTTTGTGTGGATTTTGAATGGATTAATAAATCAAAGACTTGAATTTGGCTAAATCCCAAGCTTTCCTAGTTGTCAAATCCCCATTGGCACGATAGTTGCACTATTATATTGCAACAAGTTAATTAAAGGAGGATATAGAGGGTGAAAAAGAAAGAGTTAAGAATCATTAGTCCCAATGGGCATCTAGGCTTTGCACCGACTAAGGAGGAAAGCTTTTATATTGGAGCAAAGACTAAGCCAGATTATTATTGTAGTGACTCAGGTAGTTGCGATATAGGGCCAGCCCCATTGGGAGCTGATAAATCAGCGGGACTTTATGAATGGCAAAAACATGACCTAGAGCTGATGCTTTTAGCTTCAAGGGAACAAGGAGTCCCAATGATAATAGGCTCAGCTGGAGATACTGGAACCAATAGTAGGGTTGATATGTATGTACAGATGATTAAGGACTTAGCCAGAGAGCATAAGCTCCCTAAATTCAAACTTGCCTACTTCTATTCAGAAGTTGATAAGGAATACCTAAGAAGGAAACTAGAAGATGGTGAAGTAATAGAGGGCCTAGATTCAAGACCAAACCTAACCATAGAAGAATTAGATGCAACAGAAAGGGTAGTTGCTGTAGCAGGTATTCATCCATATATCAAGGCCTTAGAGATGGGCGCAGATGTTATCATAGGTGGCCGTTCCTCTGACATAGCCATATTTGCAGCACCAGCCATCTATGAAGGATTCCCAGAGGCAGAATCCTATTACCTAGGTAAGGTATTAGAATGTGCATCCTTCTGTGCTGAACCTTATGGAGCCAAGGAATCCGTTATAGGTACCATTACCCATGAAGATGTTAAGGTAGAGGCAATGGCACCATGGCAAAGATGTACTGTCGCCTCTGTTGCAGCACATGCAATGTATGAAAGAACAAATCCTTACTTCGAACACTTTGCAGGTGGCTATATTGATATGACAGATTGTGTTTATGAGCAATATGATGAAAAGACAACTAGAATAACTGGTCCAAAGTTTATCCCACATGAAGGAAGAATCAAGGTTAAATTAGAAGGATCCGCCAAGGTAGGTGAAATGTATCTAGGCATTGCTGGTGTAAGAGACCCCTATACTATTGAAAACATTGACAAGGTTTTAGAACTATCTAGGGCTTCTGTAGAGGAGAAATACGGCAAAGAAGGATATGAGCTGAATTTCATAGTCTATGGTAGAGATGGAGTAATGCAAGATTTGGAACCTGTAAAAGAAATCAAGTCCCATGAACTATGTGTTGTCGTTCAAGGTGTGCATCCAGTTAAAGAGATAGCAGAAGAAATAGCCATGACTGGATTGAGAGGAATCTTCTATGCTAGGCTTCCTGAGGTTAAGGGTACAGCGGGAACAGCAGCATTCATAGTGGATGAAGTTCTCCATGCTACACCCGCATATAGATGGTCTTTAAATCATACAATTGAAGTTGATGATCCTTTAGAATTATTCGATGTAAAAATGATAGAAATAGGGGGCTAGGACTATGAAAACCATGAAGTTAATAGATTTAGCAAAAACAATAAGGAGTAAAAACGCAGGTCCAGACAGGGTTACCTTTGACATCATATTTACAGAAAAAGAAAAATATGACCTAGTTAAGGAGTCAAAGGTGCTTAACAAGGAGTTTATAGCAGAACTATTTGATATTGAAATGGATAGAATAACTGACTTTGTAGAGTTTGATCCAGCCTATGCAATAAAATTTACTATTCAAAACAAACAGCCTGCTGGCTCACCAGGACATTCAGATGTGTTTGGATGCCAACAATATCCTCCACTACTGGATGTTGAAATACCATTTAATTAATATTAATACAACCGCAGCTTAAGGCTGCGGTTTGGTATAGGAGGAATCAGAATGAATTTGCAATTACTTATTATATTACTCTATTTCGGAGTAACAATTGCTGTTGGAGTATACGCAAAGAGAAAATCTGATAGCTCTAGCTCCTTTCATGGGGCAGGATTAGGTGTAATGATGTGTGTAGCTGCAGGGACAGGAGAGTGGCTAGGGGGGACTGCAACCACAGGTGTATCTGAATATGGCTACCTATTTGGAATATCAGGCTCTTGGTATACTATATCCAATGCCTTGGGACTAATGGTTCTTGCCATCCTCTTTGCCAAATTGTATAGGAGCCTCAATGAAGTTACTGTCCCCGGTGTGCTAGGAAACTTTCTGGGTGAGAAGGCCAGAACGGTATCTTCCATACTATTAATCTTTATAATGATTGCAGTTGGTACATCCCAAATAATAGCTGCAGGTACCCTAGGAGTATCAGTAATGGGATTAGATTACACAACTTCAGTTATCGTTTTAGGGATTGGATTTATTATCTATACCCTAGCTGGGGGGATGGTGTCTGTAGGCTATACAAATATTCTCCATCTAGTAGCCATGTATGGAGGTATACTACTAGCTATTGTCTTGACAATGACTGATATAGGAGGCCTAGGAGGCCTTAGAAGTTCCCTACCTGTAGAGCACTTTAGTATGACCAGTATTGGAATGCCTAGGGTATCTTCATGGATAATAGCATCAGTCCTAGGGGCATGTACAGCCCAAGCGGGAATCCAGCCAATCTTAGCTGCTAAAGATGTACATGTAGCCAAGAAATCAGCAATTATTACTGCATTTGCTGTAGCACCCTTTGGAGTCTTTACAGCCCTTCTAGGAATG
>JAAYTL010000055.1 GCA_012518035.1 Tissierellia bacterium | reverse complement strand
CTGGTATATAGATTCTTGTACCATTTTCTAGGGCTACCTCCTTGAGCCTTTCGAAAAACTCCGTATCTGCAAATGCTCCTGCTGATAGGACGGTTATGCTGGCACCTGCCTTTAGAATGGTTTCAGCATAGTCCACTACTGCCTGGGGGCTTGCAGCTTCAGATACGATGTCAGGCTCCAAGGCCAAAAGCTCCCCTATATCCTTACAGGCCTTGCAGTTAAAGTACTTAGAAAACTCCTGGGTCCTGCTAAAATCTCTGCCCAGAGCACCAACAATTTCATATTCTGGTAGGATACCAGTCTTAACAGCATTTGCAACTATCTGATTTAGATAACCGCAACCTATAAATCCCAACTTCTTTTTTGTCATTGTATAATGTCTCCTTCTATCATTATTTTGTCATATTATTATCCTTACTGAATTGTACCTTACATTAAATATCCACACCAAGGCTTGTTTTAACTCATACCAAGCCTCCCTATAGTATTTTCCCAATTTATTTAGTAATAAACACTTAGGAGCCTACTTTAGAAATTCGTCATATTCACCAAGCTGGACAAAGGAAAATCCCCTTTCTTTTAAGAGCCTAACCCCCTCCTGAACCCCCTTGCATATTTCTGAATGGGGTTGGTTCATATGGAATAAGAAGATGGAGCCCTCCTTAGCAGTTTCAAAGGCCTTGACAATTTGCTTCTTGTTAAAGGTTCCTCCTGCATCGCCAAGGACATTATAGTTTACCGCCTTTAAGTCCAAATCCTGAATAATCTCAACTGCCACATCGTCATAATAGGCGGTGCCAGACCGAAAGTATTTAGGATATGAACCTGTCAATTCCTTGATAAGCATTTGATTTTTATAGATTTCATCAAAGGCATCCTCCACACTTTTGGTACCTTCTATATTATAGGCCCTTTCACCTGTTACAGACAGGGGTTTGTGATGATAGCCATGGTTGGCTATTTCAAAAAGGGGATTACCAGCCAATTCCATAAAAATAGCTTGGTTTTCCTTGATCCACTGGCCCCCTATAAAAAGAGTGGCTGGGACCTCCTCCTGGATTAAAAAATCTATCAGTTTTTTATCATAGGAATTAGGTGAGCCATCACAGGCATCAAAGGTAAGGGCTACTATTTTTTCATCAGTCTGGATTTCACTGATTACTCCCTCTAGGTTCTCTCCCCATTCACTAGGGGCAATCCCCTGATACTTATCTAAAATCCTATCCTTTAAGTCCTGATAGCCTATCCCTTCCTCTTCTTTCGGCTTAGTGGGCGTATCACCTTCATGTTCTTGAGAGTTTTCTTCCTCCTCCAGCCATTCATCCTCTTCTAGTTCAGCAGATTCATCAATGTCGGCAGGTAAGACTTCCTCTCTAGAACTGCACCCAGTCAAGATTATAATAAGCAATAAGATTAATATCTTCCTCATCGTCATCCCCCGCATGGTAGATTTTTCTAGTTAGATGTATAGTATTATAGCATATAAAAGTAAAAATGCAGATGATTTCTCATCTGCATCTGTTTATTTCAAAACCCGTATTATTTCAGCCTTATTCAGGTGGACTAGTAAAGATAGGATAACAGGTAATCCAAATACCCCTACGACACCAAAAAGGTTCCCTCCAACAAACATACTTATCAGAGTAACAACAGGATGGATTCCTAGCTCCTTACCTACTATCCGTGGCTCTATGATATTCCTAACTATGGTTACTGTGATATAGACTAGAAAAAGACCTAGACCACGAGAAATATTGCCTTGCAGCAGGGTGACAATTACCCAGGGTACCATGATACCACCTGTTCCTAAGACTGGCAGGATATCAAATATCGAGATTAAAAATGCTATCAATATTGAATTTTTTATACCTAAGATGGTAAAGCCTATTGATAATTCAATAAAGGTTATGAACATGATTATTGCATAGGACCTAATCACTACAAAGAGGGTGTTGACAATGTATTGGTGGATGGTGTTTATCACCTTGTTCCCTTGTTGTGAAAACTGCCTCCTGGTGAAGGTTACCAAATTATCAAAATCCATGGCTATAAAGAAGGTGGATATGACCATCAGTAAGACCTTTATAAAAAAGAGGGGTAGTGATGATGCTATATCCGATATGGACCTTAAGAGCCTTAGGGAGAAATTGGTGACGGTTTCCCCCATGGTACGGATAAACTGGGTGAAGCCTTCATTAAGGACCTCCACAATGGCAGGGTCTATGTCATATACTATCTCCTCTATGGACCTAAAGGCGCTCATAAGCAGGGGCCCTATCTGTTTATCATATATGGATGGGATCATGGAAACAATCCTAGTGATAGTAGATGTCAACCTAACTCCCAATAGAAAGACCACGATGCCAGCTACCGCATAGAAAATTAGTATGATAAAAAAGGACACCAATTTATGGGGTAATCTAGTAGATGTGGAAATTGCCCTAGCGGGTTTATTGAGTATGTAGGCAAATATAAAGGCAAATATAAAAGGACTCACTATGGAAATCCCATATTTAAGCAGAACATAGCTTATAAAAATAATTAGTAGGATAAATACAGTGTTTATGATGAACTTCTTTCTTAAATCATAGCCAGAATCCATAGTTCCCTCCGGTTGTTTTATTGATTAATTCTATCTTATCATATCCTAGGCCTATTAGTCCTTATAATTTGATATTTTTATCCAGGCTACTTAATATTCTTTTAAGGCCTATATTTTATATCTACCCAAAATGACCTAATATATAGATTTTTTTAACACATTATAAGCCCTTTATTTGGCTATCCCTTCATCGTTTATTTCTTGATTTCTATAAAATAATGGGATATTATATATGTAAATATTTTAACTATTCAATGGGAGGGATCAAATGAAAATAGCAATTGTAACCGATGAATCAAGACAAAAATATGTACCCGCTGAAGAGGCTCATTTTGAAGATAATCAGAAAAAAGAAACTGTTAAATCCCTAAAGGCTGTCTTATCGAAAAAATATGAATGTATTGATTTAATAGCTGATGAAAACCTTATCACTACCCTAAAGAATGAAAATGTAGACCTAGTATTTAATCTATGCAATGGTATTGTTGGCAATGGTAAACTAGCACAGGTTCCGGCAATGCTTGAATTTGCAAATATTCCTTACACAAGTTCTTCAATAGTTGGACATACTCTAGCATCCTATAAGATTTTGGCATCTACAGTCTTCAAATGTAATAATATACCTACTCCTGGTTTTGTATCCATTGAGAAATTAAGTGACATAGAAAATATCGATATGGGCTTCCCTATCCTAGTCAAACCAAATGACGAAGGCTCAAGTAGGGGAATTCATCAGGATAGTTTGGTATTTAATAAGGATGAATTAGAGAAAAAGTTAAAGGATGCCCTAGATACATATAACCCACCCATCATGCTCAATGAGTTTATTGAAGGAGGAAAGGAACTTTCAGTAGGAATCGTAGGAAATGGTGACGATATCACTATCCTGCCTATCCAAGAATTAGACATGTCTAATTTGCAAGATAACCTACTTAGGTTCTATAGTTTCGAAGTTAAGACCTACTACAAGCCCCAAATGGTATACCATTTCCCTGCAAGACTTAGCGAGGAAGAACAAAGGTTGGTTGAAGAAACCGCCCTAAGGGCCTATAAAGCCTTATCCATCAGGGACTATGGAAGGGTTGACATGATTCTAAAGGATGGGGTACCCTATGTCCTTGAAATCAATTCCCTACCTGGTCTAATGGTTGGTAAGAGCTCCTTGTATAGGATGGCAGAGGCCTGTGATCTTGGCTATGAAAACCTGGTCTTAAAAATAGTTGAGGTTGCTATGAAGAGATACCAGTTAGACGTTAGTACCCATGAAGGATAGACAAAACTAGCATATATAATTGAGTTATAAGATTAGAAATGCTCCTTACTTAAGAATTTGAGTAAGGAGCATTCATTTATGGAATGATTACAGCCTCAAAAAAGCTAGGTTATCATTTTTTATAGCTTAATCTCCAAAAGGATAGGGGTGTGGTCCTGTCTTGGACCTGAGTCTATCATTTCAGACTTGATTACCTTATCTGCTATTCTATTACTCACCAGCCAATAGTCAATCCTCCAGCCAGAGTTGTTGATCTTACTGGTCCTGGCCCTCTGGGCCCACCAGCTATAGACTCCTTCAACATCCCCATGAATATGGCGGAAGGTGTCAGTGAATCCCTTGGCTAGCAGATTGGTGAAGCCATCCCTCTCCTCATCTGTAAAGCCTGGGGAGTTTCGATTGTTGTCAGGATGGGCTAAATCTATTTCCTTATGGGCTACATTGTAATCTCCTGCTGCTATAACATACTTCTCCTTATCAAGACCGGCCAGGTATTCAGCATATTTTATGTCCCATTCTTGACGTTCTTCTAATCGACTTAAGCCATCTCCAGCATTTGGTGTATATACCTGGGTTACATAGTAGTCTTCAAACTCCAGGGTAATAATCCTTCCCTCATAGTCCATGGTACCTGGAGCCCCTATCTTAGGATAGGTAACTATAGGTTCTAGATGCTTCTTATATAAGAACATGGTACCAGCATATCCCTTACGGGCTGGTTCCACTGAGCTGTTCCAGACAATTTCATAATCGGGGAACTTATCCTCCAAGATCTTAAGATGCTTTTTAGTGGGCCCGTTACTGGGTAATTTAGTTTCCTGTAGGGCGATGATTTCTGGGTCATATTCAATGATGGTCTTTAAGACCTCCCTGGATAAAATAGCCCTGGCTGAATCACTGGTTAGTGCTGCATTCAGCGAATCGATATTCCATGAAATAAGCTTCATGCCTTCCCTCCTATTAATAATGTCATTAATTACTCTATTTAAGATATTTATTCCTATTATATATGATATAAGTACTTATTTCATCTATTTCATAACTCATTGACTTATCTTTTGTCCTTACATTTTTCACATAGGCCAATATACATAATCTTGGCATCATAGATTTCTAAATTCATCTTATCTTCTATTGATCTGTTTAATTTTAAGTAGTCCATGGTAAGCTCCTTATCATGGATATCAATTAAATCATCACACTCCATGCACTGAAAATGGAGGTGTAGGGCCTTTTTGCTATAGATTTTTAACTCATAATGGGCTACCCCGTCTACAAGAATTTCATTTATTATCCCCATATTATGGAAGAGCTTAACATTCCTATATACTGTAGCAATGCCAATCTTGGTGCTTTCAAGCCTTTGGTATATTTCTTCTACGGTTAAATGCCTATCCGACTCTAGGAAGTGCTCCAGTATCAACTTCCTTGGTCTGGTAAGTTTAAATCCCTTACCACGTATGAGCTTCTTAATAAGTTGTAACCTATCCACTTCTAAGGCCTTGGTCTCAACTTCACCACTCATTATAATCACCCTTATATATCATGTTCTCTAAATCTCCGTCCCCTACTATGCCTACGACAGCCGGGTCCACAGAGCTTCCCCATTCCATCACATAACCTATATTCTCCACCTCTTATGGAAAGAGTCCTGCCATTGACTAGGGACTCAGCTAGTTTCTTTCTGGCGGATGTGTAGATGCCCTGAATAGTAGTACGAGCCACATTCATCTGCTTAGCACACTCTTCCTGGGTAAAACCCTCCAAATCGATAAGCCTGATGGTTTCATACTCATCAACTGTCATATTAACAGGCAGCCTATCCTCCAAAGAAGTACCTAGGGGACCAAACTTGTCAATCTCCGGAAGCCCACAAACATCTCTCCTCTTCATAGGTCTTGCCATAACCATCACCTCAGATTATCAATATTAGTAAAGTATATCTACTTATAATTCTATTATAGAGGTTTCATGACATATGTCAATAAACAAGATAAATTCAGACACTAAAAAATACACCTCATCAGAGGTGTATTTAAACTTAAGTCCTTACTTGTTAGAATTTAACCCTATCCTTGCCACGAGCCTTGGCTTCCATGAGGCAATTATCAGCCCTACTCAATAAGGTATGGCTGCTATCTCCCAGCCGATAGGAGGCTACACCAAAGCTGCAACTGATATGTAGGTCCATATCCTTTAAGCCCTTGAAGATTTCACCCTTAATCCTCTCGGCCATCACACCAGCCTGGTTAATATCGGTGTTGGGAAGTAGGATTACAAATTCATCCCCACCCCATCTTGCGAAGACATCTAAACTTCGTATGGATTTTCTGATTTGGGATACCACATTTATTAATACCTTATCTCCTAACAGATGTCCATATTTATCGTTAATTTTCTTGAAATCATCAATATCCATTAAGATTATTGAAAACGTCACCTTGTATCTGTTGGCCATATTGATCCATTTATTCATTTCTTCATCAAACTTACCCCGATTATAGATGCCAGTTAGGGGGTCCATAACTGATAGGAGCATGGCTTGCTTGTTTGCTAGATACTTCTTCCTTTTATAAGTCTCAGTTAGGGAATATTGGATATTGCAATAGGCAAGGAAGATTAGTTGATAGCCAATTATCCTATATATATTTGCCTCTCCAAGTCCTGTAACCCTTTTAATAGGATATAGGAAAAAAATTATGCTGAATACGGCCGAGATTAACTGAGTAAACATGATCTTATTGGGAAGAAGGTATATGCCTAAGGTTATGACCATCAAGGCTAGGACACTAAAGAAGTTAAGGCTTTCGAATTGTTCCAGTGAAAGCAAGTAAGTAGCTGCTATGATACCCTGGTAGCTAGTATTTAAGTAGATTAGATTCATGTGGTCAGTGATATTATTAGCATAGAAAAATACAATCATCGATATAAGGGCGAAGAGGATTCTTAGCCTAGCAAGATTACCAAATAGGGGGATTTCTTCAGCAGCAAAATAATCCGCAGCCAAAAATACCATAAGTATGAAGCCATAAAATAGGGCCAAATACCTGGTAGCCTTTATGGAAGTACTCATATTATCGGCTAGGTATTCATTTTCTAGAGACTTATCCTTAAATTCACCAAATAAAGAAATCTTGTTATTATCTTTTTGGTTCATTTCAAAACCTTCTCTCGCACTCTAGTAAAGGATATTATATATTCTATTAGGTAGCTATTATTATACAACTTAAACTGTGACTTGGCTATAGATTATTTAGATTTATCATAATATTTATTATATTCGATTCTACCTCCTCACCTTAGTCTCTTAATTCTCTAATCAACTTCCTAAGGATAAGCAAGGCTATATATAGGAGTATGGTAATTAATCCTATTAAGGCGAAATCCTTTGATGCATAATAGGATGTAGGGTCGAATCCTTTAATAGCCAAGTGTCCTAACAGGTAGGATAGGGAAAACATGGAGATGTTAATAAAAATATTAAACACCTTTTTATTCTGGCGAAATATTAGTGCCATCAGGCTCGTAATAGCAAAGACAAGTAAGGCAAGAAGTACATAATAAGACAAAACAAGCCTAGGTAAGGTGATAATTCCTCCAGACGGGTTCAAATCTTTACCATATAAGAGAATGTCATCACTCCCATCCGCCTGGATATAGTAGATAGAGACAACATTTTCACCTTTGGGGTTTAAAACAAGATTCTTAGGAGAAGATTTCACTATTTTCCTATTCCATAAACTGTCCCATGTGCTTATATGATAGACATAGCCAGTCTTATCTTCAGCTAAATGGCTTTCAATATCATAACCAGATATCCTATCATCAAATTCTAATACAAGTGCCCCATCACCAAGCTCACTAATCCTTACAATTTTTTGGCTATAGGGGATATAGGCAGGTGCTGTTAAGAAGGCAAGAGTCACAGTTAGGATAATGATTAAAAAAATTATTGATAGGGTTACTAGTTGTAGTTTTTTCTTCTTTAGCTTAGATTTTATGCTTAGTAGGGGGGCTGTATCCATGTCTACTGGAACCTGGTAAGGCTCCTTCATTTCAGCTAGGATACTTTTACATGCAGGACACTTTTTAATATGGTCTTCAACCATAACTACTGAGTCATCACTTAACATATCTTCTACATATAAAGGTAACAAGTCTTTTATGATATTACATGTGATTTTCATTCATAATCCCTCATTTCTTCTCTAATCTTATTTCTAGCCCTATGGAAGGTGACACAGGCCCAGTTATCAGTTTTACCAAACAAGTCTCCAATCTCTTTAAAACTCAACTCCCCAAAAAACCTTAGGGTAAATATCTCCCTGTAAGGTTCTGGTAGCTTATGGATTATCCTTTGGATTTCCTTAGACGCTTCAGAGGAAAGTATGGCTTTTTCTACATCGGTGCTTTCGTCCTTGTCAGATATTATGTCTAGATTAAGAAGGTCCTTGTTCTTTCTTAAATAGGAATAGTATGAGTTTTTAGCAATTTGAAAGAGCCAAACCTTTATATCACAATTTCCCTTAAAATCGTCTATGGATTTCATTGCCTTCAAAAAGGTCTCAGATGTCATATCCTCAGCTATATGCCTATCTTTAGATATGCTATAAATAAAGAGATAGACATCCTTGAAATACTTCTTATAAATCTCTTCAAGCTCTGGCAATTTGACACCCCCTATATATAAGACGCAGAGAAGATTAAAATCTTACAGGTTTTTTCTTTATCTAAGATTATTATATAAGATTGCCAAATATAATAAATAGCCACCTCATTCATGAGAGGTGACTATAGTATCTAATTTAAGAAGTAGGTTGATATGTCATGTCCTGATTCCTTATCAAGTCTACAAAGAGTCTAGCTATTACCGGATCAAACTGTGTACCAGCATTGTCCTCTATCTCCTTTAAGGCAGCTTCTTTTGATAAGGCCTTGCGATAGATCCTATCCTGGGTCATGGCATCATAAGCATCTGATACAGCAAGAATTCTAGCTGCAAGGGGGATTTCTTTACCCTTCAATCCCCTAGGATAGCCTGTCCCATCCCAACGCTCATGGTGGCACAAGACAACCTCTGCCATGTCTAGAGTTTGGTTAAAGAGGTTCAGGATTCTATAACCTATGAGGGTATGCCTTTCCATCTCTTCTTGTTCCTTGGAGTCAAGCCTGCCCATCTTATTCAATATATCTTTATCCAGGATTATCTTACCTATATCATGATAATAACCTATATCCTCAATTCTTTTAATAACTTCTTCAGAAAGACCCATGGCCTTTGCAATCTGACCACTAATTCTGGATACATTTTCTGAGTGGCGTTTTTCCCTGGGGCTCCTCTCAAAAAGGGCCTCCATAATATCATCCAGCATGCCAGTGTAGGCCACCTTGCTCTCAAGGGTCTTAACACTATACATTTCTTCTTCTGCCTTATTTATGACGGCCTTAATATCTTGGTCAGGTGATGATTTAGTATCGGTGCCTAGGGCGATACTTCCCTTGATGCCAGAAATCCTCTCACTGGAGATCAAGGACTTGATTCTTTTAATCAGGCTCCTAGCCCCTTCCCTATCGGTCCTCTTTAAGATGATAACAAACTCATCTCCACCTATTCTAGCAACTATGTCATCTAGCCTGGTGGCCTTCTTAAGGACTTCTGAGGTTTTTCTAAGTAATTCATCCCCCTTATCATGGCCGTAGATATCATTAAGTAGTTTGAGACCATTTACGTCTCCGTAGATTATAGAGATGGGAAGGTTTATATCCATATCTATCCTCTTGATTTCGCTTTCTATAAACTGCCTATTATAAAGACCTGTTACTGGATCATGGGTACTTAGGTAGTGAATCTTCTCTTGGGCTTCCTTGGTTTCAGTTATATCCATAAAGGAGACTACCCCACCGACCACGACATCATCCTTAATCTGTGGGTAAACCCTATACTCAACGTCAATATAGGTGCCATCCTTCTTCCAAAAGACCTCATCATCCACATGGACTTGGGTTCCATCCTTGATGGCCTTAAGTATCTTACATTCTTCTAGCTCCATCCTGCTACCATCCCTTCTGGAATGGTGGATTGTATAATGCATCTGCTTTCCTATCAGCTCATCTTCATCCTCATAACCCAATAAATCCAGGACACTATTATTACAGAATGTACAGTTGCCCTCCAAATCAAGACCATAGATTCCTTCTGCTGTAGAGTCTAGGATTAACTGAAGCTTCTCTTCCTCCT
>JAAYTL010000054.1 GCA_012518035.1 Tissierellia bacterium | reverse complement strand
TCATCATAGTTAACTACTATATTATTTCCTCTTATGTCCATAGGACAAACCTCCCTTACCTTTTAAAAGATATAGGAAAAAAGGTGCTCCAATAGCTGATATGATTATCCCTACTGGAACTTCTGTTGGCTGAAATATCACTCTTGAAACAGTATCACATAACATTACGAATATAGCCCCTGTAAAGATACAGGCCGGTAATAGGTATTTATGATCAGAACCTATGAGAATTCTTGTAATATGAGGGACCATCAATCCAACGAATCCTAAGAGACCTACTACACTCACTGCACTTCCTGCTAAAAATGAAGATAATATTATAAATATAAATCTAGTTTTTTCAACATTTAATCCAAGTCCTGTAGATACTTCATCACCAAGCATGAGAATATTGAGTCTAGTTGGTAAAAACATCAGTATTGTTCCGCATATAATTGTATAGGGTAGAATCAGCTTTAAATCACCCCATGTTATAGATGCTAGTCCACCAACCATAAAGTTTAAAACTCCTGATACCCTATCTGGATAAAAGGTCATTAAAGCGTTGTTTCCTGCGCCAAATAGGGATGATACTGCTACACCGGCTAGTATCATCCTTGTAGGCATGACCCCACCATTCCAAGCCAAACCATAGATTAGCATAGTAGCTCCCAATGCTCCTAAAAAAGATCCTATGGGAGCAAGAAAATAGTACTGTGGAAATAATATTAAAAAAATCAACCCTACTAGTCCTGCACCAGCTGAAACACCAATAGTGCTAGGACTAGCTAGTGGATTTCTCATTATTCCTTGAAGTACTACACCAGCTAGGGAGAGATTTATCCCTACTAGTGCTGCTACTATGGTTCTAGGTATTCTTACATTCCAGATTATTTGATAACTTGTAGACCCCTTATCAAAAATAAGGGTCTGGATTATCTTTACCGGACTCATCTGTACTGCCCCATTACCTACACTTATTAAAAATGTTAGAATGCTTAAAATAAAAAACATTAAAATCATGACTTTCTGTTTTCTTGAATTCATGGAATTCTCCTACTCCTATTGAAATAGTTCTGGATATAATATATTTGCCAAATTCTCATAAGCTTCTGCATATCTAAGATTTGCTTTGAACATGTACATATCCTTTGGCAGGATTACATATCTATCATTCTTAACTGCCGATAAAGAAGCCCAAGCAGGGTTAGATTCAGCATCTTCTTTTAATCTATCTAGTGTAGCATCCATATCACTGCCGGTTGTTTGTACAAATATAAAATCTGGATCTTCTTCCAATATCTTTTCCATAGAAAAATTCTGTGTACCTAATGCTCCATCTGAATTATCTGCTATATTTATAGTATTTAAATCCTCAAGCATCATACCTACATATGAGCTAGAGTCCCTAGCTGATACAGACTTTGCACTTGCCATTATAAGTAGTACCTTATGTTCTTTTTCTTCTGGGATAACTGAAAGTATATTGTCTATTTCCTCTACAATATCTAAAGCATTTGATTTGAATAGATCTTCCCTTTCATTTAATGCAGTAAATAATCTAGTAATAGTCAAATAATCTTCTAATCCAACATAGTCTATAGCT
>JAAYTL010000053.1 GCA_012518035.1 Tissierellia bacterium | reverse complement strand
CCACCATATCTGTGGTTCATTACCATTGTTATTGCTGCTGTTAATGTTGTTTTACCATGGTCTACGTGACCAATTGTCCCAATGTTGACATGGGGTTTCGTTCTTTCAAATTTTTCTTTTGCCATTTTTTCTCCTCCTTAATACTAAGACTATTTATTATCTCCTAATACTTTTTCTGCTATGCTATTTGGTACCTGTTCATAGTGGTCAAATTGCATAGAGTATACTCCTCTACCTTGAGTATTTGAACGAAGGTCTGTTGCATAACCAAACATCTCAGATAGTGGTACAAATGCATTTACTACTTGGGCTCCACTTCTAAGTTCCATACCTTCAATTCTACCACGTCTAGAGTTGATATCACCCATTACATCGCCCATGTATTCTTCAGGTATAATTACTTCAACCTTCATCATAGGCTCTAATAGGACTGGCTTAGCCTTACTCATGGCCTCTTTAAATGCCATGGAACCAGCAATCTTAAAGGCCATTTCTGAAGAGTCCACTTCATGGTAGGACCCATCGTATAGAGTAACCTTTACATCTAGTACTTGGTAGCCACCAACTACACCAGCTTCCATAGCGTCTTGGATACCTGCGTTTACAGAGTTTATATATTCCTTAGGAATAACTCCTCCAACTATGGCATTTACAAACTCATAGCCAGCACCTGGCTCTTGAGGTTCAATTCTGATTTTTACATGACCATATTGTCCACGGCCACCTGATTGTCTTGCATATTTGGTTTCTGCCTCAGCTGAAGTAGTAATGGATTCCTTGTATGCAACTTGTGGGTTACCTACATTGGCCTCAACCTTAAATTCCCTTAAAAGTCTGTCTACGATTATTTCAAGGTGTAATTCACCCATACCAGCAATAATGGTTTGGCCTGTTTCATCATCCGTATATGTCTTAAAGGTTGGGTCCTCTTCAGCTAGTTTAGCAAGGGCTGTAATCAACTTATCTTGACTCGCCTTGGTTTTTGGTTCAATAGCAACATGGATAACTGGCTCTGGGAAATCCATAGTCTCTAGAACGATAGGATTGTCCTCATCACAAAGAGTTTCACCAGTTCCTGTATCCTTAAGGCCTACAGCTGCTGCTATATCTCCAGCAAATACTTCATCTACTTCTTCCCTCTTATTGGCATGCATTAATAACAGTCTACCAATTCTCTCCTTCTTACCCTTGGTAGAGTTATATACATAACTTCCAGCCTTTAAGGAACCTGAGTAAACTCTAAAGTAGGCTAGTTTTCCAACATAGGGGTCAGCTACAATCTTAAAGGCCAGGGCTGAGAAAGGTTCATTATCGTCAGCCTTTCTTTCTTCTTCCTCTTCTGAGTCCACTCCTATTCCTTTGATTGAAGGAATATCCACCGGTGATGGAAGATAGTCGATTATACCATCTAATAGAGGTTGAACACCCTTGTTCTTATATGAAGAACCACAAAGAACTGGAGTAATGTGAACTTCTATAGTAGCCTTTCTAATACCTTGAATTAACTCTTCATTTGTAATCTCTTCTCCTTCAAGGTATTTCATCATTAAGTCTTCATCAATTTCTGCTACAGCCTCAACAAGTTTTTCCCTGTATTCGTTGGCTAAATCTATCATGTCATCAGGAATTGAGGTAGTCTCAACATCCTCACCTAAGTCGTCATTATATATTCTGGCATTCATATTAATTAAATCAACTACACCCCTAAAGGTATCTTCCTTACCAATAGGTAGCTGTACAGGTATAGGATTAGCCTTGAGTCTTTCCCTGATCATTTCCACTGCCCTGAAGAAATCAGCACCCACGATATCCATCTTATTTATAAAGGCTAAACGTGGCACTCCATACTTGTCTGCCTGTCTCCATACAGTCTCGGATTGAGGTTCAACTCCACCCTTTGCACAGAACAGGGCCACAGCACCATCCAATACCCTTAGTGATCTTTCAACTTCAACTGTAAAGTCCACATGGCCTGGTGTGTCTATGACGTTAATCCTATGGTCATTCCACATACAAGTAGTGGCAGCGGAGGTAATAGTTATACCTCTCTCCTGCTCCTGCTCCATCCAGTCCATTTCTGCTGCACCTTCATGGGTTTCGCCTAGCTTGTGTATCTTACCTGTATAAAACAAAATTCTTTCTGTGGTGGTTGTCTTTCCTGCATCAATATGAGCCATTATGCCGATATTCCTAGTTTTTTCTAAAGCAACTGTTCTTGGCACAATTTTTCCTCCTTCTTACTGTTTCTTGAATCCCCATCCACACATTAAAAGATTATTACCATCTATAGTGTGCGAAAGCCTTATTAGCTTCGGCCATCTTATGAGTATCTTCTCTCTTCTTAACGCTAGCACCCATTCCATTAGAAGCATCTAAGATTTCCTTAGCTAATCTTTCTATCATAGTCTTTTCGCCTCTATTCCTTGAATAAGTTACTAACCATCTTAAACCTAAAGTCTCTCTTCTTTCAGGTCTAACTTCTACTGGTACTTGGTATGTTGCACCACCCAATCTTCTTGCTTTAACTTCTAGTACCGGCATTATATTATTCATAGCCCTGTTGAAAACTTCTAATGGGTCTTCTCCAGTTGTTTCTGCTACATAATCCAATGCACCGTATACTATCTTTTGGGCAACACCCTTTTTACCATCTAACATAATGTTGTTTATTAACTTTGTTATAACCACGTCACCATAAACTGGATCTGGCATAACTTCTCTTTTAGGTACGTGTCCTTTTCTTGGCACTACGCTTCCCTCCTTAACTATATAAAGTAAATTCATTGGTACTCGACAATATTTCATGTCGTTTTGCGCCAAAATGCTCTATATAAACGGATTTTACTCCTGCATTTTGCACAAGTTTATTTTGCTTTTGGTCTCTTAGCACCATATTTTGATCTAGCTTGGGCCCTACCTTCTACACCTGCTGTGTCTAAGGTTCCCCTAACAATATGGTATCTAACACCAGGAAGGTCTTTTACCCTACCACCTCTAATTAGAACAACACTATGCTCTTGCAGATTGTGTCCTATACCAGGGATGTATGCAGCAACTTCTAGGCCATTAGTCAATCTCACCCTAGCAACCTTCCTCAAAGCAGAGTTAGGCTTCTTAGGAGTAACAGTTCTAACAGACACACATACACCTCTTTTTTGTGGAGAGTTTACTGTTGTTTCCTTTTTCCTCAAAGTGTTTAAGTTAACACCTAAAGCTGGTGATTTGGATTTGTAAACAACACTTTTCCTTCCCTTTCTTACTAATTGATTAATTGTTGGCATCAAGGCACCTCCTTGTAATTTTTTATATTAATAATGCAGCAACTGCAGCATTAATATCAATTCCACATGCATTCCCCAGCTCCTTCATAGTTTCTACATAAATAAGAGGGATATGCATTTCTTTACACTGCTCAACAATTTCAGAGGTGACCCTTTTATCAGCATCTCGGGCAACATATACCTTGTTAACCTTGGAAGCCTTCAAGGCCCTCTTCACTTGTTTTGCACCTACAATCCTATTCGACTTTTTTAAGTCCACTGTCATAAACTTCCCCTCCTTTTAAACACTTTAAAGATTATGTGGATTATATAACCCACATAATCTTTAGTTGTTAAGAATTAGGTTCAAGTTTACACACTCTACTATTCTATCATCAGACAATTTCACTGTCAATATCATTTTCCTCGAGTAATTCCATGTTTTCCTCGACAAGCACCTTAACATTCCTATACTTCTTCATACCTGTACCAGCTGGGATTAGTTTTCCTATTATAACATTCTCCTTAAGTCCTAATAGGAAGTCCTCCTTGCCCTTTATAGCAGCATCAGTTAAGACCCTGGTAGTTTCTTGGAAGGAAGCAGCTGATAGGAAGGAGTCAGTTGCTAAGGATGCCTTGGTAATTCCTAGTAAGGTCCTACTTCCTGTAGCTGGTTTTCCACCCTGGGCCACTACTTCGGAGTTCATCCTTTCAAATTCATGTAAGACTACCAAACTACCTGGAAGCATCTCGGTGTCCCCTGCATCTTCCACTTTTATCCTGGACAGCATTTGTCTTACTATTATTTCTATATGCTTATCATTGATGTCAACACCTTGTAGCCTATAGACCCTCTGAACTTCCTTGATCAAGTATTCTTGAACTCCATGGGCTCCCTTTATTTTTAATATATCATGGGGATTTATAGAACCATCGGTTAATGGGTCCCCCGCTTCAATGAAATCACCATCTTTAACCTTAAGTCTTGCCCCATAAACAATGCTGTAGGTCTTGGTTTCACCAGTTGATGATGTTACCACCACTTCCCTCTTCTTGTCATTTTCCACAATACTTACTTGCCCAGCTATTTCAGAAATAACTGCTAGCCCTTTAGGCTTTCTAGCTTCAAATAGCTCTTCAATTCTGGGCAAACCTTGGGTAATATCTGCTGCAGCAGCAACACCACCAGTATGGAAGGTTCTCATGGTAAGCTGTGTACCAGGCTCACCTATGGATTGGGCAGCGATAATCCCAACTGATTCACCAATTCCCACTGAATCACCTGTAGCCAGATTCCTACCATAACAATGAGCACAAACTCCATACTTGGATTTACATCCCAAGACTGATCTAACCTTTACCTCTTCAATGCCTACAGCCTCAATGATATCAGCATGATCTTCTAAAATCATCTCATTCTTCTTGACTATTATTTCCCCAGTTTCTGGGTTTAATATATCTTCATATGCATATCTACCCTCAATTCTGTCCTTTAAATCTTCAATTATCTCACTACCATCTGAAAATTCTTTGACAAGTAGATATTGGTCTGTTCCACAGTCAACTTCTCTAACTATTACGTCCTGGCTGACGTCAACCAACCTTCTAGTTAGGTATCCTGAGTCTGCAGTTCTTAGAGCAGTGTCTGCCAGTCCCTTTCTAGAACCGTGGGTTGATACGAAGAATTCAAGTACTGATAGCCCTTCCCTAAAGTTGGCCTTAATGGGGATTTCAACAGTTCTACCAGAGGCACTAGCCATTAGACCCCTCATACCTGCCAGCTGTCTAATTTGGTTCTTACTACCTCTCGCTCCTGATAAGGCCATGATGTAGATATTGTTACTGTGGTCAAAACTTTCCATCAGGGCTTCAGTTACTTCTTCTGTGGTCCTGTTCCAGATTTCAATAACCTTATCATATCTTTCATCATTTGAAATCAGGCCTCTTCTATATGACTTTTCAAATTTATCAACTTCTTTTTCTGCCTTTTCAATTAGGGTATATTTCTCCTCCGGTACTTCAATATCACCCATTGAGATGGTTATTGCACCGATGGTAGAATAGCGGAAGCCTGTTTCCTTGATATGGTCTAGTAAAACGGAAGTTACAGCATTTCCATGTTTCCTATAACATCTATCCACTATGTCGCTTAGTTTCTTTTGGTCTACTAGGCCATCTACTTCCAAGGAATACTTATCCTTCTTCCTATCTACAAAACCTAAATCTTGAGGAATATTTTCATTTAGTATAAATCTACCAACAACATTTTCAACTAGTTGACCCCTATCTTCCTCATTCAGTCTAACCCTTACCTTGACCCTGGCATGTAAATCAACTTCATTATTATAATAGGCGGTAAGCATCTCGTCATAGCTGGAGAAGATCTTACCCTCGCCCTTTGCTCCTTCTACCTCCATGGTCATATAGTAACTACCCAATACCATGTCTTGGGTTGGAGTAGTTATTGGTTTACCATCCTTAGGCGCTAGGATATTGTTAGTTGATAACATCAATAATCTAGCCTCAGCTTGAGCCTCTGTAGATAGAGGTAGGTGTACTGCCATCTGGTCTCCATCAAAGTCTGCGTTATATGCAGTACATACTAGGGGATGAAGTTTTATGGCCTTACCTTCTACCAGAACAGGCTCGAAGGCTTGGATTCCTAACCTGTGAAGGGTAGGAGCCCTATTTAAAAGGACTGGATGGTCCTTAATTACAATATCCAATACATCCCATACTTCTGTTTTTTCTCTTTCTACCATTCTCTTGGCAGATTTAATATTATGGGCATGGCCGTCCTCAACCAGCTTCTTCATAACAAATGGTTTAAATAGCTCCAAGGCCATTTTCTTAGGTAGCCCACATTGGTAGAATTTAAGCTCCGGTCCTACAACAATAACTGACCTTCCTGAATAGTCTACCCTCTTACCAAGTAGGTTTTGCCTAAACCTACCTTGCTTACCCTTAAGCATGTCTGATAAGGACTTAAGAGGTCTGTTACCAGGTCCTGTAACTGGCCTTCCTCTTCTACCATTGTCTATTAGAGCATCTACAGCCTCTTGAAGCATCCTTTTTTCATTTCTTACAATGATATCTGGTGCTCCTAAATCCAAGAGTCTCTTTAACCTATTGTTTCTATTTATAACCCTACGATATAAATCGTTTAAGTCTGAAGTTGCAAACCTTCCACCATCCAGCTGAACCATAGGTCTTAAATCAGGTGGAATAACAGGGATCACATCCAGTATAATCCATTCTGGCCTATTACCAGACTTTCTAAAGGCCTCTATAACTTCAAGCCTTCTGGTTATACGGATTTTCTTTTGGCCTGTAGAGTCCTTAAGGGCAGCTCTTAACTCTTCAGCCTCTTTATCCAGGTCGATTTTCTCCAATAAGTTCTTGATAGCCTCTGCCCCCATCATGGCCTTGAACTTATTTGGATATTCTTCCTGGTACTCCGTGTACTCTGCTTCAGTCAATAATTGCTTCTCATAAAGAGGGGTATCTCCCGCATCAATTACTATATATGAGGCAAAATACAAAACTTTCTCTAGAGCCCTGGGACTCATGTCCAAGAGAAGACCCATCCTACTTGGTATTCCCTTAAAATACCATATATGGGAGACTGGGGCTGCAAGTTCAATATGCCCTAGCCTCTCCCTTCTTACCTTTGATTTAGTGACTTCCACACCACATCTGTCACATATTACTCCCTTGTATCTAACCCTTTTATATTTTCCACAATTACATTCCCAGTCCTTAGTAGGCCCAAAAATCTTTTCACAAAAGAGGCCCTCTTTTTCTGGTTTTAAGGTACGATAATTTATGGTCTCCGGTTTCTTTACTTCTCCCTTAGACCATTGTCTAATCTTTTCAGGTGAAGCTAAACTGATTTTAATTGAATCAAAGTTGTTTAATTCAAACAAGGAGCATTTCTCCTTTCATATAATTTATTAAAAAGAAATAAGTTGTTACTATCATCTTCCATCCTTCTAATCTTCATCTTCGATTAGAAATCCAGCAGGTACATCCCCATCAATTCTTTTTATAGCATTGTTCGGAGATTCCTCATCCTTGCTATCAGTTGAATAATCATCACCAATCATTTCCAAATCCGTTAAATCATCATCAGTGGATTCTTGTATCTCAATTTCTGATGCATCTTCGCCTATTATCTTAATATCCAAGGCCAAGCTCTGTAACTCTTTAATTAGTACCTTAAAGGATTCTGGTATTCCTGGTTCAGGAATATTTTCACCCTTTACTATGGCCTCATAGGTCTTGACCCTACCTACTATATCGTCGGACTTAACAGTAAGGATCTCTTGTAAGGTATGTGATGCCCCGTAAGCCTCTAGAGCCCATACCTCCATCTCTCCAAATCTCTGTCCACCAAATTGGGCCTTTCCTCCAAGTGGTTGTTGTGTAACCAGTGAATATGGCCCTGTAGATCTGGCATGGATTTTATCATCTACTAGGTGATGTAGTTTTAGCATATACATGTAACCGACGGTGACTGGATTATTGAAATAATCTCCAGTTCTACCATCCCTCAATCTAAGCTTACCATCTTCTGGATAGCCAGCATCTTTAAGAGCTTGGATAATGTCGTTTTCATTGGCACCATCAAATACAGGTGTCGCCACATGCCAACCTAACTCTTTAGCAGCTAGGCCAAGATGAACCTCTAAAACCTGCCCTAAATTCATACGGGATGGAACCCCTAGAGGGTTAAGAACAATATCTATAGGTGTACCATCTGGCAGGAAGGGCATATCTTCTTCAGGCAATATCCTTGAAATAACACCCTTGTTACCATGTCTACCACACATCTTGTCTCCGACATTTATCTTTCTCTTAGTAGCTACATAGACTCTGACCATCTGATTAACTCCAGGCTGTAGCTCATCACCATTCTCCCTGGAATAAATCTTAACATCTACTACTATTCCAGATTCCCCATGGGGTACTCTGAGTGATGTATCCCTAACTTCTCTAGCCTTCTCACCAAAGATGGCCCTTAATAGTCTTTCTTCAGCAGTTAATTCAGTCTCTCCCTTAGGCGTAACCTTGCCTACCAATATATCTCCAGCCTTGACTTCGGCACCTATCCTAATGATGCCCCTCTCATCAAGGTTCCTTAACATATCTTCACTAACATTTGGAATATCCCTGGTAATCTCTTCAGCCCCAAGTTTAGTGTCCCTTGCCTCTGATTCGTATTCCTCAATATGAATAGATGTCAAGGAATCATCAATAACTAGTCTTTCACTGATGAGCATAGCGTCCTCGTAGTTATAACCTTCCCAGGTCATAAAAGCAACAAGGAGATTCTTACCTAGGGCTATTTCCCCAAGGTCCGTACTTGGACCATCAGCTATTACATCGCCCTTTTTGACCTTATCTCCTACAGTTACTATAGGTCTTTGGTTAATGGTTGTACCTTGGTTTGAGCGTTTGAACTTTATAAGGCTGTAGACATCTGTCTTGTTGTCTTCGTCCCTTCTAATGATTATTTCATTGGAGGTGACCTTCTCTACAGTTCCATCGTTCTCTGCCAATACCAAAACACCGGAATCTATAGCAGCCTTATGCTCTATACCAGTTCCTATTATCGGGGCTTCTGCCCTTAATAAAGGAACTGCTTGACGTTGCATGTTGGCACCCATAAGGGCCCTATTGGCGTCATCATTTTCCAAGAAGGGGATCATGGCAGTTCCCACTGATACAATCTGTTTTGGAGAAACATCCATATAGTCAACTTCATCGCTTGGGTAAATATCTATTACTCCTTTTTTACCCCTAGCAATGACCCTATTATTTACAAATTTATTGTTTTCATCTAGCGGCTCGTTTGATTGGGCAATAATAAACTCATCTTCCACATCTGCAGTCATGTAGTTTATTTGCCCTGTCACTAGGCCATTTTCAACCTTTCTGTAAGGTGCTTCAATAAATCCATATTCATTGATTCTAGCATAGGTTGTAAGTGATGTAATTAGACCAATGTTTGGTCCTTCAGGGGTCTCTATTGGACACATCCTACCATAGTGAGAGTCATGTACGTCTCTAACCTCATATCCAGCCCTATCCCTACTCAAACCACCAGGTCCTAATGCAGACATTCTTCTCTTATGAGTCAACTCTGCCAATGGGTTGGTTTGGTCCATAAACTGAGACAATTGGCTACTACCAAAAAACTCCTTTAAGGATGCAACCACAGGTCTTATGTTAATGAGGGCTTGTGGTGTCGCCACATCAACATCCTGAATGGTCATCCTCTCTCTTACAACTCTTTCCATCCTAGACAGACCTATCCTGAATTGGTTTTGTAGCAATTCACCTACTGATCTTAATCTTCTATTTCCTAGATGGTCGATATCATCAGTTAAGCCTATCCCATGGAATAGGTTGAACTCATAGTTTATACTAGCAATGATATCATCTGGAGTAATATGTTTAGGTGACAATTCCTTGATTCTTTCTTCTATGGCTACCTTTAACTCTTCCTCATCATCATAGGTCTCCATAAGCTCCTTCATTAATGGATAATAGACCTTCTCATTTAGCCCCAGGTCCTTCAATGAAAATGGTAAATCAAAGGCACTTCCATCAACAAAGTTGTTGCCAACAACCCTAACAACACTGCCATCATCAAGTATTATATCTACCATGTTTATTCCAGAATTTTCTATTTCTATGGCCTGATCCCTGGTAATCCTTTCACTCTTGGCAACAAATAGTTCACCAGTATCTGGGTTTACTATATTATCTGCTGCCCTTCTTCCAGCAATCCTATTGAATAAGGCCAATTTTTTATTAAACTTATATCTACCGACCTTGGCTAGGTCGTATCTCCTTGGGTCAAAGAACATATTGGTAATTAATGACTTAGCGCTATCAACTGTAGGTGGTTCTCCTGGACGCAGTCTCTTATAAATTTCTACCAAAGCTTCATCTGCTGTTGTTGTAGTGTCCTTTTCCAAGGTGTTCAATACTTGCTCGCTTTCACCAAGTATATCTATTATCTCAGCATTGCTAACAAGATTTAAGGCCCTTAGCAATACTGTAATTGGAATCTTCCTAGTCCTATCAATCCTTACATAGACCACATTATTGGAATCAGTTTCATACTCTAACCAGGCCCCCCTGTTAGGAATAACCGTAGCAGAATATAGTTTCTTTCCCGTTTTATCTATGCTTTCAGTATAATAAACTCCTGGCGACCTGACCAGCTGGCTTACTACAACTCTTTCAGCTCCATTAATTATAAATGTACCATTCCTGGTCATTAAAGGTAGGTCTCCCATAAAAACCTCTTGCTCTTTAACTTCTCCAGTTTCCTTATTAATCAACCTTACCTTTACCTTCAATGGTGCAGAAAAGTTTGCATCTCTTTCCCTAGCCTCATCCTCATCATATTTAAATTCATCTTCAATACGGTAATTGATAAATTCCAAGATTAGGTTGCCAGTGTAGTCTTGTATTGGAGAAATATCGTCAAATACTTCCTTTAAACCCTCTTTTAAAAACCAATTGTAAGAAGTCTTCTGAACTTCAATTAAATCGGGTAGATCCAATACTTCATCGATGCGCGAATAACTCATCCTGACCCTTTTGCCATACGTCACAGGATGTACCATAGATAAATTCACCCCTTGTTAAACTAAAATATCCAAAAGTACTTGACTTTTGGTAATACATTCCAAGCATATTAGATAATATTGCCTTATAGCCAATTGTTTATACAATCGACCATATTCTTCGTTATTATGCAATAAACTATGATATCATATGAAACAAGCTATGTCAACTAATTTATCTAGCTTGACTATAAATAAAAAAGGCCTTCTAGATGAAAGCCTTTTTAATTTATAAATTATTTTAATTCTACTGTAGCTCCTACTTCTTCTAGTTTAGCCTTAATTTCTTCAGCTTCTTCTTTTGAAGCTCCTTCTTTAACTGCCTTTGGAGCATTGTCTACTAGGTCCTTAGCATCCTTTAAGCCTAGGCCAGTAATTTCTCTAACAACCTTGATAACCTTAATCTTTTCTGCTCCTACTGATGCTAATACAACATCAAATTCTGATTTTTCTTCAGCTGCTGGAGCTGCTGCATCTCCACCTGCTGCTGGAGCTACTGCAACTGCTGCTGGAGCTGCTGCACTTACACCAAACTCTTCCTCTAAAGCCTTAACTAATTCTGATAATTCTAATACTGTAAGATTCTTAACTTCTTCTATTAAATTTAGTACTTTTTCACTTGCCATTTTTAATTTACCTCCAATTATTTTTCTTTTATTTTTTATGCTGTCTTTGTTTCAGCGATTTCATTTAGTACTATTGCTAATGATCTAATAGTGCCTTGAAGTACATTAGCAAATCCTTGGATTGGTGCATTGAATCCACCAAGTACTTGGGCAACAAGAACTTCTCTTGATGGTAGTTTAGCTAGGCCTTCAACACCAGCTATATCAATTATCTTGCCATCAACTATACCTGCCTTGATTTCAAGGTCTTTATGTTCTTTTGCAAACTCTGATGTTATTTTTGCCACTTGAACAGGGTCATCATATCCAAATGCAATTGCAGATGGACCTTTTAGATATTCATTGAAATCTTCTAATCCTGAATCCTTAAAGGCAAATCTCATCATGGTGTTTTTGTATACCTTGTACTCAACACCTGCATCTCTGTATTTTCTCCTAAGCTCAGTTAGTTGTTCAACGTTTAATCCTCTATAATCAACTAGGACAACTGCTTGGGCATTATTGATTTTTCCCTTAATCTCTTCAATATTCTCTCTTTTTGCTTGAAGGGTTTGTTCTCTCACCAGCTTCACCTCCCGTGGGATAAATGTAATAATAAAAGTCTCTACGTAGACACACGAAGAGACTCTAATTTCAAATTTATATTAGTTTCTACCTCGGTAGGAAGTTTAAACCCTAGTGGTCCCTACTGTCTACAGTATCTATTAAGTTGACTTTTATTAAATTGACTTTTTGATTATATCAATAAGCTACATCAATGTCAAATTACTTTTCAAGTAATTTTTGTCCATTTATTTTAATTCCAGGTCCCATAGTGCTTGATATGGAAACAGTCCTGAAATATCTACCTTTTGCTGCAGCTGGTTTTGCCTTGATTAAAGCATCTACTATTGTATCAAAGTTTTCCTTAAGTTTTTCAACACCAAAGGAAACTTTTCCAATTGGAACGTGTACTATACTTGCCTTATCTACCCTGTACTCAACCTTACCAGCCTTTATTTCATTAACAGCCTTTTCTATTTCAAAGGTTACTGTTCCAGATTTAGGGTTAGGCATCAAGCCTTTAGGTCCAAGAACCCTACCAATTCTACCAACTACACCCATCATATCGGGAGTTGCTACAACTACATCAAAGTCTAACCAACCCTCGTTTTGGATTTTTGCTACCATTTCTTCTCCACCAACATAATCAGCACCTGCAGCCTTAGCTTCTTCTAGCTTTTCACCCTTGGCAATAACAAGAACTGTTCTAGTTCTTCCTGTACCATGTGGTAGTACTATAGCACCTCTAACTTGTTGGTCTGCATGTTTTGGATCTACACCAAGTCTTATAGCTACCTCAACTGTTTCGTCAAAGTTTGCCTTGGATGTCTGTAGAACCAATTCGATAGCTTCTTTAGGGTCATATAGATTATGTCTATCTACTAATTTAATACTTTCTTGATATTTCTTACCTCTTTTTGGCATACTACTTCCTCCTTGTGGTATTAACGGATTATCCTCCCACTATATTATTCTTCTACTTCAATTCCCATACTTCTAGCAGTTCCAGCTACCATACTCATTGCTGATTCTATAGAAGCAGCATTTAAGTCTGGCATCTTGATTTCTGCAATTTCTCTAATCTTTTCTTTAGATATCTTTGCTACCTTAACTTTGTTTGGTTCTCCTGAACCAAGCTCAATACCTGCAGCTTTTTTGATTAACACTGCTGCTGGTGGTGTTTTAGTAATAAAACTAAAGGATCTATCTTGGTAAACAGTTAGAACTACTGGTATTAACATTCCAGCTTGGTCTGCTGTTTTAGCATTAAATTCCTTAGTAAATTGCATAATATTAACACCATGAGGTCCTAAAGCTGTACCAACTGGTGGTGCAGGTGTCGCCTTACCAGCAGGGATTTGTAGTTTTACTACAGCTACAACCTTTTTTGCCATTTTACTTCCACCTCCTCGTATCAATGTGGTTTAGCGGGAAAATCCCTCCCACTAGCTTAAATCTATAAAAAAGCATAAATGCCTTGCTAGCTAAACCTTCTCTATTTGGTCGAAATCCAACTCAACCAGGGTTTCTCTCCCAAACATAGAGACATATACCTTTGCTTTCTTCTTTTCTACATTTATGTTGTTAACAGTACCCATAAAGTTCTCAAACGGTCCAGATATTACCTTCACAACATCATCTACCTTGAAATCAACTGTTGGCACAACAGTATCTTGAACTCCCAATGCTTTTACTTCTTGATCTGAAAGAGGAACTGGTTTAGATGCAGGTCCTACGAAGCCTGTAACACCCCTAGTATTTCTAACCAAATACCAGGACTCGTCATTAATTATCATTTTTACCAATACATAACCTGGAAATAACTTTCTCTCCTTGCTCTTACCAGACTTGGAGTCTAAATACTCCTCTGTAGGCACTGCGACTTCAAAGATATCATCCTTCATACCTCTATTTTCAACCATCTTTTCAAGGTTAGCCTTAACCTTGTTTTCATGGCCTGAATAAGTATGGACTACATACCATTTGGCATTTTTAGCCCGCTTTTCCCTATCATCAATCTTATCAGTCATACAATAGGACCCAAAGGTCCTTCCCTCCCTTATCTATCTCTTAAATAATAAACTTTAATATTCCATGTATACCCAGATCAAGAAGATACACAATAATGGAAATCAGTGCACTAATTCCTATTACAACTCCAGTAAAGTTGAACAATTCTTTTTTATTTGGCCAAACAACCTTCTTGATTTCAGATTTAACTCCTCTAAAATAAGCAGAAAGCTTACCCTTAGCCTTTTCTGTTTGAGCTGCCACTATTCTCACATCCTTAATTAATAAATATTATCTAGTCTCCCTATGAAGGGTATGAGTTTTGCAGAATTTACAGTATTTGTTTAGCTCAACTCTCCCAGTGGTATTCTTTTTGTTTTTCTTAGAAACATAATTTCTTTGCTTACATTCAGTACAAGCCAATATGATTCTTTCTCTCATCAAGCACACCTCCTACTCTGGTATCTGTCTATGTCAATACACAGTTGTGGCTACCAATCATACTAATACAAATAATGGTACTAATATAAACTACCATAAAAGATATTGCATGTCAATAATTTATTATTGACTTTAAAATAGCATTAATACCTCTAATCATGAAAAAACTAGGTCAAAGACCTAGTCTTTCATCCATATATATTATTCAATAATCTTAGTTACAACTCCTGAACCTACTGTCCTTCCACCTTCTCTTATGGAGAACCTTAATCCTTCTTCTATAGCTATTGGTGTTATTAAGGTTATGGTGAACTTAGCGTTGTCTCCTGGCATTACCATTTCTACGCCT
>JAAYTL010000052.1 GCA_012518035.1 Tissierellia bacterium | reverse complement strand
CTCGTCAACAGGGGTTCCTGTTTTATTCGATGAGACAGAAAACAGTAAGCGTGTTGAATTTTCTACAGATCTGGATGATTTCAACGTATATATTAAATATACTACGAATATGAGGAAGTCAAAGGTAACCGTAAATGGGAGAAGAAAAAAATTATCATTTAATATTTCATTTTCAAAGAGAGATTATGATATATTAAAGAATTCCTTTTATATAGAAGGAAAACAGAATTTATTAGGTTTAGTTTGTACTAATGATAAACTAAATGAGACATATATAGCAGTTATTGATTATGTAGATGCAATGAAATGCTTAGGAAAAGAAACTAAGAGTGGTAGCAGAAGAATTACTGTAACTAGGCTTAGTGCTGAATATGATTTTCAATGTTATGGGGTAGGCTTCAATGAGACTGAATACATAAAATGTCCTGTAGATTGTACTAAGTTTCTTGATTTGCAAGAGGTTAATGGTTGATGATTATATCTTAGAATTCGTTTATATCAAAATCCAGATATACCTTTTATTTCTATTAGGCTAATTAAATTGATCTCAGATAATAAAATAGAGTAATAAATATTAAATAGGTGATATATATGTTTAAATTATTTAGAAGAAAAAATAAAAGTACTAGTGATGAAAAACTTAAGAAAAAATATAGCAACTCATATTACATAGTTTTTCAGAATAAAACTTACTTTGAAGAAAAATCAGGGGGATATTTATGGGCACCTCAAAGATCAAAGTCTGGAAGAGAAATCTTTCATTGGTCTAATATGACTAAAATTAAGAAGGGAGACATTATTTTTAGTTTATATCAAAGAAATATAGTATCTGTAAATATTGCTTTAGATAGCTATAAAGAGTCTAGAATACCAAAAACTTTTGAGAAACTTGATCTATGGGAAGAAGAGGGATGGCTAGTAGAAGCTGAATATAATGAATTAGAATCCCCAGTCAGTATAGATGATAATGTAGATGAAATACTAAGATTATGCCCTGAAAAATACTCTCCTTTTAATAGGAAAGGTGGGGGGAATCAAGGTTATTTATATGAGATTAGTGATGAATTAGGGGATTATTTAATGGAATTGGTATTAGAGAACGTAGGCTTTAAAAAGGTAACGGTATAATTCAATTATTCAAATTTATTTATTCCAAAGGAGGAACAAAAATGTCAAACTTCAAATATGAAATTGTTGAAAAAATAGCTGTGTTATCTGAAAAAGGTAACTGGACAAAAGAGCTAAATAAGGTTAGTTGGAATGAGCGAGCAGCAAAATATGATATTAGAGATTGGAACCATGAGGAAGGTAAAATTGGTAAGGGTATTACATTAACAGATGAAGAAGTTCAGATATTAAAAGATGCCTTAGGAGATATTTAGGAGTTCTTATTTATTGGGGGAGCTATGGAACTAATATATATGCCAATGGTCTTATTATTCATTGTCTTTATTATTGTGTTGCTACCTAAGTATTTCAGGTTTAGGAATTCTGATTATCAATTTAAAAGTGGGAATAGCTTCTTTAAAACTATCTTTGATAAAGGTAGTTATGGTGAGTTTTTGACATTTAGCTATTTAGAAGAGTTAAAGATGTTCAAAAAGTTATTGGTAAATATATATGTACCTAAAGAAGATGGCTTAACTACTGAAATAGATTTAATTATGTTGTCTCCGACAGGAATATATGTATTTGAATCAAAAAATTATAGTGGTTGGATTTTTGGAAATGAAAAGTCGAGGTACTGGACCCAAACACTGGAAAGTAAGCAAAAGAACAAATTTTATAATCCTATTTGGCAAAACAAAGGCCATATCACAGCGCTTAAGAAGCTTCTAGAACTGCAATATGATGACATATTTAAATCATATATTATTTTTAGTGAAAGATGTACGCTAAAAAAGTTGGAATATGACTCTAGTAAAACAAAATTAATAAAAAGAGATGATTTAATTTCTACACTAAATGAAGACATAGCTAATTCACCGAATATATTAAAGGTAGATGAAATATTAAATACTTATACAAAACTAAAGGAATATTCTAATGTTGATGACATTATTAAAAAGAAACATATTGAAAATATCAGCTAGGAGGATGTTAGGGATACTTATTTGTTATCCAAAATGTAGCACTTGTGCAAGGGCAAGGAAGAAGATCCGAGGTGATTCTATGAAAATAGGCATGAGAAAGCCTAGTCTTAAGAAGAGGGTATTTGCTAGGGTTAGTCCTAAAAGGCAGATAGTCCATAGGGCAGGTATAAAGATGCCCAGGGGTTATGGCTGGGTTAGGAATCCTAAGAGGTATGTATATAATAAGGTCTATAGGAGGACTACCTTTGATATATTTAAGCTGATGAATAGATTATTTAAGTAAGTTTGACTTGTTATGATCTATGTCTCCTTGGTCTATTCACACTGTATAAATTAATGGGGGTGGTCAAATGCAAAGAACTATAACATATCTATATCCTAATATGAAAAAGGCTTCTTCTCTTAAGGTCTTTCAGGATAGAACCAATCAAATAAGGGCCTTCTATTTTACTAGAGAAAACATAAAAGAAGTAGAAAAGTTAGAATCAGGCACAAACTATGCTGTGTATTTTTTATTTAACGAAGCAGATGATGATGGGTTGACTAAGGTCTACATAGGACAATCCACCAAAGGTGCTAATCGAATGCTATCTCATGAAAAAGAAAAGTCATTTTGGTCATATTGCATCATGTTTGTAACAGATAATAATTCCTTTGATGCAATGTCAATAGACTATATGGAGTATCACTTTATTAACAAATTAAAAAATAGCAGCACCTACTCACTTGAGAATACCAATGTTAAGAGTGAGCCTGTGGTTAGTATATTTGACAAACCTAACCTTAAGGCATATATAGAGCAAATAGAGTTTTTACTAAAAGCGGAAGGGATAGATTTTAGCGAGCAGCTGGTTACAGTTGGTAGCGACTTTTATTATCCTAGGAATAAGAATTATCACGCTAAGATCTCTATAAAAGAGGGTATTTTTGTCCTCCATGCAGGGTCAATAATCAACATGCCTATAGAATCCTCTAAACACTGGGCAGATCAAGGGCGGTTTTATAATAGATATTCGGAAATGATTAGAAGACTACTTAATGATGGTAAAATTACCAGTAAAGAAAATGCCTATGAGACTTTGGTGAATCTTACATTTAAAAGTCCTTCCACGATTGCATCCTTAGTTAGTGGAAGAGCAGAAAATGGATGGCTGTTTTTCGAAGGTTTAAACGACTTACGTAATATAAATTAATTTATATCTTCTATTTGTACAAATATTATTAGCCTTTCTATGGTAAATAAAATGTATAAGCTATTAAGAATTTTTGCTGTAAAAATATTTCTTCAAAAAAGGAAAAGTTATGAAATTAATTTTCTAAAAAGCAATATAGGGCTTTGTTAGACTCAATATTTATAGACGAATTTGATATTAATGGTATTAGGCTTCCCGATTAAACCAGTAAAGAATACGATGATATTCAACAATATATCTATTCCTTTGCAAAGAGGTGAGTTCTTTGAGAATGGATTAGATAATCTAATTGTAAGGAAGCATAAATAGATATAAAGAAACTATTTAAGTAAATATTTATGAACAATCTCATACAGTAAGGGAAACTGTATGAGTTTTTTTCTTGACTTATATCGTTACTCGATATATAATAAAATCACACTATATCGGATATCGATATAACTAGATTCGATATAGTATGTAGAATTTGTAAAGGAGGATATAGGTGGCTAAAAAAGCTTTGACTCAACCCATGTACTATATACTTTTAAGCTTAATGGAAGAAAGGCACGGCTATGAGATTATGCAGTATATTGATTGGTTGACTGATGGACGTGTCAAGGTAGGGCCTGGGACCTTATACTCATTACTTTCAAGGTTTGAAGATGATGGCTATATAGATATGGTTTCAGATGAAGATAATAAAAAAACCTACATCATAACTGAATTAGGGAAAGGGGTCTTGGATAAAGAAATTGACAGGTTAAGCCTATTGTTAAAGGATGCTAGATCTGTAATGGGGGGTAATGATGATGAATTTCAAAATAGAGAATAGTTATGTCAATATAACCAACTACCCTTATATAGAAAGGCATTTTGAAAAAATGGCAGCTAGGGGCTGGTTGATAAGTAAGATTATCTCAGGAAATCTCTTCCTATATAAGAGGATAGAGCCAGAGGAGCTGGATTTTTCCATATCTCCCTATGAGGTGGAGACAGCCTATACTAGGAAAACTAAGGAGGAGTTAGAAGAGTTCCAGACTGTATGCGAGTATGTAGGCTGGAATTTTGCTACAAAATCGTATGACCTTCATGTCTATTATAAGGAAAAGGACTCAGAGGTAGTTCCTCTTCATACAGATGAGGAAGAGGAGTTTAATATACTGGAAAAAATCGCGAAGAAGCAGCTTAAGGCCCTCTACTTTCAAATACCCTTGTTTATACTACTTGCCTGGATGGTTATTGGTAGGAGTTTGGCTAGTGTCTATGGTATGAAGGATGGCTTAACTCAGATAGTATCCTTGCTTATTCCGGTAGCTCTTATCCTGATGGTGATAAATATCTATGACTTGAGGAAATTTTTAAAGATAAATAGGAAGAACATAGAGCTGGGTAAGGGTATAGAATTTAATGATTGGGGCTTTTATGGTTACAAAATATCCTTTATCTTATTCTATATAAGCATCTTAGTATTTTTAGCTTATCTATTATATTCAGCCATTGTTTTCAAGAATATAATACTCTTAATGGCCCTTATTCCATCCTTAATCGGGATAGTTGTAGGCAGCTTGTATAGAATCTATGTAAAGCCAGCCAAAAGAAGCATAGGTTATAAAAAGGTGGTATTAGTTGCAGTCCTGATAACTGCCACTATTCTATCTATTGGGACTGGAATATTTAATATTGGAGTATTAGCTAGTAAGGATGGACCTTCAAAGATTGAGGGTTACAGGGTCTTATCTATAAATGATTTTTCTGATGAAACTATTGAGGATAGTGGAGACTTAAGGAGGAATTTAAGCTTCTTAATCCCTGTCTCCTATGATTATTCATCCTATGCAAGGAGACTCGGAGTAATAGATACTGAGTATTCCAGGGCCTTGACTGAAGGCCTGGCTAGAAACCTGGTTAATAGATATAAGAGGGAAGCAGAAAATAGGTTAATAGGTAGGAATTCTAAGGACCTGGAATTCATATTTGAAAATGGGGTCTATGATTCCTATTATGCTAGAAGTGGTTTAACAGAGGATGATTTTATTAGCTTAAGGGATAGGGATAAGAAGGAAGCTGTAAAGGAAGCCTTGGAGATAATAAAGGAAAGATCCATCAGGGAGGATTTAGATGGTCTTTGGGACCTGGATGAAGTCTATTTCTTGAATTATGAATCTAGTGAAATAGTTCTAAGAATAGGTAAAGAAGTATTTTTCTTGGGAGGATTAGATTTTTCAGACCCAGAGATTGTAGGGGTAGTGAAGGATAGGCTGGGCTTGGATTAGAGGGTATCCATGAAAAGAATATAAGGGAGTTAGAATCAGCATTAGTTAGATAATGCTGATTTTCTTTTTTATCCTAAAATTCTTTGATGCCCTGTATGAGGGGGACTCCATCAGTAGTGGTTATTTGAGGCTTGCTATTAAGCAAGGATTTTTCTTAAAATTGAGTATTGCCTTCATATTAGACCACCTGTGCCTATTTTCAGACCAACTAGTGCCTAGTATTAGGCCAGCTAGTGCCCGATACTAGACCAAACTATGGCAGGCCTGAGATTGTGGCCTGCCACAGCAATTTATATTCTATCAGGCTTCCTTACCCTTTGACTATTAATACCATGTCTTTCCCTCATGGAAACCTCCTCATCTATTAGTATTTGATAGGAGTCATGAACAATCCGATCTAGTATAGCATCTGCTATTTGAACATTTTCAATCTTAGAGTGCCAGCCCTCTGGTGCATATTGAGAGCAAAATATTGTAGAGGCATTCCTCAGTCTTGCCT
>JAAYTL010000051.1 GCA_012518035.1 Tissierellia bacterium | reverse complement strand
TATTTGATTTGATACGATATTATCAGAGTTTAAAGCCCTTGTCAATAAAATTTAAATCTTCAAACTCTTACTTACATAGGTTTCTTTTAACTTATTGGGTACTATATATATAATAGGTAGGAAGATTAGATTTGAATCTTGTTTCTTCAGTTTTAAACATTTTACATAGTCTTAACATGGCCTATATACTGGATTTTACATAGAAGTACTATTATAAGAGTGAAATTCAGATGAAAGGAAGATAGAATTGAAAAAAACAATAGGCTTAACCTTAGTAATGGTAATTATGGCCACCCTTTTGGTGGGATGTGGTAGTAGTGAAGGATTTGACAGCTCTAAGCTTATCAATGTTGTAAGTAGGGAAGACGGCTCAGGTACAAGGGGAGCCTTTGTAGAAATAGTTGGGGTAGAAGATGCTAATGGTAATGATATGACCACAACAGAAGCAGTTGTCCAAAATAGTACAAATGGTGTCATGACCACTGTGGCAGGTGACAAGTACTCCATAGGATATATCTCCCTGGGTTCCTTAAATGATACTGTAAGGGCCCTGAGTGTAGAAGGTGTATCAGCCAATCCAGAGAATGTTAAGGCTGGTGCCTATAAGATTGCCAGACCCTTTAATATTGCCTACAAATCAAGTATAGGTGACTTAGCCCAGGACTTTATAGACTTTATTCTTAGTGCCAATGGCCAGGCCATAGTTGAGGAAAATGGACTTGTGGCAGCAGTTGATGGTGGAGAATACAATCCAAAAGGCCTATCAGGTACAATAGTAGTAGGGGGTTCCACATCAGTAACTCCCGTCATGGAAAAGTTAGCAGAAGCCTATGAAGGATTAAACAATGGAGTTTCTGTAGAAATCCAGTCCACTGGCTCATCAGCAGGTATGACTGGGACTATAGAGGGTAGTCTGGATATAGGAATGGCTTCAAGGGAGCTAAAGGATAGCGAGGCTGCAGAATTAGACCAGGCGGTAATAGCAATTGATGGCATAGCCCTAATAGTAAACAATGAAAATCCTATCCAGGATCTTAGTCTTGAAGAAATCCAGGCCATATATCTTGGAGAAATCACCCTTTGGAATGAAGTAGAATAATAATGAGCTTAAAAAAGTCTAACTTAGGTTAGACTTTTTATATAGCTAATAAACTTTACATATATTTTACATTAGCCAAGGCATGGCTTTTACAAGGCTTTGATATTTTAGGAAATAATAAGGGTAATAAGAGAATAATCGATATAAGCAAGTGTAAAGTAAAGGAGAAAATATGAAGAGTAAATCTTTTGAAGGTTTTATGAAAATAGTCTTTATAATATGTGCCGCCACTTCAATTTTAGCAATCCTCTTGATCTGCTACTTTATCTTCAGTGGTGGGGTTCCTTTTATTATGGAGTATGGCCTTAAAAACTTCTTGTTTGGAAACAAATGGGCACCGTCCCATAGTCCCCAGGCCTTTGGGATCTTGCCTATGATTGTAGGCTCCCTTCTGGTAACCCTGGGTGCAATTATCATAGGCGTCCCCATAGGAGTCCTTACAGCAACCTACTTGGCCAAGTTTAGCAACAAGAAAATCTATAGGTTCTTAAAGCCAAGTATTAACCTAATGGCAGGAATACCATCCATAGTCTATGGTTTCTTTGCCCTGGTGGTGGTAGTTCCAGTCATGAGGAACTTAGTCGGTGGAACTGGTATGAATATCATTACCGCCTCCCTCCTCTTAGGTATCATGATCTTACCAACCATTATAGGCCTGTCTGAATCCTCCATACGCTCAGTCCCAGAAAGCTACTATGAAGGCAGTGTAGGCCTGGGAGCCAGCCACGAAAGGGCGGTAATGACCGTAATACTACCTGCAGCCAAATCGGGGATTATCTCATCCGTCATCTTAGGAATTGGTAGGGCTATAGGGGAGACCATGGCGGTCATCCTAGTAGCAGGAAACCAGCCTCGGATACCCAGTAGCCTAACCCAAGGTGTGAGAACCCTCACCACCAATATAGTCCTTGAAATGGGATATGCAGCAGAAGCCCATAGGGAGGCCCTGATAGCTACAGCAGTAGTCTTGTTCGTCTTTATCCTGCTTATCAATGGAATCTTTTTAATAATTAAGAGGAGGGCTATGAATTGAGTAGCTTAAGAAGAATATTTAGCTTTGATCATATAATAAGAAGCCTAATCAAATTATCAGCCCTGATTACATTTGGAGCCTTGTTTTTCATAGTTGGGTATATATTCATTAGGGGGATCCCCCACCTGACTCTGGATATGTTTGCCCTTGAATATACAACGGAGAATGTATCCATGCTGCCAGCCATTATAACTACCCTGATGTTGGTGGCCTTGACCCTAGTAATCGCAACCCCAATAGGGGTATTTACAGGCTTTTACTTAGTAGAATATGCAAAAAAGGGAAATAAGTTTGTCGATTTAATCAGGATTACCACTGAAACCCTGTCGGGAATCCCCTCAATAGTCTACGGCCTATTCGGTATGCTCTTCTTTGTATATAGGCTGGGATTCTCCTACTCCCTACTAGCAGGTACTCTGACAGCAGCTATCATGGTCCTACCCTTGATAATCCGCTCCACTGAGGAGGCCTTAATGGCAGTAGATGATAGCCTAAGGGAGGCCAGCTTTGGTCTGGGTGCTGGAAAGCTTAGGACCATATTTAGGGTAGTCCTACCAGTGGCCATGCCTGGTATCCTATCTGGGGTAATCCTATCCATAGGCCGGGTTGTTGGAGAAACTGCAGCCCTTATGTATACCCTGGGAACTGCCGCCAAGATGACTGACGGACTATTTTCATCAGGCAGGACCCTATCCCTTCATATGTTTGTCCTATCCAATGAGGGTTTGTATGTCAATGAAGCCTATGCTGTAGGAGTAGTACTGCTATTAATTGTACTTGCTATCAATGGTCTATCAACTTATTTGTCTAATAAGTTAAGAAAGGGAGAGTAGTGAATGAGTAAACTGTCAATTAGAAATTTTAATCTATATTATGATGATTTTCATGCCTTAAAGGATATAAATATGGAAATAGGAGAAAAAGAGATTACCGCCTTTATAGGACCCTCAGGCTGTGGTAAATCTTCCCTTTTAAAGAGCCTAAATCGTATGAATGACTTGGTAGAAGGGTGTAGTATTAATGGTGAGGTCCTCCTGGATGGTAAGAATATATATGACAAGGACGTAGATGTTAACACACTAAGGAAGAGAATTGGTATGGTATTTCAAAAACCCAACCCCTTCCCCATGAGCATCTACGATAATATAGCCTATGGACCCAGGACCCACAACATAAATAACAAGGCCAGGCTAGATGAAATCGTGGAAAAGAGCCTCCGTGGTGCTGCTATCTGGGATGAGGTTAAGGATGACTTAAAGAAGAATGCCCTAAGACTATCAGGTGGCCAGCAGCAGAGGATATGTATAGCAAGGGCCTTGGCAGTGGAGCCTGAAATCCTCCTAATGGATGAACCAACCAGTGCCCTGGACCCCATATCAACATCCAAGATAGAGAGCTTGGTCCAGGAGTTAAAGGATAAATATACTATAATAATTGTTACACATAATATGCAACAGGCAACCAGGGTATCAGATAAGACTGCCTTCTTCCTATCAGGAGAGGTCATAGAATTTAACGATACAGATACACTTTTCTCAATTCCAAAGGATAAGCGAACTGAAGATTATATCACAGGAAGGTTTGGCTAAGAAAATATAGAAGAGGTGGTATTATGAGAAGTCATTTTGATAATGAGCTGGAAATATTAAATAACGAGCTCATTAAGATGGGTAGTTTAGTAGAATCCAAGATTGAAGATTCCATAAAGGCCCTTATAAATAGGGATACAGCCCTGGCCAAGGAAATCATGACACGGGATGATGAAGTAGACGACATGGAAAAAGCCATCGAAAACAGGTGCCTCCAGTTGATTATAAGACATCATCCAGTGGCCAGCGACTTAAGGCTTATCTCCTCAATCCTAAAGATGATAACGGATTTAGAGAGAATCGGAGACCAGGCTGCAGATATAGCTGAGATATCCCTCCTCCTAGCCGATCAGGAGTATATCAAGGAATTAAGGGACATCCCCAAGATGGCAGAAGCCACTATAAAGATGCTGAAGAACAGTATAGATGCCTTTGTAAACAAGAGTCTAGACCTAGCCCATGAGGTCATAGCCTTCGATGATGTGGTGGATGACCTATTCGATATAGTTAAGGATGATTTAATAGATTTTATTAATAGGGATATCAAATATGGTGAGCAGGCTATTAACTTTATCATGATAGCCAAGTACCTAGAAAGAATTGGTGACCATGCACAAAATATAGCAGAATGGGTGGTTTTCTCCATAACAGGCGTACATCACAGTAACTAAACGGGGGTAATCCTATGGAAAAGAAGATCTATTGTATTGAAGATGACGAGAGCATTAGGGAGTTAATCGTATACGCCTTAAACACCAGTGGCTATGAGGGGGTAGGCTTTGAAAATGGCGAAGACTTCTTCCAGGAGCTAGACAAGTCCCTACCTGATTTAGTACTCTTGGATATCATGCTTCCAGGAGATGATGGTCTAACCATCCTTAAAAAGCTTAAGAAATCCTCTATCACCGAGGATATTCCTGTAATAATGCTTACTGCCAAGTCAACAGAATACGATGTTGTCAAGGGTTTGGATCTGGGGGCTGATGACTATATATCTAAGCCCTTTGGTATTATGGAGCTTATTTCTAGGGTAAGGGCTGTCTTACGCCGTCTAGGCCCAACTGAGCCCGAAACCGTCCTCTCCATGGATAATTTAGTCCTGGACTATGAGAAGAGAATCGTTACCCTAGATGATGAGGTTGTGAAACTCACCTACAAGGAATTTGAACTCCTCTACTACTTAATGAGAAATAAAAACATAGTCCTGACCAGGGAAATGATCATGAATGAAGTCTGGGGCTTTGATTTTGAAGGGGAGACTAGGACTGTGGATGTCCATATAGGAACCCTAAGGCAGAAGCTAGGTGATGCCGGTAAGCTTGTCCAGACCATAAGAAATGTAGGCTATAAGGTGGGTGATCTAACATGAAACGTAAAATCCGCTACAATATAGCCTTTCTTTCTAGTTTTATTACCATCTTGGTGTCCATATTCATGTTCATGACCTTCTACAAGTATCACGTAGACAATCAAATTAAAACCCTTAAGAATGCTGGGGAAGTAATATCCAATATCGTACTATCATCAAATATGGACGGGCTAGAAAAACGAAGGGTCTACATGGGTTCTGACCTCCGGATAACCCTCTTAAATTTGAAGGGTGAGGTTCTCTTCGATAATTATTTTGAAGATGTGAGGAAGCTGGAAAGCCATAGCGATAGACCAGAAATCCAGGCTGCCATTGAGAATAATCGGGGTGAAGACATCCGACGCTCATCCACCGTAAATATGGATAACTACTATTATGCCATGAGGTTGGAAAACGATTTAATCCTAAGGGTGGCCCATCAGACCGAGACCTTCTATAGTATGTTTTCCTCCATATGGCCAATAACTGCCCTGATATTATTACTTATATTTATCCTTTCCTATTATATCTCTAACCTATTGGCCAATAACATCATAAGACCTGTCAAGCTCCTGACCAAGAGCCTGGAAGGGGACTGGGATGGTTATCAGGAAATCTATGTTTATGATGAAATAGCCCCCTTTATAGCGACCTTTGAAAGGCAGAAGAGAATTATTAAGGATAGGAATAGGGAGCTAGAGGAAAGGGCCTACCTGATGGACATAATAACCTCCAATATGGATGAGGGAATCATCCTCTTAGGCACAGATAAGAAGATCCTAACCATTAACCAAAGTGGGATAGGATTATTTGCAGATACCAATGGCAAGGAGTATCTAGGCAATGATTTTATCCACCTATGTAGGGATATAGAGTTGAACCAGGCCCTAGATGATGTCCTGGAGGATAGAACCAATAGGGAAGTAATGATACATCATAATAACAGGTACTTAACCATCTATATCAACACCGTTTTAACTGGCAAGGACTTAACAGGCCTCCTCCTCCTAGTGGTAGACTCAACTAAGAAGCATAAGTTGGACATGATGCGGAGGGAGTTTTCCGCCAATGTATCCCATGAGCTAAAGACACCCCTGACCTCCATAATAGGCTATGCAGAAATGATCAATAGTGGCATGGTCAAGACGGAAGATATAGACAAGTTCTCTGCTAGAATAAGACAGGAAGGGGTAAGGCTCTTAAATCTAATAGATGATATAATAAAACTTTCCAAGATAGAGGAAGGTTCTACTGAAAAAATCCTGGAACCTGTGGATATCTACTCCCTGGGTCAAGAAGTTATCAACAGTCTTAGGGTGTTGGCAGGGGAAAAGTTAATAGATTTAGATATCCAGGGTAGCTCCTCCTTTATGATGGGGGACAAGGGCATGCTCCATGACCTCCTCTATAACCTAATAGAGAACTCCATCAAGTACACCCCATCAGGGGGTAGGGTTAGCCTGATTGTTGAAGAGGATAAGGGTCATACCATTGTAAGAGTCAAAGATACAGGAATCGGCATCCCTAAGGAGCACCAGGACAGGATCTTTGAAAGGTTCTACACCGTAGATAAAAGCAGGTCCAGCAAAAATGCCAGTACAGGCCTAGGCCTCTCCATAGTTAAGCACATAGTAGAATACCATGATGGTAAGATAAGCCTAGAAAGTGAAGTAGGCAAGGGAACTGAAATCAGTATAAGGTTTAAGTCCATAGGATAAAAATGAGGCCCATTGGGCCTCTTTTAAGTTCCAAATCCACCTAATATCCATAGTCTGGTTCCCTCTGTGAAGGTTATAATCTCCTTGTAGGTTTGAATGTCGTATTTTTTCTTTTCCTTCTCAACCAGCAAGGCTACATACAGAGTTACACCAATGAGAATAACCCATAATCCAATCCCAAGATAAGAAAAATAGTGGGCTAGGGGAATTGGTGATATGATTGATCTAAAGAGGCTATTTGGTCTATCAAATAGCTTTTACATTTGTCAAAAGCTACCTGTTTTCTGATGTAAAATAGCTTTGTCATCAGGAATAACAGTATAATACCCTTATACTGCTGTGTAGTTTCTTAGCTACTTACATTTATCATTATAAATGTTTATATTCCTTGGGATTAAGACGAATAATACCTTAATGTTGAACAAAGATAGCTATTATTTCCAAATAATTTTGGACATTTCGTATAGTAATCTCTGTCTTTCTTCTAACTCTGATGGACCGAATTCATTCATAGGTCTAAATTTTAAGTTATACTTTTTAATCATATTTGTAAAATCAAGTTTTGATTTGTAGCTATCTTCTCTCAGTGTCTCATTCCAATATAAAGTGTTAGCATAAGTTTTTAGTTTTTCAGCATATACTTCATTATTGCTAGAGATATTATCTTTACCCTTTAATAATAGGAGTCCACCTAATCTGTTTCGCTCACGTTCAAAGAGTTCCTTATCATTATTAAACTTGCTTAAGTTTTCACTATTATTTGCTAGTATATGTTCAATATGAAATCCATTAACCGAACCAGTATTAACTACTAGATCATAAAAATCATGCTTCATGCTTAAATTTGTATTTTTAGCTATGAAATGTTCTATTCTAGCAAAGAAGTATCTCCTAAACCTTTTGTTTAGTTCAATTCCAGCATCTTTAAATAATCCATATGAGAAAGGACTTTCTACCTTTAATCCTCTATTATCTGAAATTAATTGCATTAAATATTCATCAAATATATCTCTGATATCACTAACATCCTTTTCTCTAATTCTTTGATTAATCTTGTATATACATATATTAAAATCATTACTATCATAACTTCGTTGTAATTGTAATAGAGAAAAGAACCTATTTACTTCATAAGAAATCCTTTTGATTTTCTCTTCCTCTTGTGGATCATTAAGCCTGCAAGCTGATAGAATTAAAAGAAATTGACTATCCATCTCTACTAAACTGTTATAGTATATATCCTCAAATCCTTCAGTTAATTCCTTGGAATATATCAAAATCTTATAATACAGATCACTATAATACTTAAATTCATTTTGTAGAAAGCTCTTTACAGAGGATTGATTATGACTTAAGTTTAATAGTCTTCCTATGTCATCAGTAAACATAGCCCTATGGTAGTTTCTATCAATTTTTCTTGAATCATTAGAGGTATTTGCAAATTTACTCCTTAAATAGTATATAAAAAAATTATCTATCTCATTATCTTTTAACTCATTTATCTTATTGACCTGATTATCCCAAAGTTCATTTAATTTTAATTCTTCTAATTCATCCTTATCAATCTGTCCTAATAATTTACCTTTTAATATCTCATGCGGCTTAAGTCTTACACCCCTATCATTAATAACTTCAAATACCATAGGAACATCTATTTGCTCTACATTAAGGTTAATCAATACTAGCCTTTTTAAGAAGTAGAAAACAAAGGTTTCAAATTTCTTCTTACTATCTAATTCTCTATCAAGCCATTGGGATATTAGTAGATAATTATTCTCTAGGTTCATATCTGTTATATTGTTATAGGTATTAGATAGTTTAAATTTTTCATTTTCATATATTTTTTCTAATATACTTTTACTCTGTTCATGATTCATCCAAAACACTTTTGTAAATCCAGAATGTCCAACTATCTTTGATGAAATCCATGACTCTAATCCTGAGTTATATCTCTTAGCTAAATGCCTCAACTTCATTAGAATCAATGTAAGGGTTGTTAGTCTTTGTTGCCCATCAACAATAAATACTTTTCCATCAACACTATTGGTGACATATGTATTGAGATAATACCATGCGTATCTCTCAATCAACTTGCTTAGTTCTATGTCCTTTTCCTTATACAATTCATATTGGTTATTAAACTTATAAAAAATATCCTCAAGTAACCTATTGACAGGGTCTTCATTCCATTTATATTGTCTTTGATAAAAGTCTATATAGTATGTGGTGTTTGAAAAAAGATTGTCAATGTTTTGCTTATCTGGCATAACATCCATAGATTTACCCCCCTTATAATTATGTTTAAGTGACTATAATAACTGCATGTAAGTAAAATTATATCTAGCAAGATAGTGAATTCTATCTAAAAGATAGTATTAGGCTACTTACAATCCTCAGTAGTCTATACTACATCTTGATTCCTTAACTTCTCATAGATATCAAACATAATCATATCCATTAGATTAGCCTTAAAGCTTTCATCCCTCAAGAGCTTGCCATAAAACTTGGTGTTCTTAGAGTATTCTTCAACAATACTCTTATCGAAACTTCTGACAAAGGCATGTCTAAAGTCATCATAGGTATTTACCTTGGCTTTTTGTCCTAATTCTTCATTACTGCTAAGGTTATCTATTATTTGCTCCACAGCTAATTTTTCTGAGTTTGAGAATTCCGTTCCATATCTCTCGTTTAATCTCTTGATTATATTGCTTAAGTGGTCCTCCTCTGCTTCAGCAACACCAGAACCTCCAACATTATAGATAGGTATTTGCTTTTTTCATAATATCATATTAAATTCTGTTTTTCACTACTAAAATCAAAAATCATCCAAAACAATATACATTTGCTTCATTTTTAAATAATAATCCCAAAATAATATTATCTTTAAGTATT
>JAAYTL010000050.1 GCA_012518035.1 Tissierellia bacterium | reverse complement strand
GCCTCCTCTAGGCCTATATAGTCTATCCTCTTACAGAATTTTATCTCGATATTCTTACTTAACCTATCCTTGACCATGTCTCCCTTTCTTCTTTTGATGAAGTGATATCTTAAATCCTTGTCCTCTATGGTCTGGGAGCGTTTTAGGATATTGTCTAGGGCATTGATACTATAGTTGATACTCCTACTAATGTCTCCAAAGGCGGACCAGAGCTCTGCTAATTTGATGCTGGCATAAAGTTTAGTCTCATTGGAGGCTACCTTGTCCTTATACTTATCCATGGCCCTGAGCCTTACAATAGTAGGATAAATAGAGGTCTTTACTACATCCCTGAGGAGACGCAAGTCCTCTTTTTCTAGATCTCCTTGTCTGTCAACAATATTGATAATTTTCTTGGCGAAAGCCCTATCATCATGCATAAGGGCCAAGGTAGCAAACCTCAAGATGGTTTCTATGTTAAAATTATTCATCTTAAAGACCTGGATGTCATTTAAGATTTTATCCATTTTTTCCCTATTATAATCACGATTTAGCAAGACTTGGATTATTAGAATCTTGGCACGGGCAAGGATATGGTCTTGGCGGGTTACACCCTTGGTGATATGGGCCAAAATCTTAAAGTGCTCAAGGGCCCTATCTAACTTGCCAAAATGATAATAAAAGCTTCCCAAGAACCTATGATAGACTATCAGGGTTCCCTTATCCACTATGGGCTCGTTATCTTGGATGATGGTGATGTATTTATAGACTGCATGGGCCTTTTCATTTTGGTCAAGCCTTAAATACACTAAACCAAGTTTTAGGTTAGATATCAGGGTGCCCTTGTAGTCGCCAATATCGTCTGCAAGGTCCCTAGCCCTTTCATAGTAGCGCAGGGCTTGCTTAAAGCTAAGCCTATTGAAATATATATCGGCTATATTACTTAAGAAGGCTGAACTGGCCCTGGAAAAACCATACTTAGAAGATATCCTATACCCCTTTTCATAGTAATCCAGGGCTTCTGCATCCTGTCCATAGACGTTAAGATATATGTTCCCAATGTTATTGTTTGATTTGATACCTTCTACTATATTGTTCTCCAGCTCAAACCGTCTAATACTCCTGTTGAAATAATCAATGGCCTCTTGGGGCTGGCCTAGATAATACATATATAGGCCATAAATATTGTATATATTGCCCAGGTGTCTATGAATTTCATGAGTTTTAGAAATTTCTATGGCCTCATCTAGGTAGGATCCTATTCCATCTAGCCTGCCTAGATTTAAGTTTAGCCTTGCCTTATTGGTTAAAAGGATTATCCTACCTTCATGAAGGTCAGGATGCTGGGCTATTAGGTATTCTATCTCCCCTGTCAATTTTTCGACCATTTCCAGGCGGTTTACGATGAGGTAGATGCCTATCTTATGGTTTTTCGCCCTTACCAAGTAGATTAAATCATCTTTCTCTTGTGCTATATCCTGCATTTCTACTGCATGTTCTATGGCTATGTCAGTATAGCCCTTTATTCTATAGATGGAAACTAGAGTATCCAGTATACTTAGGATCTTATCATTCTCCTTGTCCTTGACAAGGAAATAGGCGTCCTCCCATAGGCTTAGGGAGTAGTCGCTAAACTTGTTGTCTTGTCTCTTGGCCTCCTCAAGGAGGACATCCAAGGCTTCTTCCAGCTGTCCTAGATTGGCCAGGTGGTGGGTTAGCTCTTGGATTATAGGCCTATAATCGTCCTTATAGAGCTTGATAATTGCATCTACTGCCTTCTGCCTTAGTTGGGTTTTTCTATTGTAGTCTATTCTGGAATCAACAATCTTCTTCAATTCCCGATTGTTGATAAATAGAACGTCTGAGCTTCCATCCTTGGTTTCTTCGATAATCTTAGAGTTTATCAGGGATTCAATGATGGGGTTCAGGTCCTCTTCCTTCAAATCCAAGATTTCCATCAAGAGCCTTCTGTTGCTGTAATCCTTGGATAGGGCTATGGATTCCAGCACCCTATACTCATGGGGATTTATGTTTTTCACTTGCTCGTTTATAGCCTGGTTTTCATCGATTGAGATGGCTATTTGATTATAGTCAGTTTCTTTGATGGCCCATCTCCCATCCTCTGACATATAGAGTTGTCCCAGCCTGTACATCTCCTTAATTATATGGGTGATATAGTTGGGATTCCCTAGGCTCTCCCTGTAGGTAAAGGAGAAGAACTTTTGAGGTATATAGTCTAAACCCAGGATGGAATCAATATTTACACCCATCATGGATTTGATAAATTTTCCACAATCCTTTTCGTTTAAGTTCTCTAGTTCTATAAACATGATATCATCATTCTTTATCATGCTTATGATCTTTCTCTTTACAGAATCATCCTTTATAAATACCGGATCAAGGCTGGTGATTATAAAGAAAACCCTATGCTTTTCCAATTTAAAAATAAGATAGTTTATAAGGTTTAGGAAATGATTGTGGGCATGGTCTAAGTTGTCGATTAGGATATAGATTGATTTTTCTAAGGATAAATCAGCAAAATAACTGGCTACCCTATTGTAGATCCTATACCTTTCCTGGGTAGTTTTTTCATCCAGGGCAGTATATTTTAAATCATGGCTTGATTCTTTATTTAAGATTTCCGAGAAGTCATCCCTATACTTATGAATTATCTCATTAGGTGCTGTTTTAAAGGTCTCCCGTAATAGGCTGGATATATCCAGGCTGTTGGAAATACTGTCTTCCATCCCTTTGATATGGAAGACGGAGCGATTTAACATCTTGAGTCTAAAGGCTAGTTCCTTTAGAAACTTGCTCTTTCCAGTACCAAATTTGCCTGTCAGAAGGGCTCCGCTATATTTCTTATTGGCATCTTGGAGGTACTTGTCCAGCTCCAGGAAATACCTGACCTCCTCATCCCTACCTATAAGCTTTGTATCTAGGACGAGGTGCTCTCTTTCCTTAACAAGGTCGTGGTCATAGTCAAGTTTAAAGACGGACTTGATGTTTTCGACATGGTCCTCTAGTCTTACGTCCCTAAAGGCAGCCTCTTTTTGAGTCAGATTTTTAATGGTAGAGATTAAAAAAGCCTTCTCAATAGGGCCCAGGTTAAAGTCCTCCCTAAAGCTATCCTTGTCTATGTCTTCTAAGGTAAATTCTTCAGTAAGGAGGTATTTCATCAAGATTCCTATGGAATAGTAATCCACATACTTGGTCAAATCACTGCCACTATGGAAGATTTCAGGTGCCATGAACATTTCAGTCAAGTCGTCATGGCGGGCATATTCAAAATCACTACTAATGTTTGCCAAATCCTTTATCTTTATTTGAAAATCCTTATTGACATAGATATTGCAAGGGCTGACATGTTTGTAGATGTAGCCCCTGAAATGTAAGTAGTCTATAACTGTCATTACGTCTAGGATAATCTTGAGACTGGTATTCAAATCCAGGCTTCCTTTTATGTCTGATAACCTTTTACCCTTTAGGTATTCGCTAATTACAAAATAATAGTCCAAGGAGCCTGAACTTTTGAGATTTATGGTCTCAATTATGTCAAACTTCTCTAATCTAAGTAAGCTCTTATGTCTGACACTTGCCAGAGTCTTAAATTCGTCAATAAAATAATCTATGGATTTCTTATGTCTGCAACCCTTGTAGATGGTGATGACCTTAGTTTTTTCTTTATCATGTAAATCCTTAATGATATAGGCTTCGCTATCCCTTCCATACTTTATTGGTTCCTTGACCCTGAACCTATTATTAATTAGTTTCATAGACTCCTACCCCTTTTACTCACAAGTACTAGTCTTCATTCTTTATGGCCTCGTAGAGTGTTGCTAGTTGGCCCCGTAAAAGCTCCATCTCTTCTAGCTGGTAATCAGCCATCTTGCCCCTTAGGTATACCATCCTTTTCTTTAGTACTTTTTCTAGGATTTCATGACCCCGGGGTAATACTTCCACTATTACCACCCGCTTGTCCTTCTTGCTCTTACGCCTAAGGACTAGCTCAGCCTTCTCCATCCTATCTATTAAATCCGTGATGGTTGAACAGGCCAGGGCCATTTTTTGACTAAGTTCGCCTATGGTCATCTCTTCATTGTTTATAAGGATTTGTAGGGCTTGGAACTGGGGTGCGGTGATATTTTCCTCTGTGATGATTTCCCTACCTTTTTTCCTGATTATATAGTCAATCTTTCTTAAATGCCTTTCAATTTCTACTATGTTTTCATGGATTCTATCCTCATTCATAATATCACCTCTCTCTAAGGGACAAAGATTTTTAATCCTTGCTTTATAACTTCAAAGGTTTTAGGTAGAACTCCACCATATTCACCATCTAGATCTATATCTACTTTTTTCTCACATGAGACGGTTATCTTTTCTGTTTTAAAGTACTTAACATTGGGATGGTTGATATGTTCACCCCTTAAGAGACTAAAGAATATATTGGCGATTTCGGCTATATCTGAATTCCTGATTATGAGAACATCAAATAATCCATCTACTACTTCAGCCTGGGGTGCTATGTTTTTGAAACCACCAATTGATGAGCTATTGGAGATAAGAAATAATAGTACATCTTCCTCATTGGTATACTCTTTACTTTCGAATTTCATCCTAATGGGCTCAATTCCCTCTGTGGCAAATTCCCTTAAGCCTTCTAAATAATATGCCAACCTGCCTAGGATGGCCTTGGCTTCGGCTTGAACTTGGTAGGCTACATTGGTAAATAGGCCACCAGCTGCAACGTTGACAAAGTAATCATCTCCTGACCTTCCTAAATCAACATCTATAAGCTTCCCAGCCTTTATCATCTCGAAGAAACTGGCGCTTTTAGTAGGCAATTTTAAGTAGGTGGCAAAATCATTTACCGTACCCGAGGATAGTATGGCTAGAGGAAGCTTTCTCTTGCTCAAGGCTATACCCTTGGCTACTTCATTAACTGTACCATCTCCACCAGATACGATGATGAAGTCCCAGTCCTCCTGGCATGTTTTAATGGTTTCATGCATGGCATCATCTTTCTTACTGGTCGTGAATTTACCTACCACATAGCCATCATCTAGTAGCATCTTGCTGATATTGTCTATCCTGGTTTCTGCTGCCTGCCTACCAGACGATGGGTTTACTATTATTTTTACACGTTTCATCTCATCAGCCTCTCCAAAATATATAATACTATCTAATATACAGTATATCAGTTATTCTGTCATTTTCAAGAAAAATAGAGCCCAAAATTGGACTCTATCTCTTATTCAGCATATTTTTTAGGGCCTCAAAAATTTCCATAATTATGTTTATATAGTCTGCCAGGCTCTTGGTACCATATTGGAAGGCTAGGGCTGTATCTGCAATGCTTTCAGCCACATCCTCCACCCTGCTTCCCACCTTCTCAGTGGTATCCTTAACTGTATTAGTTATGGATGAGGCCTGCTCTGAAATGGAGTTAATGTTGTGGACCAGGTCACCTACCTCTGGACCTAGCTCAGTAAGAACCTCCTTGGTTTCCCTGGTGATGTCATTGACATTTTGGCTTATTTCAGGCAACTGCTTGATGGTGGTGTCTAACTCCTTCATATTGGCATCAATTATACCTTTGGCCTGGCCTAGGATTTTGTTGATTTTGCTTAAAACTAGAATGAAATAAGTACCTACACCTATCCCAACTAAAAAGAGGATTAGCTTGAATAGGTCTTGTACAGTTAAATTTGCATCCACTTGGTTACCCCCTTATCTGAAGTAGAAATTTTATCTTATTCTTCCTTAAGTTCTTCTGCTTTTTTCTCGATTTCTTCGCCTACTTCGGCTATTTCCTCACCTATTTCCTCCATGACTTCTGCTGCTTCTTCCATGAATTCATCGGTGAGCTTCTTTTTCTTGTCCTTAATGGCAGCTACATTTTCCTTAACATCCTTGGCTACCTTGTCTGCCAATTCTTTGGTTGCTTCTATGGAGTCGCTGACAGTATGTTTAACATTCTCTGCCACTTCCTTGGATTTGTCAGCTATATCCTTCCTAGTTTCTGCTCCAGACTTAGGGGCAAATAATAGACCTGCTAGGGCACCTAAAGCCGTACCTATGAATGTTCCTGTGGCTACATTTTTGGCCGTTTCCATTTTCCTTCTTCTTTGGGCTTCTCTTTTCTTTTGTTCAAAATAGTTTTTAATCATGTGAATCTCCCCTTTGCATTATTATAGTACTATTATATTAATTTACCCTAAAATCCATGGAACAATCAAGCTTAGGCCTAATTTTCAGGGAAATTCTTCTGGAGTAACTTTCTTAAATTAGCCGCCTGGAAGCCACATTCTTCGGCATATTCCTTGAAGAGGTCTGCTACCTCTGTGTCTTTAACTCTTTTGGATAGGGCTTCATAGTCCCGAACTAATTCCTGTACATCTAATATCTTCTTTTTTAAGATTTCCTCAGTTGATATCTTCACTTGAATTCCTCCATTTTAAATTATTTCTTATATCTCTTATCTTTCCATTCTCTCTGGATTTTATACATATTTTTACCAAGTATGGGTATTAGATATTAAGGGTGTCGAAATATCTCCACACTTGTGGTAATATATAGGTTAGAGATTTTTGAAAGGTAGGTTGTTTTATGAAATCATTTGGCAGGTTGAAGGATTTTTTCAAAGAGCATAAATGGTCCTATGTCCTTGGGATTGCTTGGCTCTTGTTGGTGGACGCTATGCAGTTGATAGTTCCTCAGATTATGGGGAGTTTAATAGATGCCTTCCAGGATAACCTCCTGGACAGAAGTGGAATCCTCCGCTACTGCATTTATATCATGGTTACTGGCCTACTTATCGGGGCTGGTAGGTACTTCTGGAGGATCTATATCAATGGTAACTCCAGGAAGCTGGAGTATTACTTAAGGAAGACCCTTTTTGAGCATCTATTGACCCTATCCCCCAACTATTTTAACCATCATAAGACTGGGGATTTGATGAGTCATGCCACCAATGACATCAATGCCATCAGGATGTCCATGGGATTTGGCCTTATCATGTCTGTGGATGCCCTGTTTTTAATAAGTTTTTCCTTGTTTATGATGGTAAGGACCACCAATCTTACCTTGACGGCCTTTTCCCTATTTAACCTGCCTATAATATTCCTGGTAACTAGGAAGTTCGGTAACCTTATATATGGTCGGAGCAGGAGGGTCCAGGAGGCCTTTTCGGAATTGACTGAGGTCACCCAGGAGAGCTTTGCAGGGATTAGGGTTATCAAGTCCTTTGTCCAAGAGGACTTGGTTGGGGATAATTTCACCATGGTTAATGATGATAACCTGAGGAAAAACCTAAGCCTGGTAAAGGTGTCGGGTTCCTTCCGTCCCCTATTAGAGTTCCTATCTGCCCTAAGCCTACTAGCCACCCTCTACCTGGGGGGCAGGATGGTGATTTTAGGTCGCATCAGCCTGGGTAATTTCGTGGCCTTTACCTCCTACCTAGGACTTTTAAATTGGCCAGTTAGGGCTGTAGGGATGCTGATTAATGTCTTCCAAAGGGGGGCTGCCTCCATGGATAGGATAAACAAGATCTTGGATGAAGAGCCTGAGATTAAGGATGCAGAAAATCCTATATTCCCTGATGATATTAAGGGAAGGATTGAGTTTAGGAGGGTGACCTTTAAGTATCAGGGAAGCAAGTATCCAGCCCTGGAAGATATCAACTTTACTGTAGAAGCGGGCAAGACCCTGGCTATTGTGGGAAGGACTGGTAGCGGTAAGACCACCATAGTCAACCTCCTCCTGAGACTCTATGATATTGATAAGGGGGAAATCTTGATTGATGGTATAAACATCAAGGATTTGAGTCTCAAGGCATTAAGGGAGAATATAGGTTATGTTCCCCAGGATAACTTCTTGTTCTCTAGGACTATTGCAGAGAATATTGCCTTTGCCTTTGATGAGGAGCCGGCCTTTGATGAGATAGTTAAGGCTAGTCAACTAGCCCAGGTCTATGATAATATAATGGATTTCCCAGATAAGTTTGATACTATCTTGGGCGAGCGTGGGGTAACCCTGTCTGGTGGTCAAAAGCAGAGGACCTCCATTGCCAGGGCTGTGATTAAAAAACCACCAATCCTGATTTTGGATGATAGTCTATCTGCTGTAGATACTGAAACTGAGGAGAAAATCATCAGTAACATAAAGGATATCACCAGAAACACTACGACTATTATCATTGCCCATAGGATTTCTACTATTAAACATGCCGATGAAATCCTCTTCTTAGAAGAGGGTAGAATTGTAGAGCGGGGTAACCATGAGGAGTTATTGGCCCTCAAGGGACAGTATAGCGACCTCTACGAGAAACAGCTATTAGAAGAAAGAATTAAGGGTTAGGAGGGATAAGATGGAGAAGGATTTACATGATGAAATAATGGGTAAGGCCTATGATTCCAGGTTGATGAAGAGACTTTTGAAATATGCTAGGCCCTATTGGAAGCACCTCTTACTGGCCTTGATTCTCCTGGTCTCCTTGACTGGATTAGAGCTACTGAATCCCTATATTTTAAAGGTGGCCATAGATGATTATTTGAATGGAAATGAAAAGCCCATGTATGAGTTATCCCTGGATAGCCCTTATGATGGAGTGGACCTGGGTGGTTACAAGTATGTAAAGGCCCGGGATTTAGAAGATGAGGATATAGATAAACTCTCCCAGGCCCCTCTAAAGAGGATTATGAAGGAGGAGGGTGCCTACTATATTGTGGACTATGAAGCTGAAGGTGTGGATGGTGGATTCCTGCTTTCCCAGAATGATTATGAAAGATTTAGGAAGCAGGATATCTCTGGTATTAATAGGTTGTCCATCTTCTACCTGCTGGTGATTCTCCTTACCTTCTTATTCAACTATTTTCAGGTCCTTATTCTAAACTATACGGCCCAGAAGATAATCTTCAATATGAGGGAGGAAATCTTCAACCATGTCAAGAGCCTGGCTGTATCCTATTTTGATAAGAACCCTATAGGGAGGCTGGTCACCAGGGTTACCAATGATACGGAAACCCTGAATGAGATGTACTCCAATGTCCTGGTCACCCTAGTCAAGGATGTCTTAATGCTATTGGGTATCATGGCTATCATGCTGAGGTTAAACTATAAGCTAGCCCTGGCCTCCTTTGCCCTCCTCCCCTTGATTATATTTAGCGCCTATAGGTTTAGGAACAGCGTGAGGAAGGTCTATAGGTTGGGTAGGATTCAGCTGGCCAAGATTAACGCTAGTTTAAATGAGAATATCACTGGTATGAGGACCATCCAGATCTTTAACAAGGAGAAAAAGCTGGCTAGGGACTTTGATGAGATTAATAATGACTATCTACAAACCAGCCTCAAGGAGGTTTCCATCTATGCTAACTTTAGGCCCTTTGTTGAAGTCATCAGGTATCTGGGTATTACCATTATTATCTATTTTGGAGGAGGCAAGGTCATTTCCAACCAGATAGAGTTTGGGGTCCTCTACCTCTTTATAGACTATATCCAGAAGTTTTTTGCCCCTATCTTGGATTTAACTGAGAAGTATAATATCCTCCAATCCTCCATGGCTTCAAGTGAAAGAATCTTTGGCATCTTGGATGATAAGACCATGATAGAAAATAGTGAGGATACTGTTGATTTGAAAGGTATTAAGGGCAAGATAGAGTTTAAGAATGTATGGTTTGCCTATGATGATGAGAATTGGGTCTTGAAGGATGTTAGCTTTACTATTAATCCTGGTGAAACTGTAGCCTTGGTAGGGGCTACCGGGGCAGGTAAGTCCTCCATCATCAACCTAATAACTAGGTTTTATGATATTCAAAAGGGTGAAATCCTCCTAGACGGAGTAAATATTAAGGATATTGACAAGTTTAAACTAAGGCGGCTTATAGGGGTGGTCCTACAGGATGTCTTCCTCTTTACTGGGACCATAAGGGACAATATTACCCTAAACAACAAGTCCATGAGCCAGAAGGAGGTCGAGGAAGTTGCTTCATATGTAAATGCCAACTACTTTATAGATAGATTGCCTAAGAAGTATGATGAGCCGGTGATGGAAAGGGGCTCCACCCTGTCCTCTGGTGAGAGACAGCTCTTGTCCTTTGCCAGGACCCTGGCCTATGACCCCAGGATTCTAATCCTAGATGAGGCTACCTCCAATATCGATACGGAGACTGAACTATTGATTCAGGATGCCCTGGGCAAGCTGATAAAGGGCAGGACCTCCATAGTTATCGCCCATAGGCTATCCACCATCCAGCATGCCGATAAGATAATCGTCTTGAGCAAGGGAGTCATCAAGGAGATGGGTAATCATCAAGAGCTCTTGGAGATGGAGGGCATCTACTATGACTTATATAAGCTTCAATATGGTGATTAAAATAGAGATTAAAAAACCTCTTAGCTTACGCTAAGAGGTTTTTTAACCCGATATGCCGTTCCCTCATTTAATTCACACCCGCCTCTTTTCAGGTGGGTGTCCGGTTAATAAATTCTAAAGTCCAAAGTCCGCTAGGACTAAGGCATTTTATAGCTTACTAAACGTAGACTCCCTAGTAATCTATGTGGTTGAATTATCTGAGGTCACGCACATCTCAGGTCGTTTTCTAATATAATTATACCTTATCTATACCCTATTTTCAAGAAGCAAACTCTTGGCTAAAAATTTCATCGATATCATTTTCTTCCAGTACTTCCTTTTCCAAGAGGCCCGCTGCTAGTATATTTAGTATTTCCCTAGATTCAAGTAAAATATTCTTAGTCTCTGAATACATGTCTTCCAGAATTTCCCTAGCCCTATTTACTAGGTCTATTTCATCCTTTAGGTCCATGGATAAGAGGACATTATATGAGATTAGGCCTGACTGCCTGTCCATGCCATATAGGCCTATTAAAGACAGGGCCATTTCAGTGGCTTTCTCCAAGTCTGAAGAAGCTCCTGTGGTTATCTGGTCTGGTCCATAGACAATCTCCTCTGCTGCCCTACCTCCTAGGGCTATCTTGATATTGTTTAGGATGTCCTCTTTATTCTTATACATTTTTTCTGGGCCGATGTTTAGGCTAAAGCCTCCCATTCCCTTGGTAGAGGGTATGATGCTTACCTTGGTAACCCTGTTCTCCTTAGATACCAGTTTGGCTACCAGGGCATGGCCTGCCTCATGGTAGGCGGTAATCTCCCTATCCTTATGTGATAGGCTGCTCCTGTCCTTCTTTTCATCCCCCACCAGAACCTTATAATAGGCCTTGCCTATATGCTCCTGGGTGATTAGCTGGTCCTGGTCCTTGACTGCTATCATGGCTGCCTCGTTAAGGAGGCTTTCCAGCTGGGCCCCGCTGAAGTAGACTGTTTCCTCTGCTAGCTTCCTTAAGTCAACTTCCTCAGCCAGGGGCTTGTTTTTAGCATGGACCCTAAGAATCTTCTCCCTGGCATTTATATCAGGGAGTTGGACCTCTATCTGCCTATCGAATCTACCTGGTCTTAGTAGGGCTTCATCCAGGACATCAATCCTATTTGTGGCAGCTACCACTATGATTCCATCGTTTTCCTTGAAGCCTGACATCTCAGCCAAGAGGGCGTTTAGGGTCCTATCTCCCTCTTCGCTACCTGTGGCCTGGTTGTCCCTTCTCTTTTTACCTAAACTATCTATTTCATCTATGAAGATGACGGACTTGCCCTTTTCCTTGGCCTTCTTAAAGAGGCCCCTGATTCTACTGGCCCCTAAACCTGCATAGACCTGGACGAAGTCTGAGCCTGATACCGGAAAGATGGGGACTCCTGCTTCACCTGCCAAGGCCTTGGCTAGGAGGGTCTTTCCTGTTCCCGGAGGTCCATAGAGGAGGACTCCCCTAGGTAATCTGGCCCCATACTGGTTGTAGACTTCGGGGTTTTTGATAAAGTCCACCATTTCCTTCAAGGATTCCTTGGCTTCTTCGTTGCCAGCCACATCCTTAAAGCTTATCCTGGTATCGTAATCAACCTCTTCCATATTGGACAGGTTGGACATTTCCTTCTCTACTTCCTTGGGAACCTTGTTTTTGAAGAAGTAGACCAGGTAGATTAAGCCGGAGGTCAGAGCAAGAAAGATGAGGACTTCCTTAAGACCTAGGCCAGCCTCCTCCACCCTGACCCCATAGAGGAGGAGTTCCTTTTTGAAGTCCTCGGTTCTTGGGTTGTCTGTTAAGACTCTTTCCCCATTTCTTAATTCTGCCTTAATCTGAGGCGAATCGCTTAAGATGACCCTCTCCACCTGGTTATTTTCTAGTTCTTCTACAAATGACTTATAGGATATGGTTTCTATTTTATTTACCCTCTCCACAAAGAAATAAGTACCGGAGATAAGTACAAGCAATATAATAAATAAAAGAAAATAATTTTTTCTTTTCATTGGATTCTCCCTTCAGGTTTACATAATACGTCTATTCCTATTATAACACCACCCCTCTACCATGTCTATTTCCTTGATATGGAAGAACCCAGCAAGTCTTATTTACGCCCTAGCATCTCTAGGATCTTATCCAGCTTTTCCAACTGGTCATCTGATAGGAGATCTCTGATTTCTTCTAATTGCTCAAAGATGGCCTCATATTCTTCCTGGCTCAAGTCCTTCTCCATCTGCTCATTGAGGTAGATGATTTCCATGAAGATTTCATCATCGGTCTTATCTTCAAATTTGTCTGTGACTTCTTCAATCATCTCAATATGCTCATCAGCTAATTCAAACTCACCTAGGTTTCCATATTTCCCTAGATCCTTCAATCTTTTTTTCATTATATGCACCTCCAGTTTCTATAATCTATGAAAGAAAACTGAAATATAGTACTTTCTTAGGTAAACATTAGAAGGTGGCTGCATATATTGTAATATCATGGGATAAGATGGAGGGATATCAATGAGGATAAATAGGCATTATACAGAAGAAAAGATTCGGCTGGCTAAGAAAATAGCCCCCCTAATGCCTGAAGAATATGTCTACCCCATCCAGAGATCCATCTACATAACTGAGAACCTGATGAGGATCCTGGAGTTGCAGGAGCATCTATCTAGCAGGCCGAATTTAAACCTGGAGTCAGAGGTAACTATTAGTGATAATAAAGAAAGACTAAGGAAGATCATCTCCACTGTTCAGAATGAGGCCCCTGAGTCCAGGATGGGCAATATGGGTTTTATCCTGGACTTCATCGTCAATTTTGATAAGTATCAGAGGATGCTCACCCTGCTTAATACCCTGATGAAAAACCAAAACCTCGGCCAGGATAGGGATAAACTCCTTAAGATGGTAGAGCCTATAATGGAAAAGGAGTCGCCCAGTGGGGAAGCCTCCCTGGATATTGAGAAGATTATTCAGATAATCAGTCTTCTTAATAAGACTAAGGATGGTAAAAAGGAGCCAGAGGGTGAAGATAGGCAGGTAAAACCTGAAGCAAATTCTAAGAAGCCAGATAAGGATATGCCAAAAAAAGAATCCTCATATGAGGAAAAAGATAAGGAAGGGATGGAGAAGGAGGAAGGAGATAAGAAGGAATTAGCTAAGGAAAAAATGGTCAAAAAAGAAAGACCAGAAAAAACCTAGTCTTTCAGTATACCTATCAACTTCTCCATATCCTTGGGAAGGGGGGCATAGAATTCAATTTCCCTTTCTTCTCTAGGATGCTTGGCCTTCAAATAATAGGAATGCAGGGCCTGCCTCTTTATATAGGGGCTTTCCTTATTGTACAGGCTGTCGCCTATTATGGGATGACCCATGTGCTTCATATGGACCCTAATCTGGTGGGAGCGACCTGTAAAGATTCGTACTTCTAGAAGGGTGGCATCCTTATACCTTTCTCTTACCCTATAGGTGGTCAAGGCATTCTGGCCACTGCTGGTTACTACCTTCCTAATGCTCCTCTCCTCTTCCCTACCAATTGGCAGGTCTATGGTACCCTCATCATCCTGGACAAGCCCTTCCACCAGACAAAGATACTTTTTAACTACAGTATTTTTTTCCAGCTGGAGGCCCATCTGTTGGTGGCCAAAGGGGTTTTTAGCCACTATGAGGATGCCGGTGGTATCCATGTCCAGCCTGTTTACAAACCTAATCTTCTTCTGGATATTATTTTCCTTGAAGTAATGGGCTATACCATTGGACAGGGTCCCCTCCTGATGTGACTTGGTTGGATGGACTACTATATCGGGTCCCTTGTTAATTACCAGGATATCATAATCCTCATAAAGGATGTCTAAATCCATCCTTTCTGGGGTGATGTTATTTTCCTCATCCTCCATGTAGATGGATACCCTGTCTCCCTTTTTTAACATAGTAGATTTTCTCACGAATTTACCATTGAGATAAATATCTTTGCGCCTATAAAGTCTTCTAAATAGGCGGCCTGATATGTTCTTTTCAATTAAGAATTCCTCTAGCGCTATTTGGTCCCTTTGACAGTCAAAAACTATTAAACTAGGACTTTCCTTGTATAAATCCATAATACACTCCCTAAAAGCTGATTTTTGTTATATAATATAGTTTGAATAATACAGCTATCATTATATCAGATTTATATATGATGGTAACGGTTTTAGGAGGAAAAAATTTGACTAATCCAAGGATAATCAATGTAATCTCTAATAAAAACCTAGAGTCCAAGAGGACCAGCAAGGAACTGGCAGAAAAGCTGACAGCCAAGGGCTTTACTGTCAAGTATCAGTATGATGTTAATGCAGAGTTAAATATATGCGTGGGTGGAGATGGCTCCTTTCTAAGGGCTATACATAGGAATAAGTTTCCTACCATTCCTTTTGTGGGCATCAATACGGGACATTTGGGTTTCTTCCAGGAAATCCTACCTGAAAATATAGATGATTTCATCCATAAATATATGAATAAGCAGTATATAACTGAGGAAATCTCCCTGGTAGATGCAGAGGTATGTACCAAGGAGAAATGCTACTATCTGTCCGGTCTCAATGAAATTGTGGTAAAGGGGGCCAGGTCCAAGGTCATCCATATGGATGTATACATCGATGGCAACCACTTAGAGAACTTTTGCGGTGATGGGATGATTATCTCTACCCCTTCAGGCAGTACTGCCTACAACTTTTCCGTTGGTGGTAGTATCATCTATCCTACTCTAAATACCATGCAGGTAACTCCCTTAGCTCCCATTAGCTCGGCAGCCTACCGCTCCCTCTTAAATAGTGTAGTGGTGCCAGGAGAGTCCACAGTTGCCCTGAAACTGAGGCATAGGCATACCAACTCTACCCTAATTGTTCGTGATGGAGTGGAGTTTAAGTATAACAACCTGGATAGGATTAATTTCACCATTTCAGACAAGAAGATCTATAAGCTGATATTTGATAAGAATATGTACTGGAGTAATCTAAAGAGCAAGTTCCTATAATAGGACACCCTGCCAGATTGGCAGGGTTTTTTTATGGAAGTATTTCATTATCATCGTAGCTTATCCAGTCACTGAAGCTTCCTGCATACATTTTAGGCTCAAGGCCTACTTCCTCCATGAGAATGTAGAGGACTGTAGCGGTGATTCCTGAGCCACAGTAGACTATTAGCTCATCATAGTCCTTAAAGGGTCTAAACTTCTCCTCTAATCTTTCTACAGGTAGAATCTCTCCATCCTTGATTAGGTCCTCCCAAGGACAATTCATGGCTCCAGGGATGTGTCCAGCCTTAAAATCCAGGGGCTCTACCTTGCCTATGAATCTTTCATAGGCCCTTGCATCTACTAGGGCTACATTATCCTTGTGGATGATTTCCCTTACATACTCCATGTCCACCTTCATCTCTTTCCTGATATTCTTGGTCAGGTTAGTGGCCTTGTTTACCTGGGGAAGCTCCCTGCTAATCTCTCCTCTTTGGCTTACCCAGCCATCCATGCCTCCCTCTAGTACATAAACCTCATCCTTACCTATGTACTTTAGTAGCCACCAGAGTCTTCCTGCCCTGGAGATGTCGCCGTCATCATAAATAACTACTCTAGTCCCATCACCTACTCCTAGGTCCTTCATGTCTTCAATAAACTTATCCAAGTTAGGTAGTGGGTGCCTTCCTCCATGGGTGGAAAGCTTGCCTGCAGCAACTTCATCTAAGGAAACAAATTGGGCTCCCTTGATATGCTGATTGTGATAATCCTCGTAATCATTCCTGATATCTAGGATTACCAAATCCTCTGATTCTAGATTGTCCTTTAACCAACTAGCTGTTACTATGTTTTTCAAGTCATCACTTCCTATTATGTATTTTTAATGCTACTTTTATATAAAGATTAGGAGAAGCCCTTAATAATTAGCCCAAATCCTAGGACTAATAATGGAACTCCTAATATAGCACCTATTATAGTCAAACAGAGGAAGAATCCTACTATTAAAAGCACTAGGCCTATACACATGCTTATTAATCTACCGGTAAGCTTAAAGATAAACTCAAGGATTTTTAAGGCTAGGATAATTGGAAAAAGGAGTATCTTCATTGTATCCACCTCTCATAGTCTCTAACTCTATTATAATATAGGCTTTAACTATTTTAAAGGTGAATAAATAGGCCATGGAAGTTTCTTACTTCCATGGCCTTATATTAAAGTGCAAATTTTATTAAGTTTTCTGATGGGTCCTTGGCGAAGATGTCCTCATTTTCCTTGATTACCTCATATCCCAAATCCTCTAGCTTCTTTATCCTTTCTTCCCTGGCCTTCTCATCTGGGAAGTGGATGGTGTAATACTTCATGCCAACTGAGTCTGCTGGTAGAGGTGGGGCATTCCTTCCGTTCCATATATTTAAGCCTATATGGTGGTGGTAGCCTCCCGATGATAGGAAGATGGCAGAATTACCAGCCTCCATGATCAAATCAAAGCCCAGACCCTGCATATAGAAGTCCTTAGCCTTTTCCAAATCTCCCACATGGAGGTGGATATGACCAATAATGGTAGTCAGAGGAGTCTTATTCCATTTATCATCCCCTGTCTCAGCTATTATTTCATCGTAGTCTAGGGGCTCAGTAACCATGTTAATCCTGTCCCCTCTTTTGTCCCACTTGCTGGGCTCGATATCCCTATAGACTTCAATGCCATTGTCATCCGGGTCTTCCAAGTATACAGCTTCACTTACACCATGGTTGGCACCACCGATTATGGGGTACCACTTGTCCTTAAGGTTTTTCAAGAAAAGGCCTAGATAATACCTGCTGGGTAGGAGGATGGCGAAGTGGTAAAGGCCTGTCCTTCTGGGTGGCTTGGGAATAGCGTCTTCTAGTTCAATTATGGTTATAATTGGATTAAACCCATCCGCCGTAAAAACAACTTCCCTGTCTTGGACTTTTAGAATGCTAAAGCCCATTATCTCGGTATAGAATTTAATGGACCTATCTAGATCAGACACCTTTAAGACTATTTCATTAACATATATGTTAGGCTTGCTATGATAAGATTTCATATAAATCATCCTTTATTTACTATTTGTAGCTATGTATGAGATATTTACCCAGTAGATTAAGGATTAATCTAGGGGCCCTTGATTAGTATTGAAATATTTGATATGAGAGTTGCTATTGGAATGATTGAAAAAGCAGGGATTTCTCCCTGCTGAACCTATTTACCCCTAAACAAATCCATTGAACCCAGTACCACATGGGCAACTCCGAAACCCAAGAGACCAGTTGCAACCATGGTACCCACATCCATCTTCTTCAATTTTCTTTTAGTTAGTTTGGGCACCCTATTTGCCAGGGCTGCTCCAGTTACTGCTGTCCCCAGCATTGTTGGTATCAATCCTTTTCTCATTGTCTCCCTCCTCATGAGCTAATAGATTCTAAATTATTATCCTCATTAAAAGTCCTAAATATACTTGGTCAACAAGAGGAAAGGATTAGAAAAGTAATGAAAGATTTGAAATTTTTTCTTTTAAAGGGTTTATTCTTTTGAGATGTCATGGATAACTACAAAGCTATCAAATCCAGCTTTCCTGAGTTCTTGCTGGCGTATTTCAGCATTTTTTCTTGATTTAAAGCTGCCACAGATAACCCTATAGACCTGGTTATCCTTTAGCTTATCATCTTTAGCTGGTCTTTTTTTAAGCTTAAACTCCTCTACTAAGAACTCCACGATTCCAGAGGCTGTCTTTCTAGCATGGTCATCCCTTAGGATAATGGGGACATCCGTCTTGGAATCCATGAAGCCATTCTCAAGGATTAGGGCTGGCATTTTGGACTCTCTGGTTATATGAAAGTTGCCAGTGGCAAGTGGTGAAACCCTATTGCCCTTAAGCTTGTTATGCTTGATTACCTTATCGTAGAGCTTTTTCTGGTAGTCCTTGGTCTTAGATAGAGATGATGGGTACCTATAGACTACCACTCCTCCTCCATTGCCACCATTTATGCCAGCATTGTGGTGGATGGAAATTAGTATATCTGCATTAAAGCTATTGGCCTTGTCGGTCCTGGTTTTTAAGGGAACGTCGACTCGACCTGTCGTGTCATCTAGCCTTAAGACCTCAATCCCTTCATAGTCTCCTAGGCTTTCTTGGACATAGTTGGCTATTCTAGAATTGAGGACCCACTCCCGGGTCTCATTTTTGTCTAGGGATTTTAAGCATCGTTTACCGGGTGTATTTAAACCATGTCCCGCATCTAAGGCTAATCTTACCATTTGAATCATTCCTTTCCTTATATTCTATGAAGTAGGGGACAACCTTGACACAAAAAATAGCCTCCTTCTTAATAAATAAATTTGAAAGGATGATCTTACTATGTATATGAAACCATAGGGAATGTAGAATAAAGCAGCTTATTTTAACTTGCTTGTATATATTTTTCAGCTTTGTAGATAATATATACAAAGTGGGAAAAAATGAAAGTCAACCTTCTATTTAATTCATCATATTTATAGGCCAGGTGAGTAGGATAATATTGGTTCATATGATTTACTAGGGTCTCAGGGGATAGATTATTCTTTACGAAATCCAGCGCCTCCTTGGTATCCTCTAGGCCTCCAGGAAGTATCAAGTGCCTTATGAGCAGGCCCCTAAAGGCTATTCCCCTCATATCGGTCTTCAGCCGCCTACTTGCCTGTCCATCTCCTTTAAGGCTAGTTTTACCTTTTCTGGATAATTCCCTACCTTCTCATATCCCTCGGAATTATATACATGGGATAGGTTTAACCCTTTTCAGCAGCCAAATAAAAGGCTTCTAATATATGGGCACAAAGTGGGTAGGGCTTACCAGGTTTATGTTGTGTCAGCCTTAATGATTCTGGATTCTCAGCATGATTTCTGCAAGTTCTTCAAAGGGATTTTATGGATATGTACACAAAGAAAAAGCCGTAAAAACGGCTTTTTATCAATGGCGGGAGTATGTGAGAATCGAACTCACCCAAGACGCTCCGAACGCCTCACATTGGCTTTGAAGGCCAAGGGGCACACCAGCACCCATCTACCCCCATTTTTCAATTGTAATTGTGATGACTACTACATTATAACATGTTTGTTGAGATTGTCAAAATGTTTATAATTGAAATCCTCTTCTTGTATCATTTATATTATATCATTTTTAAATAAATATGGATTACTTCCTGATATCAAATTTTTGTAAGAAATAGTGTTTAACTAAGATAAATAGTAAAATTATATATTGTAACCTATGATATAATAGGCTTATTAAAGGATGAGGATGAATAAATTTGACAGAAGGTAATATTTCAAAAAAAATCATGTTATTTGCATTACCAATTTTTTTGGGTAATCTATTTCAGCAACTTTACAATGTTGTCGATTCTCTTGTTGTTGGCAATGTTCTTGGTAAGGAGGCACTAGCTGCAGTAAGTTCTTCAGGCAGCTTAATTTTTTTGATTGTGGGTTTTTTAGGTGGAGTATTTGTAGGAGCAGGAGTAATAATTTCCAGATACTTCGGTGCAAAAAATGAAGAAAAAGTCTCCATTGCTGTCCATACTACTATGGCATTTGCATTTATATCTGGGCTCTTGATAACAATCGTTGGAGTAATCTTCACTCCATGGTTTTTAAAGTTAATGGGAACTCCTGATGATGTTTTTCTAGATGCTGTAACATATCTACGAATATACTTTGCTGGCGGAATTGGAATTGTTATGTATAATTCTTGTATGGGCATATTCCAGGCAGTTGGTGACAGTAAACATCCACTGTATTATCTGATAATAGCAGCAATTACAAATGTAGTTTTAGACATCTTATTTGTAGCTGTCTTTGATTTTGGTGTAGCTGGTGCAGCTCTTGCTACAGTTATCTCTCAATTTTTAAGCGCAATATTAGGCTTTGTTAAACTTACAAAGGTTGATGGCTACCATAAATTATACATTAGGAAAATTAAAATTGACGGTAATATGCTTAAGAGCTTAGTGAATATGGGTTTACCTACTGGTGTTCAAAACTCAGTTATTGCATTTGCTAATGTAATTGTTCAGTCAAATATTAATCAGTTTGGTTCAGTCGCCATGGCAGGTAGTGGCAGTTTCTCAAAACTTGAGGGTTTTGCATTTTTGCCAATTACAAGCTTTAGTGTTGCATTAACCACCTTTATAATAATTATGTAAATCATTATTCAGCATTATGGTTACCTGCATGCCAGGTATCCCCAAGTAGTTTAACTTATCAGTCAACAAATTGGTAATTTCAAGGTCGAAATCACTTTGGTTAGGATCTAGATTAGTTTCAGTAAATACGCTTAACTTAGGGTTAGACTTGATGTAGAAAGCTATAAGAATGATTGTGATTATACCTATCATTCCTACTTTATATCTAAGCCTAGTCAGCTTCTTATTTTTCTCAACCATACAGATTCCCCCAAATACTTGTATAAATAACTTAATCTCATCTACTGTTCAATTTTAGAGTTGGGTTATGTTTATCCTTGAGTTAGCCCTTTCAGCAAAATGACTCGCTCATTTACTATTCTCCTATGCTCTTCATCTGTCCATTTAGGGTTTTTATTCTCCCAGAATTTACTACATGGTATTTCTGTACATTCGCCGCAGTGATTTAGGTTTTTATCAATTACACTGCACTCATAAAAATCACAGATTTCTAGCCCTACTTCATCTAACCAACATGCCTTTCCTTCTATTGCATGGCACCCATCACACTCTATTCCGTAAATCCTACAATCGCTACAAATGCATCCGCATACTCCTATTACTTGATTCATTTCTAATCCCCCTTGTTTAGAAATAGATTTACCTATTTTAGTAATAAAATATAGACAGCATTTCTATCTAAATTACCAAGGCCTAGAAGAGTCTAACCAACCGTTCCTTATCCAGTAGTCCTTATCAGTAGGATTCCAGTTATTGGCCTTTTGAGCCATTCTCATAATTAGAAATAATATTTTTGTTTTTAACCCCGGCCTTACCTTGCCAATCTGGCTAGATATTTGACTGGATTTCTTTTTTACTTCCTTTTCAATCTTTAACTTCTTTTCAGGTTTTACAGCCTCCCAGCTTGATGCTGCAACATTTTTGCCATAAGAGTAGACCTTAGGTACTCCCCAATAAAATAGATTAGTCTTTAGGGATTTTGTGACACTTTTTGTACCTGCACCTGCAGCTGTAGAAATAACCAGTCCTACCTTACTAAACATTCTAGGATGGGGCCTATGGGCCATCCACCTATAGGCTAAATGGTCAAGAAAGGTTTTCAGCTGACCACTCATCCCAAATACATAGCAGGGAGATTCCAATATCAACAAGTCAGCATCATCAATTGCTTGAACAAGGGGTTGGACCTTATCTGCATGGGGACAATTGTCCTCCCCTTTTTCAAAGCAATTAAAACAGCCTAGGCAAAATGGTGGTGTATCCTTGGGCATAAAAAACTCTACTAGCTCTGTGTCATCATCTGAAATATTCTCAATGAATAGCTTAGTAATATTGTAAGTACTCCCCTTGTGTGACTGACCGTGCAGAACTACTATTTTCACAAGCTTCGCCCCTTTTATATTTATTTAAGCCACCTCTCCAATTATGATATGAACAATTAGGACAAAAGGAGTGACTTATCTTAATAGGATAGTTAATTTGTTGACAATGTTTGGCTATACTATATCTAGCATTGGTGGGTTTGTCAAGGAAAAACCTCCTCCGGGGTCTTATATTACGAAGGAGGCTGATGAGCTTACTCTTTAATCAGATACTGGTCATTGACCCTGTCTTGCAAATATACGTTGGTGTATCTATGGGATGTGGTCTTGTATAGTCTATAACCCTCGTCTAGACAGCTGGAGCAGGCATCCCTTGGAATAGTTATGGCAAGTATGTGCCTTCCCCTATCGTTGCTGGAATCGATGGTGTTGACTCCTGTGCACTTGTTACAGACCTTGAACCTTCGAACCTGGTTTTCCATTATGCCGTCAGTATCATAGTAGATTCGCTTGTTTTCCTGGATATAGTCCCGTCCCCTAATGTTTCTTATATATAAATCATCCTTCATCTGCCACTGCCTATAGACTGTGTCGGTGGTTTTCTTGATGTAGTCGGTTATATCTCTAGATTGTCTCAGCTTCTCCTTATTATAGTCTGGCTCCTTGACCTTGGTATAGTCCAAACCAGCCATGGCTAGGATAATGCCCAGGTTGACATAGGGCAGGGCCCCTTCTATGGAGTAGCCCCCTTCTAGGACGGCTAAATCTGGGTTTAACCTCTCATTTAGTTGGGCATAGCCTTGGGCTGTGAAGTTCATGCTGGTCAAGGGATCGGTGTAGTGGTTGTCTTGCCCTGCGGAGTTTATGATTAAATCCGGTTTATAGTCTTCAAGTATGGGCATAACTAAATTATCTAAAACATAGAGGAAGCCTTCCTCTCCTGTTCCTGGTGGTAGGGGGATGTTGACATTATATCCATAACCTCCTGGGCCGCCCATCTCATTTATGAAGCCTGTTCCAGGATAGAGGGTCCTTCCATCTTGGTGGAAGGATATGACCAGGGTATCCTTGTCATTCCAGTAGATATCCTCTGTTCCATCTCCATGGTGGCAGTCCGTATCTACTATGGCCACCCGGAGCTTGCCATATTTTTGCCTAATCTTCTCAATAGCCACGGCTTCTACATTTATAATACAGAAGCCTCTATCCCCATATACAACTCTCTGGGCATGGTGGCCTGGGGGTCGGGTCAAGGCAAAGGCCTTGTCTACCTGCTTTGTCATTACCATTTCTAAGCTTTTAATGACTCCCCCAGCTGAAATCAAATGGGATTCAGTGACCCTGGATTTTACATCAGGTACGCAAAAATGCACCCTTTCAATGTCCCTTTCTTCAGCTAGGGATGGGTTATAAAACTTGATTCCTTCTATATCTTCTATGCCTTCTTCAGAAAGCTGGTCCTGGGTGTATAGTAGTCGCTCTTCCCGCTCTGGATGGCTGGGACTGATTCTCCAATCGAAGGCTGGGAAGAATACTAGGCCCAGCTTATTTTTAGCCTTAAGCATTTTCATCACTCCTTAACTCCTGAATAAGGCCTGGTCTTATCTGGGCCTTAACCCTGATATCCTTGCCTGAGCTGTAAAACCCCCTTACCATGTTAAAGCTAGTTTCTTCGATTATCTCTGCCTCTACATCCCATGGCATTCCTGTCTTCTGGGCATGCTCATGGATTAAGTTTAAGGCTCTTTCTTTAGCATCACTTAAACTAAAGCTAGACTTAACCCTTTCATAAAGCTCCAACTCTGGAACGCTGAGTATCTTCTTTGAGGTATCTACATGCATGCTAATCTCCATGGTTGGGCGGGCCAGGGCAGCTCCTATGGCATTGGCTACCAGGTAATTAGAGGGATAATTGCAGGGCAGGCCTAATTTCTTCTCTAGGATGGGGGCTAATATCTTGGCTGGTCCTCCTATTATATTGATTAGCTTGGGTTCTAGCTTTTTTCCGTACAATAATTCCTTTATGGTGTATACTGGCTGGCTATTAATCTCCTCTAAAAGCCCTTGTAACTTAGACTTAATCATCTCTCCCATGGTATCTAGGATTAGGGTAGCTGTTTCGATGGTGTTCAAATTTAAGACCTTACCTATAACATCCAAGGCCTCCTCTGCCCTTGCCTTAACTCCTGCTTCAGCCTCCAGTAGACCTAAGACCATCATGGCATCCGTCGGGGTAGCCTTAGGTCCTCCATAGGCGTAGGGCTTGCCTTTTCTTTCAGGACCTATCTTGATTTTATTATCTATCAAATCAATACTACTGTCACCGCCGAGACCCATGGAGACACTGTAGATAGCCCTTACCAGGGTCTTGTATTCCCTAATCTTTATCCCTAGGGGTTGGAAGAGGGGGACTCCATCTGCCAGAAAGAAGATGTCAGTAGTGGTCCCGCCTATATCAAGAAGGACTGCATCCTCATCTGTAGGCAGGAGGGCTCTTATACCCATAAAGCTGGCAGCAGGTCCTGACAGAATGGTTTCCACAGGCTTTTCTTGGGCTGCCTCCAGGCTCATGGTTCCCCCATCAGCCTTTAAGATATAGATAGGGACAGCTACACCCTCTTCTTCAAGAGATTTCTTAATATTGGTGGCAAAGTTATAGAAGCTACTATGTACTGCTGAGTTTAAGTAGGCGGTATATACCCTTCTAGGGAAGTTTAACTTGCCTGACATGGTGTGTCCCAGGGTGATGGTGGCAAACCTATCTCCTAGTAAATCCCTAATCATGGTTTCATGTTGGGGATTCCTGGTGGAAAATTTTGTAACCACACCACAAGCTTCAATTCCAGCTGCCACAAATCTATCACCTATAGCCACTATTTCAGCTGTATCCATTTTTTCAACCACATTCCCCCTATGGTCTATGTAGCCTGATATAAAGGCATTTTCCCTGCCACAGGCAAGATTCTCATAGGGCAAGCCTGGTCCTGGTTGGATTATCATGCCTACTGGGGTAATCTTATCCTCCACTATGGCATTGGTGGAAACTGTTGTGCTTAGGTTAATCCTAGTGATTTTTGACTTGTCTTGATTTTCTAAAAGCTCCTTAAGGGTGAAATAGATGGTGTTAAATAGATTGGACCTGTCTGTGGGCCTCTTGATGGTTTTTATGATTCTTCCCTCTTCTACTATTACTCCATCTATATTGGTACCACCCATATCAATAGCTACTATCAAGTTTATCCTCCTTCCTCTACTCTCCTACCATAATTATATCCTTAATATGGAAACCATATCAAGTAAAGACAAAAACCCACCTTTCTAAGGTGGGTCTGGTTAAATGTTGCCTTCATATACATAATTTAAGCTTTCTCTTGCTATATCTGCTAGATTAAAGATCTTCCTAACACTGGTAGGGAGCTTGCCTGTCAACTTGTATCTGGGGAAGAATCTGGTGAGGTGAAGGGGTATGTCAGGGCTGATGGATGCTAAGAATTCGGATAAATCCCTGATTTCATCTTCATTATCATTTTCACCGGGAATAATCAGGGTGGTAACTTCCACATGGCTGTAATTGGAAGCTAATTTGATAAAATCCTTCACCCTATCCAGGTCTCCACCAATCCTCTTGTAAAAGTCCTTGGTAAAGGCCTTTAAGTCTATATTTAGGGCATCTATATAGGGAAGGAGCTCCTTCATGGGTTCCTGGTTAAAGTAGCCATTGGTAACAGCTACGTTTTTTAGCCCCTTTTCCCTGGCTAGGATTGAAGAGTCCCTTACGTACTCGTATCCTATAAGGGGTTCATTGTAGGTATAGGCTATGCCTATGTTGCCCCTGTCCCTTGTTTCTATGGCTAGCTGGATTAATTCCTCTGGTTCCATGTGTTTTGAGTAGACCCTGGGCTCTGATGCCATGGCGATTTCATGGTTTTGGCAGAAGGAGCATCTGAGGTTGCAGCCAAAACTACCTATAGACAGGATATTGGTCCCTGGCATAAACCTCTTTAGGGGCTTTTTTTCAATGGGGTCAAGGGCTAGGCTGGTTACATGTCCATAGTTTACAGATATAATTTCTCCCTTGACATTTTTCCGGGCCCTGCATATGCCGGTTTGGTCCTCCCTTAATTTACATTTGTGGGGGCAGATATTGCAGGTTTGAGTAGTCACTGGTGTCTCACCACCTCAAATCTCTCCAACTTATACTTTTCCCTTGGGGATATTCCGGCTTTCTGGAGGGCTATATAGACCTGTTTTTCTGCCGTATCAATCCCTTCAAGATTGGGTAGCAATAGGCCCCTCCTGAAGCCCTTGGAAACGATTACACCATATCTCTTTGGGTCCAATTCTTCTATGGAGTCTACCTCTTCAATTTCCCCCATTATATCTACACTGTAAACCAGTCTGGGTAATTCATCCTTGGTGACGGGACTAAATCTAGGATCAGCTGTACCTGCACTGATGGCATTATGGATTATTTCTTCGGCCAGGCTTTCCCTTGTGGGTATTATGGTGCCTATGCAGCCCCTCAGTTCTCCATCCTTATGTAGGCTTACAAAGGCCCCTGCCTTGCCTTCTAAAAGCTTTTTACTTAGGTGTTTGGGCTTTTCCATTACTTCCTTGTTTAGGATGTAATTTTCTAAGGCCTTACGGGCTAAATCAAGGTATTCGTTGGATTCTTCAAGATGGAAGGAGGCCACTGCATAGCCAACACCAAAGGGTCCCTCATAGGATAGGAGGCTGGGTCTTATCTTTTTGCCCCCCAGGGCACCAGCCATTATCAAGAATGACCTGAGGCCACACTCTCCTGCTGCATCTAGGAAGGAGGCATCGAATTCAAGAAGCTTGGACAAGTCTCCACTTGCCATGGCCTCGGTGACCTGCCTGTCAAAGATGGGTCCTTCTTCCCTAAAGCCATAGGGCCCATCCTCCTTGAGCCTGTGGGACAAATCCCCACTAGCTATAAATACTACCTTCTTGCCCATCTCATCTATAACCTGACCTATGACTTTTCCGAACTCATAATGTTTTTCCAAGGATAGGCCTGATATGGAGATTCTGACAAGCTTATAGTCGGTATAATACTTGTTTACAAAATACAGGGGAACTGTAGAACCATGGTCTAGATGTCTTTCCCTGGCCCCCATCCCTCCTGCGTCTATTCCATACTTCTCTGCTTCCTTGGAAATATACAGGGCTAGGTCCTTATCGTATTCTACTTCCATGGATACCTTGCCCTGTCCAAAGGTCCTAAAATCACCCTTGGCCTTATCCCCAGGTGAAATATGAAAATAATCGGAATAGGCTATAGAGTGGGGGGTTGTTATTATGATGGTATCCGGTTTTATTTGGGAAATCTCTCTTGCAATCCTGTCATATGAGTCAATAGTTTTCTGTATCTTCCTTTCCTCTCCCCTACCTATTTCAGGAATTATTAGGGGAGGATGTGGTACAATAAAACCTGCTTTCACAGACATAAGATAACTCCTTTCAAATTCACCAATCAGCTATGGCTTACTTAGGTAGCTGAAAATAGTAGCCTACTCCCCATTTGGTGGAAATATATTGGTACTCTAAGGCACCTTCCTTTTGTAACTTCTCACGAATCCTCCTGATATGGACGTCCACTGTTCTTAAATCACCATAGTACTCATATCCCCAAATCCGCTTTAACAGTTCCTTCCTGGTAAAGACCTTGCCTGGATTTAAGGAAAGTACGTAGAAGAGCTCAAACTCCTTCCTGGTAAGGTTCAAATCTACATTCTTGTATTGAACCAGCTGCTTGATGGCATCGATGGTAAAATCATCAAACTTGTAATAATACTTGTCATTTTCCTCATTGTTGGAATTAATCCTCCTGAAGAGGGATTTCACCCTGGCCTTTAGCTCCAGGACATTGATAGGCTTAACCAGATAATCATCTGCCCCATATTCCAGGGCTAGAATCTTATTCATATCCTCATCGTTTTGGGAGATAATGATTAGGGGGATGTTTGAAAGCTCCCTAATCTTTTTGCAGATAGCTACTCCCTCTATGCCCTTGGATTCTGGTTCCAGTAGGACCAGTTTATAGTTGTTGCTCTTTATCCTGTTTGATATGTCTCGCCCAGTATTGATTATGTCGATCTTATACCTGTCTTTTTCCAGACTATATTTTAAGCTATTCGCAAAAACATTATCACTGTCGACAATTAGTACTTTACCAGCCATTAACTCACCCCATAATTCTATGCTCTAAAGATTTGTCAAAAACCTCTTGTCTTCTACCCGTCTAGTCAGTCCTTGTTGGTCAAAGGATTCCAATAAGGCTAGGGTAATCTTCCTATTTGTATCCAATAAGTCCCTGAATTCTGCAACTGTTATGCTGCCATTTTTTCTGATATAATCCTTCAAGATATCCTGGGACTTGTCATACAAACCCTTTAAGATAAAGATTTCATCATCTAACCGGATAAGTTCCCCAGCATGATACAAGGAATTAAAGACTTCTAGGAAGTCCTCCCTCTTAAAAGTCATACTATTTATCATGTCGTCAACTTTTGGTATTTTATAAAGGGCTTTTTTATAATTTCCTATAATTGCTTCTTTTATCTTGTCTTGTTCATCATTATAGACTATCTTGAAGTCCCTTATTTTAAGGACTTCTAGATTCTGGTCCAAATCCCCTTCATCAATTAGTCTTTGGATGAAGGAATCTCCCAGCCTGGGTGTGGCATTTTTCAGGAACTTTCTCCTAACTAGCTCCTTAGGCATACCAGGTCTGAGGGGATATTTCTTATGGTAGCCTGCTACTTCACTTAAAATCTGATTTTTAACTTCCTTATAAAAGTCTCGGTGGATAACGTATTTGTCCTTGGTCAGGTTAAATAAGATAACCCTACCATTCTCATTTAGTCTATCTACTTCCTCAAGTAGGTTCTTCTCTAGCATGGAAGTAATACTTGCATATTCTTTTATCGTTAAGAAGTCCTGGCTCTTATCCTTGATTATGGTTTCCAAAATTTCTTCCTGGCTGCCCTTCTCCTTTAGCCTTAACTCAGCAAGGGCCTTCTCATCTCCTGCCTTCTTTTTACCTGGGTGGGGCTCTAGTACAAGTCCTCCACCAATGGTAAACATGGGGGAATAGAATCTAAGGATGAACCTATCTCCCCTCTTGGCCACTATTTCTTCCTCAAGTCTAAGTTGGGCATAGGCCTCCTCACCTGGATTTAGGACTTCCTTATCCAAGAGTACTATCCTACAGAAGAGTTCCTTGGTGCCCATATAAAGCCTCAACCTGGTCCTGGGCCTTAAGACTATATCTACCTTGTCTAGGAGCTTGATTTTGACATCTAAAAGCCTGGTCTCCTTCATCTGGTCTATGGGGGCTAGGACATCCCCCCTATTAACCTGGTCCTTCTTAAGGCCTGCCAGGTTAACAGCCACCCTTTGGCCTGCATAGGCTATCTCCCTGTCTTCGTCATGTACCTGCAGATTCCTTATCCTGGCTGTGGTCCTGCCTGGATATATCTGGACTTCATCTCCTATTCTTAGACTGCCTGATAGTAGGGTACCAGTGATTACCGTTCCAAAACCAGACAGGCTAAAGACCCTGTCTATGGGGATTCGGGGCATCTCCGATATATCCCTTTCTTCTATATCCTTAACGTATTCATCTATTAAGTTAATGACCTCCTGGATTCCCTCCTTCTTGGTGGATGACACCTTGAGGATGGGACTAGTTTCTAGGAAGGTTCCCTTGATTTCTTCTCTTACCTCTTCTTCAACCATATCTAGCCATTCATCATCAACTAGATCTACCTTGGTCAGGACTACGAAGCCCCTCTCTATACCCAGGAGATTTAGTATGGAGAGATGCTCCTCTGTTTGCGGCATGATACCTTCATCGGCAGCCACAACTAGGATGACTATGTCCATCCCCATTACTCCTGCCAACATGTTCTTTATGAATTTTTCATGACCGGGAACATCTATTATTCCAGCCCGCTGACCACTAGGTAAATCGAAGTAGGTAAAGCCTAAATCAATGGAAATACCCCTCTTCTGCTCTTCTTTCAACCTATCTGTATTTCTACCAGTTAGGGCTCTTATTAGGGTGGTTTTACCATGGTCTATATGGCCTGCTGTACCTATAATAAAATGCTTCATCCTCAACTCTCCCTCAAAGTATTTGCTACATGGGTTAGACCTTCCACAATTGTCTTAAACTCTCCTTCTTTTATGGTTCTTAAGTCAAAGTAGATCCTATCCCTATAAATCCGTGTGATAATTGGTGGGTTAAAGCCCCTTAAAAGGCCTTCAATTGATTCAATCTTGTATTTATCTGAGCTTAGAACCAGGCACTTGGTAGCCAGCTCCTCTAAGGGCAGGGAGCCACCTCCTACTTCTGAGAAGTCATCCTGGATTTCCAAGGTAAAGGCTTTGTCAAGTCCCTGACCTTCTATCAGGTCTAAGAGATTCTTAGCCTTGGCTTCTATTTCAGCTATGGGCATGGTTAACATCCTTAAGGTAGGTATTTCCCTAAGGGCTCTTTCCTCATCCAAATAGTATCTTAACGTTACCTCTAGGGCAGCTAAGGTGAACTTATCCACCCTGATGGCCCTGGTGAGGGGGTTTTGCTTCATCAGGGATATATGCTCTTTTTTCCCTAAGATAATCCCTGCCTGGGGCCCTCCTAAGAGCTTATCCCCACTAAAGGTTACTACATCTGCCCCATTAGCCAGGGATTCTTGGACTGTAGGTTCATGGTTAAGACCATATTTAGCCAAGTCTACCAAGACCCCACTTCCCAAGTCCTCGATTAGGGGGATTTGGTACTTAGTCTTTAAATCCACTAGCTCCTTAATGGATACCGATGATGTAAAACCTAAAATCCTATAATTGGATGTATGAACCTTTAATAGGGCAGCTGTTTCTTCCCCTATGACATTTTCATAGTCCCTAAGGTGGGTTTTATTGGTGGTACCTACCTCTCTAAGGATGGCCCCACTCTCCTCCATAACCTCTGGAATCCTAAAGGAGCCTCCAATTTCTATAAGTTCACCCCTGGAGACTATGACCTCCCTACCCTTGGCCAGGGTGCTAAGGGCTAGGAGGACGGCTGCTGCATTGTTATTTACTACCAAGGCTGCTTCCGCCCCTGTGATTTCACAGATTAGGGACTCGATGATGGAATATCTAGAGCCCCTCTTAGCTGATTGCAAATCGTATTCTAAATTGGAATAGTTACTGGCGATTTCCTTGATATTATCAAGGATTTTATCATTTAAAAGGGACCTGCCCAGGTTGGTATGGATAATTACTCCTGTGGCATTGATGACCCTTTTAAACTTGTAGCTGGCTTCTTGATTTGCCCTTCTGCTAATCCTAGCAACCAGGCCATCAAGCTGGCCTTTAAGTTCTTCTTTATCTAGCTTGTTCTCCCTTATACTAGCCCTGAGGGTGTCTAGTTCCTGTCTTATAACATCCAAGACAAGACTTCTGGGTATTTTATCTAATAATTCCTGTATACTTTTATCTTCTAATAATTCATCCACCTTGGGAAGAAGACTGTAGAGATTTGCATTGGCCAAGTGATCACTTCCTCTTTTTTATTCTACTTGAATATAGGTTGCTGATTTTTCTATGACCTCACCTATTATAGCATAGTCTGTGGAGGAATCCTCCAGGGCCTTGAGCAAGTCCTCCTGGTAATCCCTGTCTACTGCTATTAAGAGTCCTCCTGATGTTTGAGGGTCATATAGGATATCCTTCATGACTTCGGACACGCCATCCTTAAATGCTACCTTGTCTCCAATATAGGACCTATTGGAGTAGGCCCCTGCTGGTACCAGACCCATGCTGGCATATTTAGGGGCATTGGGGAGTACTGGTATAGCCGAACTATCTATGATTAGGGAGACCTGACTGGCTTCTGCCATTTCCAAGGCATGACCTAGAAGCCCAAAACCAGTGACATCCGTAACACTGTTGATGGACTTGACCTTATCCATGGCCTCCTTGGCATACTTGTTAAGGGTAGTCATTACCTTGACGGCTTCCTTGTAGGAATAGTCATCTATTATTTCCCCTTTTATGGCTGTGTTTATTATCCCTAAGCCTAGGGGTTTGGTTAGGATTAAAATGTCCCCTGGTTTAGCCCCCTGGTTGGTAAAAACCCTGTCTGGTTGAACAAAGCCGGTAACTGAAAGACCGTACTTGGGCTCATCATCAGAAACACTGTGTCCTCCTACTAGGAGGGCTCCTGCTTCAGCAACCTTGTCATAGCCTCCCCTTAGTATCTCACTAAGAACTGCTGGCTCTAGACAGTTAGGAAAGCATACTATATTCATGGCTAGCCTGGGCTCTCCTCCCATGGCATAGATATCACTTAGGGAGTTAGCTGCAGCTATTTGCCCAAAGGTGTAGGGGTCATCTACTACCGGGGTAAAAAAATCCAAGGTCTGAATCAGGGCCAAGTCTTCATTAATCCTATATACTGCGGCATCGTCGGATGTATCCAAGCCTACTAATAAATCCTTATCCTCTATCTTTGGTAAGTGACACAGGACCTGTGTCAATATATCGGGACCGATCTTGGCTGCTCAGCCAGATGCCTTGGTTAATTGTGTTAATCTTATTTCCTTATGGTCTCCCATCTTATCACCTCTTTAATTGCACTTTATCATCTCTTTTATGGCATCAAACTTCTTAACTCCTATACCTGAAACATTCATGATATCTTCGATTGTCCTAAAGGGTGTCTTGCTTCTGTAATCGATTATCCTGGTGGCTGTGACCTCCCCTATTCCTGGCAGCTGCATCAACTCCTCCTTGCTGGAGGTATTAATATTTATTCTCCCTGAGCTAGATATACTGGAGCTGCCTGAGCTGGTTGACGAATCGAAGATAAGTCCTATATCGACTTCTTCATCTATTGCGGGAATATAGATTTTTTCTTCATCTGACAACTTCTTTGCAAGATTAATTTTATCAATATCTGCCTCTTTTTTCAAACCCCCTGCTAATTCCACGGCATCTATAACCCTGGAGCCTGAATTTAGGACTACTAGGCCTGGCTGGTATACCTGGCCACTAATATGTACCATGATGATGGTGACTTCTTCCTCCTCCCTGGGAGGGGTATCCTCTTTATTTCCTTCCTCTTCAGGAGAGTTATGGTTTACTATTTCCAGGGGTGTGTCCCGGGATTCTAGCAAAAGGTTTGAAAGTAATTTATAACCTGTATAAGATACTACTAGAAAAACAATTAAAAGTATAGCTATTAGTTCTTTTTTTGTAAAGTAACCTTTCATAGTTGCCCCCTTTATAATTGATTTCTTATGTACACCGATTTCCGAAATATCTCCTAGTTAAGTATTCTACATATTTTTACAAATTCCTTCTTTTGGTTATGGTTTTTTTGGGTTTGATAAGGGGGGCATTTCTGCTATAATATATATATTGAACCCAGAAGGAGGATATTGACTTGAAGAAGAAGATTTTGATAATTATAGCACTTATTCTGTTATTTAATACATATAGTTTTGCTGATGCTGACTTGTCCTTGGTTGGTGAAGGTGTCGTCATGGTTGAGTTTGATAGCGGTACTGTTCTCCACCAGAAAAATATGAATACCAAGCTCTATCCAGCCAGTACGACCAAGATTATGACTGCTATTTTGGCAATTGAACATGGGAAGATGGATGAGATAGTTACCATTGATTCTGATGTTATTGACTTAACAGATGGAAGTCATATTGCCCTGGACTATGACGAACAGATGTCAGTTAGGGATTTGCTCAATGCCTTGATGGTTGCTTCGGCAAATGATGCAGCTGCAGCCTTGGCCAAGCATGTGTCTGGCTCGGTGGATGACTTTGTGGATTTAATGAATCAGAAAGCCCAGGAGCTGGGGGCTACCAATACAAACTTTACCAACCCTAGTGGTCTACATGATGATAACCACTATACTACAGCCTATGACTTGTCCTTGATAGCCAGGTATGCCATGGCTAATGAAACGTTCAGGGAGTTGGCTAGCAAGAGCACCCATACCATCGACGTTACCAATAAGAAGGATGAGCCTAGGTATCTCTATTCTACAAACCAGTTCTTCTATGGTAGTATGAAGATTGATATCAATGGTCAACGTATCCCCATTAAATACGACGGGGTTGTATGTGGTAAAACCGGCTATACCAGCCAGGCTAGGAATTGTCTGGTTACCATGGCTGAAAGAAATGGCATGAAGCTTTTGACTGTAGTTCTAAAATCAGAAAACCCTGATGTCTATGCTGACACCCACAAGCTCTTGAACTATGGATTCAATAATTTTGATTATGTGGCAGTGGGACATGCCAATGAGTTTATCGACAATTTAGAGATTGAAAATGGACAACACCCATATGTTTCTGTTGTTTTAGAAGATAATGTCAACACTATTCTAAGTTCTGGTTCCTTAGATAAGATTCAGAGGAAAATCAGTTTTAATGAGGATTTAAGTGCCCCTATATCCAAGGGGGATGTAGTTGGAAGGGTAGACTATTATCTAGATGAAACCCTAGTGGGTAGCGCAAATATTGTATCTACTATGGATGTGGCTGAGCAAGCCCCTCCTAAGCTACATCAGGTCCTCATAAGCAAGTGGTATATACTCGTCTTTATTGCCCTGATAGTTTTAAGGACCTACAATATCTATAGCAAGGCTAAAAGAAGGAGAAAACGTAGAAGCAGCAACCTTTATGGTTACCATTAAAAAAACCTGGTCTTAGACCAGGTTTTCTTATGCCTATTAAATTACAGCTACTGCCTCAATCTCTACTTCTCCACCTAAGGGTAGTTCCTTAACAGCTACACAGCTTCTAGCTGGTTTGTGGTTTGAAAAATATTGGCCATATATTTCATTGACAGCTGAGAACTTGGCCATGTCTGTAAGGAAGATGGTTACCTTTACAACGTCTTCTAGCTTGGCTCCGCCTTCTTCAAGGATAGCCTTGACGTTTTCTAGGCAAAGCCTGGTTTGCTCTTGGATGTCTCCCTTTAGCATTTGTCCATTTTCTGGATCAATATGTAATTGTCCAGAAGTAAAGATTATATTACCTGCCTTAACTCCTTGGGAATAAGGTCCTACTGCACCTGGAGCTTTTGTAGTTGCTATAAGTTCTAATGACATAAAGTTTCCTCCTCTATTAATTGGTTTTTCTGTCTTCAGTCCACAATCTTTCTAGCTTATAGTATTCCCTATCTTCCTTATGGAAGATATGGACTATTATCTCTTCATAATCTAATAAAATCCACCTTCCGCTTTGATAACCATCCCTAGATAACTTCTCATAGCCAGCCTTGGCCATCTCCTCCTCTATCCCATCTGCAATTGCCTGGGCTTGGGATGATGAATTACCGCTGACTATTACAAAATAATCGGCAATGGTGGTCATACCAGAAATATCTATCACCTGCTTATCGATACCCTTTTTCTCCTCAATAGCATGGGTTATAATTTCTAGTTTCTTTTCTATTTCGCCCATTGGCTCCCTCCCTTATTTCCCTTGGATACTAGCTGATTTCTTGCTTCAATTGTATCTAGGGATATTATTCTATTACTTTTTACCAAAAATACTATGGTCTGGTCCATGGCTAGACAGATACTTTCATCCAAGTCCTCGAAAGCTAGCCTCCTTACCCTTTCAACGCCAATAAATTTCCTATTGGGTTCTATATAATCTGCTATATAGATTATCTTTTCCAAGTGAGACATATCCTTTCTGCCTGTGGTATGGTATTTTATGGCATTTAAGATATCCTCATCCTCTATCTTGTACTTATGCTGGGCTAAGGCTGCCCCTAGGGGGGCATGGATTAAATCCTTATTATCTGTCATCATTATATCAAAGTCATCTGCCAGTTTCAATAAGTTGTTATTATCCTTTAGCTTGCCACAATCATGTAATAGGGCAGCTGTAGTGGCTTTTTGTATATCAACATCATACCTTCTGGCTAGCCTTTTGGCCTCCTCAACAACCCTTAGGGTATGCTCCAGCCTGGACTGATCTAGATCTTCCATGAGCATGTCTATGATCTTCTTATCCATAAAATTCATCCTATCTATAGAGATTGTTCTTTAAGATATAGTCCTCTACTACTTCCGGTACTAGGTATTTGATGGATAGGCCCTTTTTTAGCCTTTCCCTTATGAGGGTAGAGGAAATGTCGATTACAGGACTATCCATACTTATGATACTGGCCCCGTACCTCCTGGTCAGTTCTTCTATCCTCTTATCCACCCTCTTTCTATCCAGACCCAACCTATCTGCTACTATAATATTAATCATGGATAGGATTCTTTCATAGTCCTTCCAGGTATGGAGGGATAGGAGGGTATCAGTACCTATTATCATATACAAATCGTCGTCCCTGTAGATTTCCTTAAGTTCATTTACCGTATCAATGGTATAGGAGAGTTTCTTCCGTACAACCTCCATGTCAGAGCATATAAAGTAGGGATTTTCTCTTATGGCCAGGGCTACCATCTCCAGTCTGATTTGGCTGTCTAGGACGGCCTGATTATCCTTATGGGGCGGGATTCCTGTTGGAATGAAGATTATCTTGTCCAAATCTGCCCCTATCCTGATATATTCACTTAGTATCAAATGACCATGATGAATTGGGTTAAAGGTCCCCCCCATAATTCCTATCTTCATAAGAATTCTCCTTTATATTTCAAGAAAATAACTGTCCTAGGGTAATTGGATCTTTTTATTCTCCTTGGATTCCCTGTATAGGACTAGCTTACTCCCTATGCTTTGTACATACTCCGCGTCTAGTAGGCGGGCTAGTTCGCTTGCAACTTCTTTGGCATCTAAGTCTATATTTTGTAAAATCTTAATCTTTACCAATTCCCTGGCTTCTAGGGCTTCATCTACTTGCTTGATGAAGTTATCTGTTATACCATTTTTACCTATTTGAAAAATTGGTTCCAGGCTATTGGCCTTTGCCTTTAAATAACTTCTTTGCTTACCTGTTAACAATCCTGACACTCCTTTTAATGGAAGAATTCAAACTCATAGCCGCTGATAAATACTGACTCTCCCTCTTCAATACCTAGCTTTTCCAATTCTTCAACTATGCCTCTTTTCCTAAGGGCATCTTGGAAATATCTTAAAGAGTCTATATCGTCGAAATAGGTTGCTTCTAGGAGCCTCTCAACAAAGGTTCCCTCTACTATATAGATTCCATCCTCCTTCTTGACTATGACTGTTTCTTCTTCCTCTACAATTTCAAATTCTTCATATTCTTCATCAAAGGTTTCATAATCCCCCTCATGGGTGGTCAGTAACTCCCAAATGGAATACTTCAGATCTGCCACTCCCTGGCTTGTAGCTGCTGAGGTCTCAAACACCTGGATTCCTTGGGGCTCAAATTCCGCCCTTATCATCTCCAAATTTTCTTCAGCTCCAGGGAGGTCCATCTTATTGGCCACAATCAACTGGGGCTTATCCTCTAATTTGGGGTTGTACTGGAATAATTCATCGTTTATCTTATAAAAATCCTCTACCGGGTCCCTGCCTTCTAAACCAGATGCATCTAGGACATGGACTAGGACCCTGGTCCTTTCTATGTGCCTTAGGAAGTCATGGCCTAGGCCTACACCCTCTGAAGCACCCTCTATAAGTCCTGGGATATCAGCCAGGACAAAGCTCTTTCCTTCATCCACCCTGACCACTCCTAGATTGGGCTGGAGGGTGGTAAAATGATAGTTGGCTATCTTGGGCTTGGCTGCTGACAGCATGGACAAGATTGTGGATTTCCCTACATTGGGATAACCTATGAGGCCCACATCTGCCAGGAGCTTTAATTCCAGGATAATTTCTAATTCCTGGCCCTTGGTGCCTGGCTCTGCAAATCCAGGGGCCTGCCTGGTAGGTGTAGCAAATCTGGCGTTTCCTCTGCCCCCCTTGCCCCCCTTGGCTATTACGAATTCCTGGTCCTTATGCTTTAAATCCACTATTACTCTTTTGGTTTTAGCGTCCTTAACTAGGGTGCCTACTGGTACCCTAATGATGGTGTCCTGACCCTTCTTGCCATATTGTCTTTTGGTTCTTCCGTCTTCTCCATTTTCCCCGCTGTAGTGCCTCTTGTACCTAAAGTCCATCAGGGTCCTTATTCCTTCATCGGCCTTTAGGATTACGGAGCCACCGTCTCCTCCGTCTCCACCGTAGGGACCACCTGAAGGCTCGAACTTTTCTCTCCTCCAGGCTACTATTCCATTTCCACCCTTGCCTCCTTTTACGGAGATCTTGGCTACATCTATAAACATATGGTCATCATCCTCTAACACTTAATCTATACTTAAGTTCATTATAGTACTTAGTATATGAATAATCTAGGTCTTTATTAGATAAATAAAGCTTGCCTATTGGCAAGCTCATAAATTATGCTAATTCTTCAACTGGATAAACACTAACTTTCTTTCTATCTCTACCCATTCTTTCGAATTTTACTACTCCATCTACTGTTGCAAACAGAGTATCGTCACTACCTCTTCTTACATTAACGCCTGGGTGGATTTTAGTTCCTCTTTGTCTAACTAGGATATTACCAGCTAGTACGAATTGACCAGCTCCTCTTTTAACACCCAGTCTCTTTGCCCTACTGTCTCTACCGTTCCTGGAGCTACCTACTCCCTTTTTAGAAGCAAATAATTGCAAATTCAATTTGATCATCTGTTACACCTCCCTATTCCATGAGAGTCACATTATTTGGGTAACTTTCTTCTATGGATTTAACTCCTAACTCAAAAGTTCTTAAAACAATTTGACTATTATTGAATATTTCTTCACTTAAATTTCTAGGTAAATGTAGGTCTACAAATCCCGTTTCCTCATCAATCCTGTAGTCCAGTCTTTCCTTGTCTATCCCGCAGATTTCTATCAGGGAGTTTAGGGTAGTTATTGACAGGACGGAGATTGCAGCACATACTATATCTTGACCATAGGCCGCATATTCTGCATGCCCCTTAACTTCAAATCCTCTTATACTATCCTTATTTCTAAAGATCTTAACACGAATCATGTCTAGCCTACTATCTTTTCAATTTTTACCCTTGTATATGGCTGACGATGACCTGCTTTCTTTCTGTAGTTTTTCTTAGCTCTATACTTGTATACAATGATTTTCTTTGCTTTACCTTGTTCTAGAACACTAGCTTCAACCTTTGCTCCTTCAAGGTAAGGCTTGCCAGCTAAGAGCTCACCTTCCTTTGATAAGATAAGTACCTTATCAAAATCTACAGTTGCTCCAACTTCTGCATCTAACTTTTCTACAAATAGGGTATCGCCTTCTTGAACCCTATATTGTTTGCCTCCTGTTTCTATAACAGCGTACATACTCGGCACCTCCTCTAACCTAGTCTCGCCAATATTAGGTGCTATGCTTGAAAACCTAAATTGAGCGGCTCCACACCAAAACATTTTAACAAATCTAGTAGGTTTTGTCAAGATTTTTATTTTTGAATCCGCCCCCTACCCAGGCAGGTTGGACAGGTTATGGATATGGTACTGTCCAGGGTGGGCCTGATTTTCTTTCTGGTTATCTCTACTAGATTTAATTTGGTTATACCAATTATATTGGGCTGGTTCCTATCTAGTTTAAAGCACTTGGCCAGTCTGGATAGGACCTCTGATTTGTCACTTTTACTTTTCATATCTATAAAATCAATGATAATAATACCACCTATATCCCTGAGTCGAATCTGTCTGGCTATTTCTTCAGCTGCTAGCAGGTTGGTCCTTAAGACGGTATCCTTCAGGGACAAATTGCCTGTATATTTACCTGTGTTAATATCAATGGCTGTAAGGGCCTCAGTTTCATCTATGACTATGTAGCCTCCGTTATCTAGGGGGACCTTTCTCTTGAAGGCCTGTTGGAGGTCATTTTGGATATCCGCATGCTCTTCCATACAGAAGCCTTCATCCAGGATAATCCTTTTTTCTACAGGAATGGAGTAGAAGTAGCCCAATTCTAGTATGTTGTCATAGACTTCCTTGTTGTTCACGATTATCTGATAGTCCCTTTCATTGAAGGTCTCTCTAACAATTTTGTAGATTAAGTCTAATTCCTTGTAGATTCTCTTAGGTGTAGGAAGGAAGCCCTTCTGCATCTCTATCTTCCTATAGATGGCTAATAGTTGCTTATACTCAGCTTGGATTATGTCCTCGTCCTTATCTTTGGCATTGGTCCTAAAAATCATACCTATATCATCTTCTATGATTCTTTGGCCAAGCTCCTTTAGCCTTATGATTTCGGACTTCTTGCTTATTTTCCTGGATATATTTATATCCTTGGAAAAAGGTGTAAGGACTACATATCTACCAGGTAGACTGATATGGGTGGTCACCTTGGGACCTTTAGAACCCAGGGGTTCCTTGATGACCTGGACCATGACTTCCTGGCCAGATTTTATGACCTGGTCTATGGAATATTTCTTCTTGGATAATAGTTGTTCCTTATTATAGGCATCTTTAACATAGAGGTAGGCATTCCTGCCCTCGCCGATATTTACAAAGGCAGCCCCCATACCCCTAAGTACGTTCTCTACTCTTCCCCTATATACATTGCCTACTAATTTTGTATCATTTTCTTCCTCAGTATAGAATTCAACCAGCCGGTTGTTTTCAACAACTCCCACCTTATTGATTCCATCCTTGGAGCTTATAAATATATAATCCATAGACATACTCCCATTCTAGATTGGTTCGTATAGCTGGTCTCCATCTTCCTTATATAAGGCTTTCCTTATCAAGGAGACCGAATCCTTATCAAGCTTAATGATATCACTAGCCTTTAAGGCATCTATGAAGTCAAAGGGTCTGAGGTTTCCATCTTCTCCTACCCTCATAAGGACTTCCAGGGTGACTTCTGACCCTGTCTTATCCCTGACATCTATGCCACCTATCAGGGGGGCGATATCCTCTTCCTTCATGACCTTTCTCTTACCTTGTTTTCTGAGTCGGGATATTATTATTCCACCCCTGGCTAGCCAGTTGTCTAGTCTTTCTTGGATATCTTCGATACTTAGGTCTTCCTCAATTTCCAATGTAACCCCATAGAGGGCCCAGGATAACTCTGAGGATATGGACTTGTTTTCCTTAGGATATATTGCTCTTAGAATCCTGATATCCTTGGGCAAGACCTGGTTCATCTTTTGTGTAAAGTCATCAATATCTACCTTATCCTCTAACTCTATATCCATATACTCCCCTTCGCTCTCTATCCCTAATGAAAGGGGATTGGCTATTGAAAACTTTGGATGGGGATTGAATCCCTGGGAATACTTAACAGGAATCCCTGCCCTCCTAAAGGTCCTCTGGAAGAGGCGTAGTAAATCTAAATGCCCTATATATTTCAAATAATTCTTCTTATTAAATTTTACCCTTAATATCAATTAAAAACACCTCTCATGGAGCAGTCCCTGATGCCACATCCTGTACATGCTAGCCTACAGTCATGGGTCAATTGGCCTGCCAGGGATTTTTGGTATTCCCTGTATAAATACTTTTTAGACACCCCTATATCGATAAAGTCCCAAGGGAAGAGTTCATCCTCATTCCTTTCCCTTTGTGCGTAAAATCCACCGTCTATGTCCTCTTCATCAAAGGCTTCCTGCCATAGTTGGAAATTAAAATGTTCTCTCCAGCCATCATATTTGCAACCCTTTTCCCAGGCCCTCTTTATAACCCTAGACAACCTTCTATCTCCCCTGGCAATAACAGCTTCCACATAGCTTACTTCTGGATCATGGTAGTTGAAGGTAATCTTCTTATCCTTTATGCTATCCTTGACCAGGTAGGCCTTCCTCCTAAACTCCTCTATGGAATCCTGACTTACCCACTGGAAGGGGGTAAAGGCCTTGGGTACAAAGCAGGAGCCACTGGCTGTTACTGAGAAGTTGCCCCTTCTTTTCTCTTTGGGAGCATTAAAGAATATATCCTTTACCAAGTAGGATAAATCCCTGATTCCCAGTACATCTTCATCTGTCTCTGTAGGCAGGCCTATCATGAAATAGAGCTTGATTTTGGACCAGCCTTCATCAAAGGCGTAGCTCACAGCCTTAACCAAGTCCTCTTCATCTACTCCCTTGTTGATGACATTTCTAAGCCTTTGGCTACCTGCTTCAGGTGCAAAGGTCAGCCCACTTTTCCTAACCTTTTCAATTTCCTTGAGAATATCTATGGAAAAGGAGTCCAGTCGTAAGGATGGTAGGGAAACACCGACATTGTCCTCCCCATGCTCTTTCATAAGGCTGGAAACCAAGAGTTGGAGCTGACTATAGTCGCAGGTACTTAGGGAGGATAGGGAGATATCCTCATATCCTGTATTGTCCACTAGCTCCCTGGCCAAGTCCATCAGTCTTGAAGGGGATTTCTCCCTGATTGGCCTGTAAAGCATGCCTGCCTGGCAAAACCTACATCCCCTGGTGCAACCCCTGAATAACTCCAGAACCACCCTATCATGTACTGTCTCAACAAAGGGTACTATCATGGTCTCTGGTGCAAACATGGAGTCTAAATCCTCTACTCTTCTCTTTTTAACCACTTTAGGTGCTTCATCTATTAAGGGTACCATTTCCCTTATGGTTCCATCTTCCTTATAATGGACATCATAAAATTTAGGAACATAGATGCCTTCAATATCAAGGATGTCCTTTAAGAAGGACTCCTTGTCCCAACCCCTTTCCTTATGCTCCTTGTATTTATTTAACAGTTCTAGGGTTACTTCTTCCCCCTCCCCTAGGACAAAAACATCTATAAAGTCCGCTAGGGGTTCTGGATTATAGGCACAGGGACCTCCCGCAATTACTAGAGGGTCATCATTAGACCTGTCTCTAGATAGGAGGGGTATGCCTGATAGGTCTAGGACATTGAGAATATTAGTATAACTCATCTCATATTGGAGGGTAAAACCTAGGATGTCAAAATCCCTTACCTCTTCCTTGTTTTCAAGGGTGTAGAGGGGGATGCCCTCCTTGCGCATGAGTTCTTCCATGTCTATCCAAGGGGTAAATACCCTTTCACAGGCAAAGTCGTCATATTGGTTTATGAGATTATATAAGATGTGGAGTCCTAGATGGGACATACCCACATCGTAAACATCTGGAAAGCAAAAGGCAAATTTTACCTTAACCTTGTCTAAGTCTTTTATGATGGAGTTTTGCTCCATTCCTATGTATCTAGCAGGTTTTATAACCTTGTTTAATACTCTATCCAACTTCTTCTTTTCTATCATAATGTATCCTTTCTAATCTAAAGTGTATTATTATATATTACCATACTTAAAACAAAAAAACATCCATCCTTAATTTTTGAGATTGATTTAATTTGAGTCTCATTTTGAAAATTTATTCTTTTTCCTGCAGAAACAGAAAGAGGCTTAGACAAAATAATATACCTCAGCAATGGATACCGAGGTATAGTTTCTATTGGAACTCTATAAATTTTAGTGGATTTACATGCTGCCCATCTTTAATGATTTCAAATCTTAAGTATTTTTGTCCATCTTTATTGGTCCCCAAATAGCCTATCAAATCCCCTTCTAAAACCCTATCTCCTATAACAAAGTAGGATTTGGATAGGTAACCATAAACATGGTCTATTTCTTCGCTTTCGACCGTAACATAGTAGCCCTTGTTATTGGTTAGTATAACATCCTTAACAATTCCAGCTGCTATGGCCCTGGGTTCAGTGTCTCCATGGGATAGGATATCTATTCCCCTATTGGTTTCCTTGTGGTAGCCCTTGAATATCTCGCCTTTGATTGGGGCTGGATATTCTGGCTCATTGTCTAGGTTGAAGACCTCTAGGACTTTCTTAGAATCATCTAGCAAGTCCTTTCCCTTGCTAAATATCTTCTTACTATCCTCTACCAGCTTGAATTCATAGTTAATACTGCTCTTGACCTTTTCTAAAAAGACATTAGTTGCCTTAAGGTCCAAGGACTTTAAGAATAGTAAGAGCAATATTATACTAAGGGCTACCAGGCTCTTATGTAAAAGTTTCTTTAAGATATCAGGTCCCTTGGTCGATAGAAGATCTAATATGTTCCTTAAATTCCTCTTCATATTCTCACCTGCCTTAATAGTATATTAATATTTATTAAGGCTAGGTTTTAGACCACATTTACTTATATGTTTGTATCTAATTCTTGTTTTTCATCTTAAGGATTGGAATATTGGCAACCAGGGCGGACATGGGTCTTGAATCACCATCTCTTTTCATCCTGGTCATCTTTATGTCTAGGCCTTCCTCATCTATATCTGCATATTCTGTGATTACCCTTATTATGTCTGTTTTTATCATATCTAAAAACCTAGGTGATAAGTCAGATCTGTCATGCACCAATACCAACTTAAGCCTTTCCTTTGCAATATTCTTGCTTTTCTCTTGCTTCTTCCCAAACATCTTAAATAGATCCAAGACTCTCCCCTCCTATTTTCCGAATATCAGCTTGAATATCTTACTGATCTTGCCTTCGTTATCATCTTCTATATCTAAGAGCTCTATTTCTTCACCTAATATTCTCTTTGCTATGTTCATATAGGCCTTACCCGCCAATGATCTTCCTTCTATTACAGCAGGCTCACCCTTGTTGGTTGATATGACTATTTCTTCGTCATCAGGCACTATTCCGATTAAATCAATGGCCAGGATATCTTCGATATCCTCCCTATTCATCATGTCGCCTTTCTTAACCATATCTGGCCTTATCCTATTGATTAGGAGCCTGTGGTCATGCAGCCCTTTTGCTTCAAGAATACCGATTACCCTGTCGGCGTCTCTAACAGCTGATATCTCTGGAGTAGTTACTATGATTGCTAGATCTGCTCCAGCTATGGAATATTGGAAACCTTGCTCTATACCTGCTGGGGAGTCGATTATTATGTAATCGAATTCATCCTTGAGCTCATTAACTAATTCAATCATTTGCTCTGGTTTTACTGCTGACTTGTCCCTGGTTTGGGCTGCTGGCAGTAGATAAAGTTTTTCAAACCTCTTGTCCCTGATAAGGCCTTGTTTTAAGCGGCAGGTTTTTTCTACCACGTCTACGATGTCATATACAATCCTGTTCTCTAGCCCCATAACTACGTCTAGGTTCCTTAGTCCAATATCTGCATCTACTATAACAACTGACTTGCCAAGCATTGCAAGGCCTGTCCCTAAATTAGCACTGGTTGTGGTCTTGCCAACTCCACCCTTGCCCGATGTGACTACGATTGCAGTTCCCTTTTTATTTTCCATGTAAGTTCCTCCCTATTATTTATTAGGTAAATATGGCTCAATTATGATTTCACCATCGTATACTCTTGCAACTTCAGGTAGTTTATATTCTGATATATCGCCATCTGGTGCCCTGACAATTATATCCGCTATCCTCAATTGATTGGGAATTAGGTTGTATGCAGCTACTATAGCCTCATTGTCACCATTAAATCCAGCATGGGCTACTCCCTTTAGGGTCCCAAGGATGATAATATTGCCAGTGGCCTTAAGAAAGGCCCCTGGATTAACATCTCCTACTACTACAATATTACCATTATATTCTACGATTTGGCCAGACCTAAGGGTTCCATATAGGAACTTGGTCATGCCCTCCTTAGAGTTTTTTACTACGGAGCTTTCCAATTCCCTCTTGCTCTTGTAGATCATATATAGCCTATCCAGGAGGTCATCCCCTAGGTCTATGTCAAAATCATACCTGTATTTTAAGATTAGGTGTATCTCAAGCATCTCTTCTGGAGATAGGTCTTCACCACTTACCCCTAGGAAGTTGACACCCTGAAAAAATCCCGATGACTTAGCCAGCTTGGTCTTTAGCTCTTCTTTGATCTTGTCCATGTCAGAACCATAGATTTCTAAATATACGCCGTCATTTACCCCTTTAAAGGCTATTGTACCATTTTTCACTTGCCAGTACCTCCGTCCTAGTCAATCTATAATGATTCTATTTTATCATATAATTGTAAATTTCACCATTTTTCTACCTAAATTCCCTATCTTGTTGGGAAGTTTTCGTAGGGTAGATTATCGTCGATGCTAGAATCATTTAATCCGAGGTACTCGGCCATGATGTCTCTAACCATGGGACCAGCATAACCACCTGACCCCCCCTGGAAGATGAGGGCTGCCACGGCTATTTCTGGTTCATCATAGGGGGCGAATCCTACAAACCATGCAAAGTCATCATAGACCTCACCTGTTGATGGATTTATACCAGTTTTTTGGGCTGTACCTGTCTTAACTCCTACCTCTATGGGGAAGTTTTGAAATACCCTTCTGGCTGTACCACTTTCAGATACCATCTTCATACCCCTTTTAATATGCTCGAGGTTTTCATAATCGTTTAATTCTATCCTGTCTGGATTCGGATCGTGGGCATACTGGGTCTCTGAATTGTTGTAGTTCTTTACATTATCAATCAAGGTCAGCTTGTGTTTATAGCCACCGTTTGCTATGGTTGCTACATAATTGGCCATTTGGATAGGAGTATAGGCTCCTGCCCCTTGTCCAATGGTGACATTTATTGTGTCTGATAGCCTCCAGCTACCATAGTTAATATAGGTATACTTAATCATATCAGCCAGCCCTTCCCTATCTCCAGGAAGCCTCAATTCAGAGTTGATACCCATATCTTCAAGCCTTCTTACTACTTCCCCTCTGGATAGGGGCTCATCATATTCTAGCCATGTAAGGATCTCTTCTATGGCCTTTTCCTTGAAGTCTTCGTCATATTCACGGTCTTCCTTATAGTACTTTTCTAGCTTTCTATTTAAGACGGATTTTAAGAGGGCCTTGGTATTGAGTAACTTCCTTTGGGGATCAGGTATCACCCCAGATACTTCGGCAGGGATATTTATCTCAATTCCAGTCTTGTCATTTAATCCAAGTTTCTTAGACATTTCTGCTATATCCTCAACGTCAATCTTAACTCCGATATTGGCCCCTGTTTTCTGGTTATAACCTAGGGCTAGGGTGTAGAAATAATAGTTACAGGAGTCCCTAAGGGCTTCATATACGTTTACAAAGCCATGGGTCCTACCACCACCGGTCCAAATATGGCATTTAAAACTATCATTTCCTATATCGACTTTCCCCATATCCCTGATTCTTAACTTGGGATCTAGCCCCTTTTCCAAGGCTGTTAGTCCTGTAGCCATCTTGTAGATGGAACCAGGTTCAACAGCAGTCTGGGTGACTATATTATATAGGGGTCTGGGGGCCAATTGGTCCTTGTCATTTTCGGGGAAGAGGCTCTCCCAGTCAGTCTTGGATATACCTGTGGAGAAGAGGTTGGGGTCATAGGCTGGATAGCTAGCGCTGGCTAGGACCTGACCAGTCTTAACGTCTATGGCCACAACTGCTCCTGAGTTAGCTACATAGGGCTTACGCTTTCTTTTATTGATACCATAGGTGTAGTCTCCCCATCCCCAGGGACTACGGTAAGTGCCTCCTCGGCTTATCTCTTCCAAGGTATGCTTCAAGGCCTGCTCTGCAACCTGTTGGAGTTTCAAGTCAATGGTGAGGTAGACATTGTTGCCTGGAATGGGTTTTTCCTCTGTTAAGACGCCGGTTGTGTTACCGACGGAGTCTACTTCTACTTCCTTAACCCCGTTTTTGCCCTTTAAGATTTCTTCAAAACTCTCCTCTATACCTGTTTTCCCAATTAGTTCATTGGGTGAATACTTTAATTCTTCCACGTATTTTTCTATTTCATTGGCCTGGCTTATCTTGCCTAGGTAGCCCAAGATATGGGCTGCTGAATGGCCTTCTGGATAGTACCTAACGGGCTCTACTGAAACACTGATGCCAGGTACCTCAGCCGAGGTCTCTTCTATCTTGGCTACAGTGGCATCCTTGATGCCGTAGGCTATGTTTATTGGATTATAGGCCAGATAGCCTTGTTTTCTTATTTCTTCATGGATAATGAGAATCTTTCTAGCCTCATAGATACTTAAACCTTCATCAATCTCATATCTATCTCTTAATTTCTTAAAGACCTCCTCCTTGTCCTTGTTTAAAAGGCTTTGGATATTAGGATTTTCACCTTCTTCCACATCTATTACCTTGCTGCTGGTATAGAATTGGATTAGGTTGTTTATTTCTACATATTGGAAATTATTGGCTACAGAAATCCTTGGATTGATGCCATCCCTTAATAGTTGAGATTGGACAGAGTATTTAATATCATCCCTGGTTATGAAATCTGCTAGGACTCCTGCCCTTTCAGCATAATTTATTAATAAATCAACCAGGTTCTCATCCCCGATATCAATATTGCCTGTATATCTATAGATGACTGAGGATTCATCATCTCCTAATTCTGCCTCTATTGGTACTTCCACGCCCTTTTCCCTGATTAAATCCAGTAGAACTTTGCCTGGGATTAGTCTATCCTCATCTTCACGCTGAATACTGGTTTCTAAGAAATTCTTCAAGGGAGACTGCTTGGTAGTATCTATAAAGTCTTCCACTGCCCCTAGGGGTAGGTCCTCAGAAGTCAATTCATCTATGGAGTATATTAGACTTATTCCCTGATTGGACATTTGTAGTTGAAGAAAATACAAGATTTCTTCATCTGTGACAAAGTCTATTAAGATTCCAGCTTCTTCAGCGGATCTTATAAGTAGGTTTACTGGGCTTTCATCACCAAGATCCTCATTGCCCGTATACTTATATAGGACTGTAGAATTATCATCGGCTAAGGTAATTTCTAGAGGAAGTGAAATGTTATCCTCCTTTAAGAAATCTAATAAGACTTGGCCTGGGATTATCCTACCACCATCCTCCTTTTCATAGCTGGTTTCTAGGAAATTCATCAAGGGGAATTGCTTGGCTATGTTTACGAAGTCATCCTTTGCACTTGAGGTCAGGGTTATTCTTGGATATATATTGCTCAAGTGTCTTTTTTGGCTTAGGTACTCTTCTTCATAGGTTATGGCAATCTCTTCAAGATAGATATTATCTACCAAATCATTCTCTACTAGTATATCGTATACCAGCTTCCTAGATAGGGAATGGTCTATGGTCTTTCTTAAGATGGTTGTATCTTCTTCCAGGTACTGGATTAGAATATCCCTAGCTGAAGCTCCTGAAGGGATACCTTTAGATCTCTTCCACCTGTCGATGTCGATTTTTTCATCAAAGAAGATCTGGACCTGCCCCTCCTGGATGTCTGTTTCTATGGGTAGGTCTATGCCTTTCTCTAATATGGCCCTAATGGTTTTGTTAGCTGTTATAAATTTGAAGTGACCTAGATAGTCCCTATGTACATAGTGGGAGTCTACAAGCCTAGGGATTAGGTTGTTGTCCATGATTAATTGGATAACCTTGTCTATTGGCTCTAAAGATTCTTTTTGATAGTCCCCTTCTGTCCTGTACTTAAATACATTCAGTTGGATGGGGAGTTCATCTACATAGGTGACCCCATCTTCTTCTAAGAGCCTTATCAGGTCTAGGTAGGCCTGGTTTCTGGTCTTTAAATCCAGCCTATTTAACTCATCCTTTAATAACTGGACGGTAAAGCTGGACTTGTTGCCTGCCAGTAGTCTACCATAGCGGTCCCTGATCTCCCCTCTGGGGGCTGTAGTGTAGACCTCTTTTAGTCTCTTGTTGTCAGCTAAATCCCTATAGTAGTCCCCTTGGGCTATTGTCAAGGTGGCCAATCTTATGGATAGGGCCAGCATCAAGAGTATTAGAACAAAGGTTATTATATTGTATCTATTTTTAATTTTATCGAGAATATTCACCTATATCACCCCTACCTTTTCCCAAATCTTAGGGAAGGTATAACAAATATCTTGGAAAATAGTTTATAAAGCAGTAGAGCTAAAATCCCATTGTAAAGAATTTCTATTGAAAATACCTTCTGCAACATAACTTCCCTAGGTATCTCCCGGGATAGGAAGAACATAAGTACATAATAGAAGTAGTTGTAATAAATGGTTCCTATAACAGAAGAAAGTATTGGAATCACCATGTTTTCAATGTCCAATACTTCATGTATCAAGCCCAAACCATATCCTAGGAAAAATAAGATCAAGGCATTTACCCCTACTACTTGTCCAAAAAATATGTCTTGAATTAGCCCTAGGGCTAAAGCAAAAAAGCCTCCATAATACTTACCCTTTCTTAAGGCTACCATGACTATGATAACTAAGCCAGTATTAGGCAGGTATCCAAATAGGCTAAGATAGGGTAGTATTGAGCTTTGAAATATGGTATTTATGATTAAAATTAATATTAGGGTTGGAATGTTCACTTAAATCAATCCTCAAATCAATCTCTTATTACAAGTACCTTGTAGAGCTTCTTAAAGTTTATGGCTGGGTCTACAGTTATTCTCATTATCAACTCTTCATCGTCATGGTGGACTTCTGCCACCTCACCTATATATATGTCTTCCTTAAATACCTCTCCTAATCCTGAGGTAAAGACCTTGTCCCCAGGGATAACATCTGCTTCACTATCAAAGAGGTAACCTTCTATTGTTCCGTCAATGGTTAGTTTGCCATTGAGCATACCACCGTCCTGGGTTCTTATTATCTTAAAGGAAACCTTGTTTTGCTCATCTATAATGGATATGACCTTGGCCCAGTTGCTTCCGATATCAGCTATACGCCCTATAAGGCCTTCTTCTATAACTCCATTCTCTGTTTCAATTCCCTGGATTACATTATCATTCTTCTTAAGCCCATGATTTAAACCCTTGTCAATGGTAAATACATCATACCAGTTGCCAGGGTCCTTGCCTGTTATCTGGGCTGAAATCAGGTCATAACTTGTGTTTTGAAGCAGGCCTGCTTCATTTTTAAGGAAGTCATACTTGCCTATAAGGTTGTTGAGGTCTCTGTTTTCATCTTCTAAGGCAGCTACCTTTGCCAGTAACTCCTCATTTTCCTCTGACAGCCTGGATATGTTTTTTATGGAAGAAAAAAATCCAGATACCCTATTGCCAATGCTATAGACTACCTTGTTGACGGGTTTAAAAATGTTACCCATAAGGTTTTCAAAAGTACTTACAGACAACCTATCCTTGTTAGTAAACCCAATTATAAGAATTAGAATGATAGCGACAGCTGTCACCATCATTCTATTTTTGTATTTTCTAAAAAAATACATAGTATCACCACTTAACCCATTTTTTTAGTGTTATACATTGTCTTTTTCAATATATCAATGCTATCTAATGCCTTTCCAGTACCAATAGCTACACAGTCAAGTGGATTTTCTGCTACTATAACTGGCATGCCTGTTTCTTCTATGATTACTCTATCCATGCCGTCTAATTGGGCTCCTCCACCTGTTAGCATGATGCCCTGCTCCATGATATCTGCAGCTAGCTCAGGTGGGGTCTTCTCAAGTGTGGATTTGATTGAGTCTATGATGTTTAATATTGGCTCCTTCATGGCTTGATAGATTTCTTTAGATGAGATTTCTAGGGTCTTGGGTAGACCGGTTATTAAATCACGTCCCCTTACGTCCATTGTCACAAGTTCAGAATCTTTATCAGCTGTACCTATGTTTATCTTAATTTCTTCAGCTGTTCTTTCTCCTATCATGAGGCTGTATTCTTTCTTTATATAGTTGACGATAGCTTCGTCAAACTCGTCTCCACCCACCCTGATGGATTTGCTTGTTACTATACCTCCAAGGGAGATAACTGCTACTTCTGTGGTACCTCCACCGATATCCACAATTAGGCTACCAGTTGCCTCTTGGACTGGTAGGCCTGCTCCGATGGCTGCTGCCATGGGTTCTTCTATTAGGTAGGCATCCCTGGCTCCAGCATGGATGGCCGCCTCTTCAACAGCCCTCTTTTCTACTTCAGTGACCCCACTGGGTACACAGATTACTACCCTGGGCTGGATGATGGATCTTCTCTTGTAGGCCTTGCCTATGAAATACTTCAACATATCTTGTGTTACATCAAAATCAGCTATAACTCCGTCTTTTAATGGACGAATGGCCACTATGTTGCCTGGAGTTCTACCAATCATCTTCTTAGCTTCTTCACCTACTGCCAGGACCTGTTTGGTATTGGTTTGGATAGCTACTACTGAGGGCTCCCTAGCTACTACCCCCTTACCTTTTACATAGACCAAGGTGTTGGCTGTTCCTAAATCTATTCCCATATCTTTATTTAAAAATCCAAAAAGTCTCATAAATGTCTCCTTCCAATGTTAAAATAAATTCTTTTCCTTGAAGCTTATATATCTATTATCCCCAATGATTATGTGATCTAGTACCTTTATTCCTACTAGATTTCCAACTTCTGCTAATCTATGGGTAATATTTATATCTTCATTACTTGGGTGTGGGTCACCACTGGGGTGGTTATGTAATAGGATAATGGAATTGGCATTTCTCTTAATAGCCATGTTGAAGACATCTCTTGGATGAACTATTGAAGCATTTAAGGTCCCAACTGAGATATTTTCAATGCCTAGGACTTGGTTTTTTGTGTCTAGCAGGGCTATATTGAAATGTTCCTTTTCTAGATATCTCATATCATCCATTACCAGGTTGGCTATAACCATGGGTGAGGTTACCTTTACCTTATCCTCTGCATTCCACCTACTGATCCTCTTACCTATCTCTATGGCAGACAGGATTTGGGCAGCCTTGCATTTCCCTACGCCTTTAATTTCAGTAAGTTGTTCTAAACTTACATTTGTCAAGAAGGGAAGACCCTTATCATCTATGTTTAGAATTGTCTGGGCAAGGTCTATGGCTGTTTTTTCACCATATCCTGTCCTTATTATGATAGCTAATAATTCAGCGTTGGATAAAGATTCAACACCATAGCTATATAGTTTCTCTCTAGGTCTTTCACTTATGGGCAAATCCTTGATGGTATAAGTCCTCTCAATATCCAGGTTAACGTCCATAATTTCACCTTCTTTATATTAAACTCTTATTGAAATGTTTCAACATCAATTCGTCAAGTTTAACCAAAGGCAGTCCTATTACATTATAATATGAACCAACTATACTTTCAACAAGAATACCACCTAAACCTTGGATTCCATAGGCTCCAGATTTATCCAGTGGTTCCTCGGTTTCTATATATTTTCTTATGGTAATAGGTTCTAAATCCCTAAACTTTACTTTCGTAAGATCATAGTCTACAACCTTTTTATTTTGGCATAGGTTGATGATGGCAAGTCCAGATATTACCTGGTGCTCCTTGCCACTTAAGAGCTGGAGCATCCTATAGGCATCTTCCTCATCCTTGGGTTTTTCTAAGATTTCGTCCTTGTAGACCACTATGGTATCAGCTCCAATGACTATCTTATCTTCATATTGCTTGCTTACCTCATATGCCTTGGCATAGGCTATGGCCATGGCATATGGAATAGGCTTATCCCTAGGATCTAAAACCTCACTTACCTTGCTTTCCACTGCTTGGTAATCTATATTAAACTTATCGAATAGTTCCTTCCTTCTAGGGGATGAAGTTGCTAGAATAATCTTACTCATATTCTCCTACCTTCTAAATATGATATTAAAGCTTACCGTTAGGTTCCTGATTATGTATGTAGAAGCAAGTCCTACAAAATAGCCTGAGAAAATGCTAACTAACATCAAGAATGGTAAGTATGTATAGATTTTCAAGTTATTCATTATGATGGTAGCTACTGTTACCTGGGCAAAATTATGAGATAAGGCTCCCAGAATACTTACTCCTATTAAGCTGAATATATTAGAAAAGTATCTATATCCAAAATACATGGCGATGCAGCTTAAGACTGCACCAGAAAAACTATATATAAAGCTCGATACACTTCCTGTTACAAGCATCAGTACGATACTTTTAAGCATAGCAACCGTTATACCATCCGTAAATCCAAAAACTACCAGGGTTATTAAAACCACCATATTGGATAAACCTAGTCTAGCACCTGGAAAGGCAATAGGAAGTGGGATTGCTGATTCTAGGACGCTTAGGGCTAATCCTACTGATACTAATACTGATAAAAAAAGCATCTTATTTAATTTTTTCATTTGTACCTCTTCCTAATAATTAATCATGTCTATTCCATCAACAGAGTCTATTCCCTTGATTTCTACTATCAGCCTATTAGGCAGGCAAACTATGGTTTCACCTATACGGGATATGTAGCCTTGCTTAACATCGATCTTGTCCGGGCAGCTGGCTTCAATAACTCTTACCTGGTTATCACCGACTTCGATTAAATTATAGCCGTATTTTGTTTCGATAGGTATGGTTTTTCCTACTACACTCTTGTCGAAGATTATCCTTTTGATTTCTTCGCCATTTACTTGTACACTTACGTATTTATCTTTATTGGATAGTCCTTGGCTTTTTATATATCCCATGGATGCCAGGGATAGGATGAGCACAAAAACTATTAATAATTTATCACCTTTAGTCACTTTAATCACCTTTCTAAATACATAAGATACCTATCTTCACTCTTATAAGTTTACCACATTCCCCGTTATGTTTACAACAATAATTTACCCCGTAGGGTAT